>DFSH01000044.1:62177-110176 GCA_002378565.1 Flavobacteriales bacterium UBA3442 | reverse complement strand
GCTCCAGCTGTTGTTGAAGAAGCAAAAAGCGACACAGTCAAGACGGTTTCAGCTATTGAGGATCGCGGTGACAACGCTGATGAAGCCGTTGAGCAAGTCATCGTTGTTGAAGCGCCATTTGATTGGGCAGCTCATGAGTCAGGCGTGACAACAAAATCTAGTGACCACGAGTCCATGGAGAAAATGTACGCTGATACATTGATGGAAACTCTTGAGAATCAGATGATTGAAGGTCTTGTTATGAAAATGACAGATCGCGATGTCATCATTGACATCGGTTCCAAAAGTGAGGGCATTATTTCCCTTAACGAGTTCCGCTACAATCCTGATTTGAAAGTCGGTGACAAGGTGGAAGTGTACGTTGACAAACAAGAGGATAAGTTAGGCCAATTGGTTCTTTCTCATCGCAAGGCTCGCTCCATCAAAGCATGGGACCGTGTGAATGAAGCATTTGCTGCAGAAGAGATTGTCAATGGCTTGGTTAAGTGCCGCACCAAAGGTGGCATGATTGTCGACATCTTTGGTCTGGAGGCATTCTTACCTGGTTCACAAATTGATGTGAAGGCCATTCGTGATTACGATGTCTATGTAGGCAAGGCTATGGAGTTCAAGATTGTAAAAATCAATCATGAATTCAAGAATGTTGTTGTGTCTCACAAGGCCCTCATTGAGGCTGACCTTGAAGATCAAAAGCGCGAAATCATTGGCCAATTGGAAAAAGGTCAAGTTCTCGAAGGCATTGTCAAGAACATCACCAGCTACGGTGTGTTTGTTGATCTAGGTGGCGTGGACGGTTTGGTTCACATCACTGATCTGTCTTGGAGCCGTGTAGGTCACCCATCAGAAATTGTTGAGTTGGACGCAAAAATCAATGTAGTTATTCTTGACTTTGATGAGGCTAAGACGCGTATACAGCTTGGTGTGAAGCAGTTATCTGCTCACCCATGGGACGCTTTGAGTGCTGAAATGAAGGAAGGCGATAAGATCAAGGGCAAGGTGATTGTTCTTGCTGATTACGGTGCATTCGTTGAAGTGGCACCTGGTGTTGAAGGCTTGGTTCACGTAAGTGAGATGAGCTGGGGTTCACATTTGCGCTCAGCGCAAGACTTCTTCAAGGTTGGTGACATGATTGACGCTGTCATTCTTGGAATCGATCGTGAGGATCGCAAAATGTCACTGGGTGTTAAGCAATTGACGCCAGATCCATGGAGCCTAATTGTTGAGAAGTTCCCAACGGGTTCTTTGCACAAAGGCAAGGTTCGCAATTTCACCAACTTTGGCGTCTTCCTTGAATTGGAAGAGGGCATCGATGGTTTGGTTCACATCTCTGATTTGTCATGGACCAAGAAGATCAAGCACCCATCTGAGTTCACCACTGTTGGTGCAGAGATTGAGATCAAGGTCTTGGACATTGACTTGGAAAACCGTCGCTTAAGCCTTGGCCACAAGCAAGCTCAGGTTAATCCATGGGACAACTACGAAAACGAATTCCCTGCAGGAAGCATCCATGAAGGCATGGTGACAGAAGCAGTAGAGAAGGGTTACGTTGTGATTTTTGAAGAGGCAGGCCTTGAGGCTTATTGCCCACCACGTCATGCAAGTAAAGAAGTCGGTGGCAACATTGTTGTCGGTGAAAAGCTTCCATTCCGCATCATTGAAGTGAACCGCGACGCCCGCCGGGTTGTTGTGTCTCACACGCAAACCCACACAGAGATGAAGGTTGAGTCGGGTGAAGGCAGTCCTGGTAACAAGTCTGCTGGTAAAGGCCGTTCGACTAAGCAGGTAAACCAAGCAATTGAGAAGACCACCTTGGGTGATCTTGGGACATTGGCGAAACTCAAGAAAGAAATGGAGAAGAAGGGCTAAGCTTCGGATTCTTTCAGATATCTTTAAGGCCGTCTCTTTGGGGCGGCCTTTTTATTTTCAACTGTATGCGACTCAAACAACTCATCAAGACCCTGGAACAATGGGCGCTATTAAGCCTGCAGGCGGACTATGACAACAGCGGACTGGCTGTTGGCGATCCTGAGATGGAGCTATCCGGAGCTGTGGTGGCTTTGGATGTGACAGAGTCGGTGATAGATCAAGCCATTGAATCGGGAGCCAATCTCGTCCTGACACATCATCCCATTGTATTCAAGCCACTGCGTAACCTTTCTGGCAGTGATTTGGTTCAACGCTGCCTCAGAAAGGCAATCAAGCATGACATTGCCTTGTATTCCTTGCACACCAACCTGGATAGTATACCGGGTGGCGTAAGCCATGAGATGGCAGCAAGGATGCAGGTCACTGACCTTCAGATTTTACAAAAAAGGTCTGGGGAGCTTTTTCAGCTATCAGTCATGGTGCCTAATGCATCCATGAGCAAGGTCATGGAGGCCTTGTTTGCTGCTGGTGCAGGGCGCATTGGTCATTACCAAGATTGTGCCTTTGTCACCGACGGAGAGGGTTGTTTCATGCCAACTCAAGGTGCAAACCCCCATGTAGGTGAGGTGGGCAAGCGCCATGTAGACAAAGAGCAAAAGGTGGAGGTAATGGTGTCAGCAGGTGACCGTTCCAGGGTCATGGCAGCCATGAAGGATGCACACCCCTTTGAGACCATTTCACACCAATGGCTGGCTTTGGATCAGCCGCATCCAGAGGTTGGTTATGGTGTGGTAGGGACCTTATCTGAGTCAATGACTCCTGAGGCCTTCATCAACCATGTCAAACAGTGTTTTGGGCTGAAGGTCATTCGACACAGTGCATTTGCAACGGATCGAATTCAGACGGTAGCCATGTGTGGGGGCTCAGGATCCGATTTATTGCCCCTTGCCATCCAGGCAAATGCAGATGTCTATATCACCGGAGATGTAAGCTATCACAGGTTTTTTGAACCCGATGGCAACATCTGCATGATGGATATTGGGCACTGGGAAAGCGAACAATACACAAAGGACTTAATCATGCGAAAAGTTCAAGCGGAATTCCCTAATTTTGCAGTCCTTCAATCGGATCAACCGACCAACCCCGTCTTAATTTCTTGACATGGCAAAAAAGACCCTAACCACGATGAGCGTGGAAGACAAGCTGAAAGCATTGTACGATTTACAAATTGTAGATCGTCGCATCGATGAAATCCGCAACCTACGAGGTGAGCTCCCTCTTGAAGTGAAAGATTTAGAGGATGAGATCGCTGGGCTGTCTAACCGTGTTGAGAAAATCACTGAGGACATCAAGGTGTCCAAGCAGGAGATCAAAGGCCACAAGCTATTGATCACTACCTGTGAAGAGAAAATGACCAAGTACACTGATCAGCAGAAAAATGTTCGCAACAACCGAGAGTTTGATGCCATTGCAAAGGAAGTTGAATACCAGGAGTTAGAGATTGAATTGGCGAAGAAACACATCGGTGAGTTTGAAGAGAACGTGACAGCAAAATCATTGATCCTTGAGGCAGCTGAAGAGAAGATGACTGAGCGAAAAAGCCACTTGGAATTCAAACAAGGTGAGCTTGAGGGTATCATCAAGGAAACTGAGAAGGAAGAAAAAGATTTGATGGAAAAGACCGATGCTTTGGGTCTTGCTATTGGTGATGAGCGATTGCTTAAGCGCTACAATCAGATTCGCAACAAGGTATTGAACCGACTTGCCGTTGTTAGCATCGCACGCGATGCCTCAACCGGTTCGTTCTTCACCATTCCCCCCCAGCGTCAGTTGGAAATTGCTTTGCGCAAGAAAATCATGTTTGATGAGCATTCAGGACGCATCCTCGTTGATGCAGAGTTAGCTCAAGAGCGCGAAGAGGCCATGGCTTCTTCAATTGCCTAACGGTCCAACCGTTTTAATCCATTGAATGCAACCTTCGGGTTGCATTTTTTTTATGGCTTAGTTGCTTTTTCTGCAGATCATCAATGGCTCCCCAGCAGGCATGCGGTAACGTTGCATCAAGCCTGAGTCAATGTGATCTGATAGCTGAAAGACTTCAACGTCAAAGCCAGCTAAACGCAAACGGTCAGCGTAGTCCTTGCCGTAGACGCGGACATGGTCGTATTGGCCAAACCTGCGTTCCCTTTCCCTGGGGTCGGTAACGCTTGGGTCCTCATCAGTTAGGACCTGTTGAGGAAGGTAGGGCACCTGAAAGATGCCCCAGCCGCCGGGTTTCATGACTCGGTACAGCTCTCGCAGGCATTGTTTGTCATCGGTGACATGTTCAAGCACATGGTTGCAGAAGATCACATCGAAGCGATCAGCTTCCAAAGGGATGTCATGCAAGTCAAAGTGCATATCTGCAAGGGGAGATTCGATGTCACCGGTGAGGACATCGAGGTTGCTTTGTTGCTTGAATCGCTGGTGAAAGCATTGCTCTGGGGCGATGTGTAGCATGGCCAGTTTACTTGCCGTGAAGAAGTCACTGAAATCCCTGAGGTACAACCACATTAAGCGGTGACGCTCGAGGGAGTGGCTGCCAGGAGCCAGGGCATTGTCGCGGATTGCACCACCATAGCCATAGGGTAGGAACTTTCGGTAAGACTTGCCATCAATGGGGTCTTCAAAACGGTCGCCAGCAAACAGCAGTGGGGCCATCCAACGCATGATGGCACTCATGCGGATCAACCAAGGTCTAGGGATCCAGCGAAGAGCGAATTTAATCATGCGAAAAGGGGATCTTCCTTGGGTAGTCCAAGGGCATCATAGATGTAGTCAAAGGTTGACAGCATCACGGGGCGACCCTCTACAAGGGCCACGTCATGTTCAAAGTGGGCAGATCGCTGCTTGTCTGCAGTGATGATACTCCATCCATCCTTGAGCTGCCTCACGCGATGGGTACCCATATTGATCATGGGCTCAATGGCGAGAACCATGCCGTCTTGCAGCAATTTACCTGAGCCACGTTTGCCGTAGTTAGGCACTTGTGGGTCTTCGTGCAATTTGCGACCCAGTCCATGACCGACCAATTCACGAACCACACCATAGCCTTCATCTTCACAATGCTTTTGAATGACGTAGCCAATGTCACCCACGCGATTGCCCTTTCGCATCGCATCAATGCCAAGGTATAGCGAGGCTTTGGTAACGTCCAGCAATCGCTGACTTTCCGCATCAATCTCGCCAACAGGAAAGGTGTAGGCATGATCCCCATAGAAATCATTCATGAGCACACCACAATCAATGGAGATAATTTCACCTTCTTGCAAGGGTACACCTGTTGGAATACCATGCACGACTTGCTCATTCAAGGACATGCAAAGGCTGTTGGGGAAGCCATACATTCCAAGGAATCCAGGCACCCCGCCATGGTCGCGAATGAAGGCCTCGGCCAATGTGTCAAGGTGCAGGGTTGTCACACCAGGGGCAATTTCACCAGCAAGCATGCCAAGCGTTTTTGAGACCAGCTGTGCAGACTCTCGCATCAACGCGATCTCATCGGTGTTTTTGAGGATAACCATGTCAAAAATGCTGGATCAATGATTGACCTGTCATCTGCTCAGGTTGAGTCACGCCCATCCATTCAAGGATGGTTGGAGCGACATCAGACAAAGCACCATCGCCCATATTGATGGATGAACAATCCAGGGCGCTGACAAGATGGAAGGGAACAGGCTGGGTGCTGTGTGCTGTATTAGGGCTTCCGTCGGGATTGATCATGCAATCGCAATTGCCATGATCAGCCAGAATGAAGAAGGTGTAGCCGTTGCTTAAACCAGCTTGAACAACAGCTTCTGCGCAGGCATCCACGGTCTCAACGGCCTGCACGGCAGCATCCATATTGCCCGTGTGACCCACCATGTCAGGGTTGGCGAAATTCAGGCAAATAAAGTCAGGGCCATCGTCGGTCAACAGGGGGATGATGGCATCTCGAATCTCGTAGGCAGACATTTCAGGCTGCAAGTCATAGGTGGCCACCTTGGGTGAAGGAATAAGGATGCGCTGCTCCCCTTCAAACTCAGCCTCATGGCCTCCATTGAAAAAATAGGTGACATGCGGGTATTTCTCTGTTTCTGCAATGCGGATTTGTCTCAACCCGGCATCAGCAAGGACTTGGCCCATGCAGTCTTGAACCTTGTCCTTGTCAAAAAGGACTGTCAGTCCTTCGAAACTGTCGTCATAACGGGTCATGGTGTAAAAATCCAAATCCAATGGCTTGAGTTCAGCTTCAGCAGATTGGGAAAGAACCTTGGTCAGTTGACGGGCCCTGTCTGAGCGGAAATTGACAAAAAGGAGTGCATCACCAGGTTGAATCATGCCTTGCGGGTTGAGCACCATGGGCTCAATGAATTCATCGCTTTGACCCTTGGCGTAGGCTTCGCGAAGCGCTGAGGACGCAGAGGTTGCCTGACTGACCACATCACCCTTGCCATGGATCATGGCATCGTAGGCTTTACCTATGCGCTCCCATCGGTGATCTCTATCCATGGCGTGGTAGCGCCCCATCACCGTGGCAATCTGACCAACGTGTTTGTCCATGTGTGCTTGTAGTTCTGCAAGGAAAGCAGCCCCTGAATGCGGATCACAATCACGACCATCCATGAAGGCATGCACCTGGACGTCTGTCAAGCCTTCCTGTCTGCAATGACTGAGGATTCCTTTGAAGTGATTGATGTGGCTGTGCACGCCGCCATCACTGACCAGGCCAATTAAGTGCAATCGCTTGCCTTGCTTGACAGAGGTGATGAGTTGCTGCATGGCAGGTAGGCTTTTCAAGCCGCCCTCATCCACTAGGAGGCTGATTCGGGCCAAATCTTGCTGGATCACTCGACCAGCACCCAGGTTCATGTGGCCCACTTCAGAGTTGCCCATTTGCCCATCAGGTAGACCGACATGGATGCCAGAGGCTTCCAGCTGACTGTTGGGAAAAGCCCCCAAAAGGCTATCCATGAAAGGGGTTTTAGCCCTTTCAATGGCAGAGACTGAAGGGTTCTTCGCAAGACCCCAGCCATCCAAAATGATCAACGCCGATTTATTCACGGGGTAAAGTTAATCGATCATTAAGCTGTAATGGGCCTGGGGCCTGCTCGTAAGCTGCTTTTCCAGAATGGAATACCCTGGCAGAATGGGGCCCTAAAAGCGAGATTTCGCCTGCTTCAACCTTCAGCCATGATCCCTCACGAAGGCCAATGACTGCTTGGTTGTTGTGCTGATGAAATTCAGCAATACGTGTGGCCCGACTTTCGCCCATGTGCGTGGAATGGTCCTCTGGATCCAGGTAATGTGGGTTCAGATTGCAAGGTATCCAGCTAAAGGTGTCAAAGCTTGGTGGGTAGATGATAGGCATGTCATTGGTGGTTCCCAAGGTCATGCCGGCCATGTTGCTTCCCGCGCTGCTTCCCATGTATGGCAAGCCAGACCTGACTGCAGCATCAATCGCAGCAAAGGCACCAGAGTCATACAAGGTTTTCAGCAGCAAGAAAGTGTTTCCGCCACCAATGAAAACACCCCCAGCATCTGCCATGGCAGCGTCAATGGAAGGGTAGCTGTGGATACCTCGCATGGCGATGCCATGTTCAGCAAAGGCCTTGGTAGCTATAGCACTGTAATCATCGAAGGACATGCCGCCAGGGCGTGCATAGGGCACAAAAATCACTGGCTTGCCTTGCGTATTGGCAAAATGGGCAGACCATGCTTCTTTGAAATAGCTCAAATAAGGCTGACCGTGAACCGTGGATGTGGAAGCAAGCAATAGGTTCATGGCTGAAGGCTATTGACAGATTCAGTCTGCTCAAGCGGCATGGAACGACCATACCAAAGGGTGTTTTTGCTGTCGACTTGCTCTGTCCACAGCATGTGAACTTGGCCATGATTGGCAACAATACCACTGTAGTCACCAAAGAAATGGTCAGGGTCGGGCTGAAAGACTGTGCCAATAGCCTGGTTTGTCCAAGTCTTCCCGCCATCGCTAGACTGACTCCAAAAGGCTTGACTGGCTGTGCTACCACTGTCTTGGCTGTACGCAATGACGTGCAAGGAGCCGTTGCTTGGGTCAATAGCCATCCATGGCATGAAGTGGTGCTTGACAGACTCAGGTTGAGGCAGCTGCGTGACTTTAGACCAGTGCCTACCACCATCAGCTGAACTGATATGGCTCACCCAGCTTGAACCATTATGTTGCTCACCATACGTTACATGCAAGATGCCGTCAGGAGAAAAGGCGGTGACGGGCATGCCATTGGATCGGCCAAATCCGGAAAAATTATGGGTCCATCCCCCAGATTGCACAGCGACAAATTGTTCTTGAGGCAACCATGTCAACCCGCCATCGTCAGACCGATTGATCCAGAGGGAATCGTTGAAGCTCCACAGGCAAACAACCCCTCCATTTGGGTTCACTGCGGGAATGGCGCCTTCGGTGCTCTGGTCATTGTCCAAGCAGTTGCCTTCAAATGACGAAAGTGTTACCGCATCAGACCAGCTGACACCACGGTCCTCAGATTGTGCATAGCGAATGCGCGAATGGTCCTTCAATTTTTTGCTGCCATAGCGGTCAAATTCGGTCCAACTCACATGCAAAACACCTGTCAAGGGATCAATGGCAATGCCTTCCTTGTCTTGATCCTTGGGCGGGTTGTGGCCAATGCCAGAACCATCAGACCAGGTTGCGCCATGGTCATCACTCCATTGAATCACGATGCGATCTAACCACTTGCCTTTGCGATGTGCCTTGGAAGAAGGATTGCTTAAATGCAGGTAATAGGCTCGCCCTTGTGGGCCGTAGGCGACGATGGGGTCGCCATAAACGCCATGACTGGATGTCAATTTCCCCTGAGTCCATGAGCTGCTGTCGCGTCCTCCAGAAAAGTTGTTTCGGTGGATGGCTGCCAACACGGATCCCCCAATGAGCTCTGTGCCATTGGGGTTCATGGCGATGCTTGGCTCACATGCCCAATAAGCACCTCCGGTTTCAGTGGAAATGATAAAATCTGTCCATGTTGTTCCTTGTGCATAGACCAACCCTGACACGCTAAACAAAAGGGCAATCAGCGGCTGTTTCATAAGCGTTCCCATGACCATAAGTTACCAATTTCAATCCCGAGATTGGCACAGGTGCCACCGGGTAGTTCCAGAATTTTGTTTGCAGGTCCAGTAGACGGCAAGGATTGCGCACTCAATGGCACGGCATCTGCTTGAATGCTCACCACCCGGTTGTCTACACTCAGGAAAATGATATCCAAAGACACATAGGTGTTCTTCATCCAAAAACTTTGCATTTGGTTTGATGGCATCAAAAATAACATGCCCATGTCAGCGGCCATGGATTTCCTGTACATCATGCCAACCTGTACATCTTGAGCGCTTTCTGCCAATTCTACCCGAAAATTGGCAATCACATCGCCATTGCTGTCAAGAAACTGGCCATCTGCCTCATGCGTGAATGGGGGCTCATAGGCTTTGGTTGTTTGCCGCTTTGCAGACGAAGGGCCTTGTGTGAGTAAGGGTGAAATTTGCGTGAGCAGAAAGGCTGCCATGGCAAGAATTAACAGGACGAGTCCAAAGTTTCGTTTAGTCCGATTCATGATTTGCTGTGATTGAAGGATCGAAAAATCAAGCCAACACCAATCACGACGAGTGGAATGCTAAGCCACTGACCCATGTTTAATTCCATGTTTGCTTCAAAGGCTTTTTGGTTGGCCTTGATGAATTCAATGGCAATTCGAAGTCCGAAAATCCCGACCAAAAACAAGCCAAACAACAAGCCCTCGCGTTTTGCCTGCCCTCGACGGTAGAAGAGGAGCAGTAAAAGGAAGACCACCAGATAGCCAGCTGCTTCAAAGAGCTGAGAAGGAAAGCGCGGTATGCCAAAGGTGGCTACTTCATAGCGTGAAATTCCTCCATCCCCCGGAACGGCCATCACCTGAACCCCTTCAGGGATGATGAGGTTTTGGTTGTCCTCTCGCATGTTGTTCAAAAGGGGTGCCAATTTGGCATCGATCAAATGCTGCATGGATGACTGCAGGCTGGCTTCGTCAAGTTGAAGTAATCGATCTGATGGCGTCAATGAAAGGGTGTAGCCGGGCAGGGTTAAGCCATCTTTAACGAGGCTTTGCCCATTGCTTGCAAACTGTGCATCTGCAATGCTTGCCTCAAAGAAATTGTCAAAGTAGGTGAGTACGGGACGCAAGAACACGGTTTCCACTGAGCTGTTGCCGGGTTGGCCATAGATTTCTGAATTGGTGAAATTTCCGACCCGGATCAAGCAAGCAGCCAATGCCACAGTGATGACCACCCGGTCAATCAACCAGAAAAATGACTTGTTTAGGGGGCGCAAATACTTTTTTGTGAACCACAACAGGGCTACAACGATGGCGATGGCCGCACCATGAGAGGCTAAACCACCTTTCCAGGGCATGAAAATTTCAGCAATGTGATGCTGGTAGTACTGCCAGTCATAAAAAAACACATGGCCCAGTCTTGCGCCAACAATGGTAGCACCCACCATGGTCATTAACAAGCTATCCAACAGTTTCTCAGGGATGTTCTCCTTCTGGAAAATGCGTTGAATCAACCAATGGCCAATAATGAAACTGGCTAAAAAGAGCAATTGATAAAATCGAATGAATAAGGGGCCAACATCTAGCCCAATCGGGGCGGCCCATGTGATGCTTGCAATCATAGCACCGAAGGTAACAATTGTCCTTACAGATGCCTCAAGGGCAAGGGATTATTTTTTCTCATTCTTGCGGGGCACGGGGTCATAGCCCCAGCTTCCCCATGGATGACATCGGCCTATGCGTTTGACGGCCATCCAGCTCCCTTGCAAGGGCCCCCAGACGCTCACAGCTTCGCTGGCATAGCTTGAACAGCTAGGTTCATGCCTGCAGCTAGGCGGAGTAAAGGGGGAGATCAGGTATTTGTAAATCCCTACGATCAATAGCAGGGGCAGGCTAAGCAATAGATGCAGGATGTGCTTGATCATTTCAATTCATAACTCGACCCCTCTGAACCATCTTTGATGATGATGCCAGCGGCATCCAGTTGATCACGGATAGCATCACTTGTTGCCCAATCCTTGGTCTCTCTGGCCGTTTGGCGCAATGAAATCACAAGTTTCATGCTGCCATCCAAGGCCTTCTTCATTCGGTCATTGACCTGTTGTGGAGGCATCAACCCTAGCACGTGAAAAAGCCAATCAGACATCTGAGTCATCAAGGATTGTGCGCCATCAGTTCCTAGCACTGATGGGTCCTTGCGATCAGCTGCAATGGCTTTAACTGCTTCAAAAAGTTCAGCAATCAGCAAAGGGCTGTTGAAGTCTTTTGCCATGACAGCATGTGCTTTGTTAGACCATGCATCGGTATCAAAACTGCCAACTTTTGGACCAGTGGTAGGTCTTTTGCTTAATGATTCAAAGGCAGCCATTAATCGGTCGTGACCTTTTTTTGCTGCATTCAATGCCTCATCACTGAAGTCTAATACAGACCTGTAATGTGCCTGATGGATGAAAAATCTCGTGACACTAGGGCTGTAAGGTTGTGTCAGATGGGCCGACTTGCCAGACAATAACTCCTCAGGCAGCAAAGTGTTGCCTGTGGATTTAGACATGCGTTGACCATTCAATGTAAGCATGTTGGCATGCATCCAAAACTGAGCGCCTGCATGGCCATGACTGCCTTTGTTTTGTGCAATCTCACATTCGTGATGCGGAAATTTCAGGTCCATCCCCCCTCCGTGGATGTCAAAGGTTTCACCGAGGTACTTGGTGCTCATGACAGAACATTCCAAATGCCAGCCAGGGAATCCTTCGCCCCAAGGGCTTTGCCAGCGCATGATGTGTTCTTTGCCAGCACGTTTCCACAGAGCAAAATCTCTGGGGTTTCGCTTGTCAGATTGACCGGCCAGGTTGCGGCTGCCTTCAAGCATGTCTTCTGCCTTTCTGCCACTCAACTCACCATAATTATGGATCTTCTCATAGGCTGTCACATCAAAGTAGACTGAGCCGTCAACCTCATAGGCAAAACCATTGGATATGAGTTGTTCGGTTAAAGCTATTTGCTCAATGACATGACCGGTAGCTGTTGGTTCAATGGAAGGAGGGAGGGCATTGAACGACTTCATTACCTCGTGAAAACCCACTGTGTAACGCTGCACAATTTCCATGGGTTCCAGGGATTCCAATCGCGCTTTTTTTGCAATTTTGTCCTCGCCATGATCCACATCATCCACTAGGTGGCCAGCATCAGTGATGTTTCTGACATAGCGAACTTTGTAGCCAATGAATGACAAGTACCTGAATACCATGTCAAAGCTTAAAAAGGTTCGAACATTGCCAAGGTGGACATCGCTGTAAACAGTTGGGCCACAGACGTACATGCCAACATGCCCCTCTACAAGGGGCTGGAAAGGCTTGAGCGATTGACTCAAGCTTTCATAGATGCGTAATTCAGGTGTCGCCATGGTCGGTTTCCATTTCAATGTAGCGAAGAAATTCTTGACGGAGGCTTTCGTTTTCCTTGAAGCGTCCATTGTATTCAGCAGTTACGGTGCTGGAGTCCCTGTCACGGATGCCACGAGCATTCACGCAGAGGTGCTTGGCGCTAATGACGACTGCAATGTCATTGGTTCCTAGCGCCTCGATTAGGGCGCTGGCAACTTGCCGTGTAAGGCGTTCCTGTACTTGAGGTCGCTTTGCGTAATAATCGACGATGCGATTCATTTTACTGAGACCAATCACCCTATCATTGCTCATGTAGGCAATGTGTGCCCGGCCAATGATTGGCATGAAATGGTGCTCGCAGGTGGAGTAAATCACGATGTCCTTTTCCACCAACATCTCACTGTATTGGTAGCTATTGTCAAAGGTGTTCAGTGCCGGTTTCCGGTCAGGGTGCAGGCCAGCAAAGGTTTCAGTGACATACATTTTCGCCACCCGGTGGGCAGTGCCTTTCAAGCTGTCATCTTCAAGGTCTAGGCCCAATGTCTCCATGATGCCTTGAAAATGTCCTTCAATCAAATCAATTTTTTCTTCATCACTTTTCACAAAAGCATCAGCAGTCAAGGGGGTTTTCAAAGAGGTAGAATGGTGGTTGATGTCGTCGTCGCGCATGTGGTCGTTCATAAGAGACAAAAGTAAGTGCTGTTTGATGGATATCAAGTACTTTTGGGGGCATGAATGAAGCAACGCGAATTGTCGGTACAGGATCTGTTATTCCTGAGCAGGTTGTACCTAACAATGCCTTTCTTAGCAAGGATTTTCTTGATGAAAACGGCCAGCCCTATGCGCATCCCAATGACGTCATCATTGAGAAGTTTCAAAAAATCACTGACATAGCCTCAAGAAGGTACCTCAAGGAAGACCAAGTTTCCTCTGACATTGGTGCTGTGGCAGCGCAGAGAGCCATTGAAGATGCTGGATGGGATCCGGAGACCATTGATTTATTGATTGTGGGACAAAATTTTGGTGACATTGTATTTGGCACCCGCCACATGGACCAGATGCCAAGCATTGCAAGCCGTGTAAAGGAAATGTTGGGCATAAGCAACCCCAACACTGTGGCTTTTGATGTCCTTGCCGGATGCCCAGGGTGGATTCAGGGAGTTCAGATCGCTCATGCCTATTTTTCTGCTGGCCTGGCTAAGCGTGCTGTCGTGGTTGGCTGCGATGCCTTATCCCGCACGGTGGATAAGCATGACAGGGATCAAATGATATTTGCTGATGGGGCAGGGGCAGCTTGTTTTGAGCGCCAACAAAGCGATCAAGGCAATGGCATTATAGGCATGTCCTCACAGACCTTCACCAAAGAAGAGGCTTATTACCTCAAATCCAATCCGTCTTTCAATCCTGAATTGGATCAAACAGAGCGACTAATCAAGATGAGGGGGAGGAAAATCTATGAATTTGCCATCCGACATGTGCCGTCTGCGATGAAAGCTGCTTTGGATAATGCCGGTGTTGACTTGAAGGATGTGAAGAAGATTTTTATGCACCAGGCCAACGCTAAGTTGGACCATGCGGTAGGTGATCGTTTGTACGCCCTCTATGGCATGAATGCTGACCTGGACGACGTGATGCCTATGAGTATTCATTGGTTAGGTAACGCATCTGTTGCCACAGTTCCTACTTTGTTAGACATGGTGATCAAGGAAAACTATGAAGGCCACAGCATCGCAAAAGGTGACATCCTTTTGTTTGCTTCTGTGGGTGCAGGCATGAACATCAATGCCTTTGTTTACGAGGTTTAAGCAACCCTATGCATAGCAAACTTTAGCTAAGCAAGTACAGAGGAAACAACAAAGGCGCCCTTGGGCGCCTTTGTTGTTATTGCAAATTCAAGGACTGGTTCAGGCCAGACTCCAGGTAGGGACCGCCGGCATCCACATTGGCGCGCATCAATGCGTCAATGCCTTGGACAATCTCAAGGAGTTCTTTCTCAATGGATGGCAACCGAGCTGTGACAATGTCCAATTGTTTGACCATGGTTCCTGTCGGATTGCTTCGCATGCCGTAACTGCCCCATGTCGCCATGGAAAGGCGATCACTTAAGCTTGTTGCTGCTTCAGTTTCACGCTTAGTAAGTGTTTCGTTCCCATACAATTCAATGGCCATGTTGAGTAAGTCAGTCTCTAGCCCTTCTAGCTTGAGTGCATCACTTAGGCTGGCAGAAGGGCCATGGGTCAAGGCGGCTTGCAACTGCTTGACACGATCCTTTTGTGAAGCAAAGGTTTTGGTCAATCGATTGAAGCGGCGGTTGGTAGCATTGGCTCGATCCTGAAATGCTTTGATGATGTCTGGGTCTCCACTGCCATTGAGGTTGTTTAAATGACGCACAGCAAATGATACAGGTTCTGTCAATGTGTCAAATTGCCCGGAAGCATAGGCCACAAGCTGAACGCGGTAGCCTCCCTCATTGACAAAGTAGGCTCCGTGTTTGGGGTTGCCTTGTCGACTGACCTTGCCATCCCATGTGATGCGATGCATGCCTTTGCTGTAGCTGGTTTTAAGTCGGCGAAGAGGCTTTCCATTGTTGTCGCTGATCGCCAACAAAAGGTAATGATCCTTGTCGCGGTCTTCTGACAGCAAATCATCATAGCTTGGGAAGGTGATGTTGTCCCCTTGGTCTTTTTCAGCAGATTGCCTGAGAGCTTTCAATGACTCTGGGGCTTCTTTGATGTGGTAAGTGAAGGTCACGCCAACAGGTGGGTTGTCCGCCATGTAGTAGCTGGCACCCATGAATCCGGGAGGTCCATAGCCAATAGGGTGAGCTTCATGGTAGAGGAGACCGTCTTTGATGTCAAAGACATGCGCTGATTTCTCCATGACACCTTGGGAGACTTCCCTTAGGGCTGAGTAGTCATCCAAGACATAAAAACCTCTGCCAAATGTTGCCAGAATCAAGTCATTTTCACGCCGTTGGATGTCGATGTCACGGACGGCAACAGTGGGAAGACCCTTATCCAAGGCTTTCCAGTTTTTGCCACCATCAGTGCTGACGTGCAAGCCAAACTCCGTGCCCGCAAAAAGTAAATTTGGATCTACATGGTCCTCTGCAAGGCTGTAAACAGACCCTCTCTCAGGTAAGCCTTCAACGATAGGTTTCCAGGATTTACCTTGGTTGTTGCTGACCAAGATGTAGGGAGCGAAGTCGCCCTGCTTGTGGTTGTTGAATACCGCATAGACCCGATTGGCATCGTGCAATGATGTTTTGATGTCATTGACATAGGTGTTGGCAGGGATGCCAGGGAAGGACTTCATGGTTTTCCAGTTCACGCCATCGTTATGACTGACATGAATCAAACCATCATCTGTACCGGCATAAAGTAAGCCTGCGCTCACTGATGATTCATTCAAAGCAACGATGTTGCCATAGATGGATGTGCTGCGATGCTTGGCTACTGCGTCGACGCTCCATAGCTTGCCCATAACTGGCAGGGTGTTTCGGTCAATCTGCTGACTTAGATCGTCAGATATCACGGCCCAGTTGTTCCCCCTGTCAGTGCTCTTGAAGACGACATTGGCAGCAAAGTATAGGGTCTTGTGATCATGTGGGCTGATGAGTAAGGGTGCATCCCAATTGAAGCGGTAGGGTTTTTCATCCACACCTTCTACTGGTTTGATGGCCACACCTTCGCCGCTGAGTCGATCGTAGCGTTGAAGCCAACCATACTGTGCTTGTGCGTAGATGGTGTTGGGGTCTTCTGGGTCTATTTGCGACTCAAACCCATCACCGGTCTGTGTCACAAACCAATCGGAATTGATGATGCCTCGGTCATTGATTGTCCTGCTAGGTCCGCCCAAGGAGAAGTTGTCTTGCGTCCCACCGTAAATATTGTAAAACGGCAAGTCGTTGTCGACGGTGACGCGGTAAAATTGTGTGATGGGTAAATTGGGCTTGTAATGCCAGTTGACACCATGGTCCCATGTTTCATACAAACCACCATCACTGCCAACAATCAAATGCAAAGGCTGCAAGGGGTCAATCCAGCATACATGGTTGTCGACATGCTTGCCTTTTTCTCCCAATCGTTTGAATGTTGATCCACCATCGTTGCTCCAATGCATGTAGGTGTCCATGCTGTATACGACATCCGCATCATGGGGAGACACAACGAGCTCCACATAGTAATTGCCGCTGGTGTTGTGATCATTGCGCTTGCTAAAGGTTAATCCCCTGTTGTTGCTCCGGTAGGTTCCACGGCCTTCGATCATCAAGTAGAGCACGTCAGGGTTGCTGGGCGCAATGGCCAATGCCAATCGACCTTTGTCATCCGACGGGAGGCCTCCATTCAGTTCTTCCCAATTCTCACCACCGTCTTTTGACAGGTAAAGGCCAGATTCAGGTCCGCCTGATAGGTAGGTGAAGACATGCCGCCTGCGCTGGTGGGCTGTTGCATACAGGATGTTTGGGTTGCGTGGGTCCAGGTGAACTTCATTGAACCCTGTGTGCTCTGACACATGCAAGACCCGTTTCCAGGATTCGCCCCCATCGGTGGTTTTGTAGATGCCGCGGTCGCCGCCGGATGACCACAGAGGGCCATAGGCTGCTACCCACACAATGTCTGAGTTGTCAGGGTGTACGGCAATCATGCCAATGTGCTCAGAAGAGCCCAGGCCCATGTTTTTGAATGAAGCACCGCCATCAACGGATTTGTAGATGCCATCACCATAGGCCACGGACCGTTGGTTATTGTTTTCACCAGTGCCGACCCAGATGGTGTTGCTGTTGGACGGGTCAATGGTGACGCAGCCAATGCTGTAGGATCCTTCATTATCAAATAGTGGGGAAAAGGTCAAGCCATGGTTGACAGTCTTCCACACGCCGCCAGAGGCGGTTGCCACAAACCAAACATCATGGTTGTTGGGGTCCACGGCCATGTCAGCCACCCGACCAGAGGTAGTTGCTGGCCCCAAGGAGCGAAAACTGAGTGCAGAATAATCTTGTGCATTGATGCCTGGAACGATAAGCAGGATCAGTAGAGAGGATAACAGGTTTTTCATAGCCACCTAAGTTAGTGACAGAATGTTACTTGGCTTTCAACTTCACTATAGCTTCCCAACTGGGGCATTAAAACGGTGCAGCATGGGCGTAAACCCAGAGCCAGTCATACGTGATTGCCTCACTTATTCATCCAGAATCAGCCCCATCATCATTCCGAATCAACGATTTCCATTTTATCTTCTGATAGCCCAATAATGACACTGACTGATGCGTCGCCAGTTAGGTTGAGCATGGTGCGCACCATGTCGATGATTCGATCTACAGGGAAAATTATAGCGATCCAAGCAGGGTTAAGACCTACACTTTCTAAAACAACAATCAACATAATTAATCCTGCACTTGGGACAGAGGCTGCACCAATGCTGGCAAGAGTTGCAGTGAATATGATTGTCACTTGCTGAATGATTGTCAGGTCAATCAAATGAAATTGCGCCATGAAAATTACAGCAATACTCTGGTACAGAGCAGTGCCATCCATGTTTACCGTTGCACCTACGGGTAGTACAAATGACCCAACTTCTTCGTCAACACCCAAATTATCTCTAACACAATCCATGGTTACGGGCAAAGTGGCAGCCGTTGATGAGGTTGAAAATGCTAGTATTTGAGCTGGTCTTATTCCTTTAGAAAAGTATTTCCAAGCTTTGATGAAACCGATTTTTGTTTTTCTGTGAATGAGTGCAGCTACAATTGCAGGATAAAAAACAAAAATCATTAGAAGCAATGCAAAAATGGTGACCATCGTGTAAGCGCCTAAGGCTTTGAATATCTCAATAAGCCTGCTGGGTTCATCACCAGCCATTTCAGCCAATTTCCCAGCGAGAAGGGCAAATACAAAGACGGGTGCTCCTTTCATGATTATATCAACCATTTTTATAAAAACGTGAGTACCGCCATCAATGAACCCGACCATGTAAGTGGTTCTTTCTTTTGGTAACGCAACTAAGGTTACCCCGAAAAAAAGAGAGAAAAAGATAATTTGTAGCATCAAGCTGCCATTGAATGATACAAATATGTTTGACGGAACCATGTCAACAAAAAACTGAAGTGGCCCCGTTTTTTTGGATGAGGATGCTGCAGCAGCAATTTTCTTATTTAGCTCTTCATTGCTGCGCTGCTCATCTAAGTTTTGCCTGGCATCGCTGAGGTATGAGCTGAATTGAGAGTCATCAGTAAGTCGGATGTCGTCAAAGAATTCAACGCCATCTGTTTCATTGACCCAAATTTCATAGGACAGCCTGTTTACATTGAGCTGCTCAGGAGCAGCTTGATGCCCTGGCTTAAATGTATTGGCAAAAAACAACCCAACACAACAAGCAATAGCCGTCGATGCAATGTAAAGCCCAAGCGTTTTAATCCCCATTCTACCTAGGGTTGCAGTGTCATTCAATCCACTGATTCCAGAAATGATACTGAATAAGACAAGGGGAATAGCAATGAGTTTCAATAGGCGGATAAATATCTCTCCAATAGGAGCAATCCAGTCTATGGTAAAGCTGCTCCATCCCATTGATGAACTAATGAGGGCCCATAAAATGCCCAATATTAATCCGATTATGATTTGAATGGCTAAAGGAGGCTTCTTCATCAGAGGTATTTTTTAGATTTTTTTACCTGTTTTGGTCTTCGTCTTAAAGAGGATTCAAATATTCACTTTTTTTCTCGCAGTTCAGAGAATTATTATTTGTTTACCATCCAGACGCCTTAGCGCAGAGTAATAATCCCCAAAAAAATTCAAAATCAGATATTTGCCAAACACGATTGGCACATCCAATGGCTACAATGTGCCGTTAAGAAATATGGTTAAATTCTGAGATTGATCTTCAAAGAGTCTAGACCGATAAGATTTATATCAAATCATCCAAGGCATGATTCAGCGCTTGGTATTGGTATTCAAACCCTTCGTTTTTCCAAAAAAGAGACGAACAGCGCGTGCTCATCAAGGCTAGTTCAGCCATAGGTCCCAATACAGAATACAGTACAAAGGCGGGAATTGAGGGAAGGAAGTAGGGGCGATTTATTTTGCTTGCTAAGACTTGGCTAAATTCTCTGTTTGTAACACTCTCACTTCCAACCCCTAGAAAAATACCTTGGTATTTGCTGTTCTCTGCTAAGCATAGGAATTGACGTGCTAAATCGGAAATATGAATCCATGGCATCCATTGTTTTCCGTTACCTAGAGGGCTCCCAAGTCCTAATTTAAAAAATGGAAGCAATGTGTCTAAAACGCCTCCGCCTTTGCCAAGTACGATTCCAATTCGTAGGCAGCAAACTCTCATGCCTAGATTTTCTGATTTAAATATTTCTTGCTCCCATTGGTTTATGACTGTCGCTAAGAACCCATCACCGCCAGGGTCATCTTCGCTGTAAACTTTGTTTTGATCATTAGGGTATAGACCCACTGCAGAAGCGCATATAAGACTTTTTGGTCGTTGATCTACAGGGAGGGAGGAGATGGCCTCACGCAACACTCTGGTGCTCTGTATTCGGCTTTCTAGGATCTCTTTTTTATAACGCTTAGTCCATCGTTTAGCAATCGTAGCTCCGGCTAAATGTATGATTGTGTCAACATCTTTTAAAGCATTCATATCTAGCTCATTTTTCTTTGGATTCCAAAGAAATGTTTGAGGGTTAGAAGACGGTTTAGTGCTCAAGTTGTTGACCTTGTATCCACGTAATGATAAGTGCCTCATTATTTCTGAACCGATCATTCCGCTACCGCCTGTCAATAAAAATTGTTTTGTCATTGGGATAATGGCATGAATTCCTCAGAGAAGGACTTTGAAAGTTAAACCCTAAAATTTACCCCAATCACCAGTTGGTGCTGCAAGGCATTCACTGTCCAAAGGTCACTGTTTATTGGGTTGTAGATGCGTGCCTGCCGGTAGTTGCTCACCAAGGCTAGATGAATGCTAGCTTGATCGCTTCGGTACCCCAACCCAACACTTCCTCTTTGAAACCCTGAGTGGTCTTTGAACTGTGTGCCGGCATTGCTTTGTTGATAGCCAAAGCGGTAGGCTAGGGGCCCTTTTCGCCATTCCATGCCAACACGAACCCCTTCCACGACGACCAAGTCATCCAGCAAATCTTGCCCGATGCCAATAGCTGAAATAGGTGAAATGATGGTTTGCTCAGGCAAAGATTTTCGATGGTACTCCACTGCAATGAACCCCTTTGATTGGAACTTTTTTGCCAGAGAAAATGCCGCAGAAACACCAGGAAGGGTCTCCCAAGTTTGTTTGTCAGTCAGTTCAAATGGGGAGTCATTGTTTGTTGTTCTAGCCGTCATGCGGTACCTGCTATACCAGTCAAGTGAAGCAACGTTGGGCATGGAAATTCGCATCCCTGCTTGCAAGTCTAGCGGCAGTCGAAGAATCACACCTAAGCTGCTTGAAGCGCCAGTTATGCTCATGGAATCACTCTGGCTGTAGGTGTATCCAGAAGTGTAGCCACTGAAGCCATCTTCGTCGACGACAAGGGCTTCAAAGGCAGATGCATGCGAATAACTCCGACTAAGCCCTAGAGATAGTTGTGGCGTTCTCAGGCTCGCCCCTGCAATCAGATGGTTGCTTTGAAAACCCTGCTTAATGAGTGTCACGTGTTGAGAAGGGAGACCTTGAGATAAATCAAAGAACTCATTATTGTCCTCATCGTACTCCAGTACGTAGCCCTGGTAAGCTGTATAGGCGCCAAGCAGTCCAGCTGCAAGCAATTCATCTGGTCCATTGATGCCTTGAGAGGCGTCGAGCCACTGGTCCACCATGCGTTCATTTGGATTGCTTTCAATGGATTGCCATTGATTGCCGGACCATGAGTCATTTTGAAAAGCAAAGAAACCATTGAGTTGGTACCCCTTAGCTACAGGCATTACATGCACGTAGGAAATATTGGGAATTTGAATCCCAGTTGGATCCTGACGCGTCATCAATCCACCTTGCCAATCAATTTGCAGCTCACTTGAACGGTAAGTACCAATACCTGCGGGGTTGTCAGATGCTGCGCTGGCATCGTTACCGAGGGCTCCCATGGCTCCACCAAGGGCCATGTAACGCGCACTGCCCATTCCGCCATCGCTTGAAAGCATGTTGAACACCACAGAAGACTGGGCCTGAGCTGCGACACTAAAAGCTAGAGCTCCAATAAACAAGATCTTTTTCATCGTCTGCTGTTGGATGAAGACCTGCTATTGCTGCTGGATGAAGACCTGCTGTTGCTGCTGGATGAAGACCTGCTGTTGCTGCTCGATGATGACCGGCTGTTGCTGCTGGATGAAGACCGGCTGTAGCTACTCGATGGACGACTGGTAGATTGTGAACTGCGATTGTTCGATGATCGCTTAGTAGACTGTGAGCTCGGTTTACTGGAACGCGTTTGAGTAGATCTGGTTTTCGCACTTGACTGCTTTGGAGAAGCTGCCCGTGTAGGTTTTGATGATTGACGTTGATAGCTACTTGTTGCCTGACTCCGATTAGATTGAGGCCTGGTAGATTGAGCTTCTTGGCTACTTTGTTGGCTTCGAGGCCTTCTGGCTAGAATTTCCGCATCGCTGGATCTGCGAGAGCTGTTGATCACAGGTGCCCTTGATTCAGAAACAACCTGTTTCCTTCCGCCGTTAGGACGGGTCACAGCAGGAGCCCTTCGGTTCGTTGTAGGGCCTTGTAAACTTTGTCGCCGAACCCTGCTTGCGGGGCTATCTAAGCTTGTTGAATTTGAGCCAGACCAGCCCGAGTTGTTGTAGCCGTAGTTGTTGTATCCGTTGTAGCCGTAGTTGTTGTAGCCGTAGTTGTTGTATCCGTTGTAGCCGTAGTTGTTGTATCCGTTGTAACCGTAGTTGTTGCATCCGTTGTAACCGAAGTTGTTACCATAGTTGTAGCCGTAACCGAAATGGTATCCATAGTTCGAGTGACAGTTGTTGTATGGGTAATAAGGCCAAGACATATAGCTGTTTTGGTGGTTGAACCCTCTGCTGTAGCCCCATGGGCTCCAAATGTTTTGACTCCACGGACTGTTGTAGCCGTAGTAAAACGTGGAATAGTGAATAGAGCGAGGACGGTACCACTTGCGGTAAGTGGTGGTGTAACTGTCTTGTTGACCAGAGAAATCGACCTCAGCATCCCCGTAGCCATCTTCATAGCCCTTATCGTAAGCCACCTGTGGATCAGCATTGTCCCAGTCGCCAGGATAGCTGTCCCAGTTGTAGATGCCTTCGTCGTAGCCAGCGTTCAGTTCATCTTGCGTCATGGCACATGAGCTGGCTAGAATTAGGGTAGTGATGAGGAGTATATAGCGTTTCATACTTAGTATATTTGACATTCTATATCTAGAGATTACAAAATCCATACCAACTCCATGGCAAAGCACTTGACCTCCCGTGACAAAGACTATTCACAATGGTACAATGACCTCGTTGTGCAAGCCGGACTTGCAGACAGCTCAGCCGTCAGAGGCTGCATGGTAATCAAGCCCCATGGTTATGCCATCTGGGAGGCTATGCAAGCGGATTTGGATCGCCGATTCAAGGAAACAGGTCATGAAAATGCCTACTTCCCATTGTTCATCCCTAAGAGTTATTTCTCCAAGGAAGCAGCTCATGTGGAAGGCTTTGCGAAAGAATGCGCTGTGGTGACCCATTACCGATTGAAAAATGACCCCAATGGTAAAGGGGTGATTGTGGATGAATCGGCCAAGCTTGAAGAAGAGTTGATTGTCAGGCCCACCTCAGAAACCATCATTTGGGACACCTACAAAAATTGGATCCAGAGTTACCGTGACTTACCAATTTTGATCAATCAATGGGCCAATGTGGTACGCTGGGAGATGCGGACACGTTTGTTTTTGCGCACCACAGAGTTCTTGTGGCAAGAGGGCCACACGGCTCATGCAACAGAGCAAGAAGCCATTGCGGAGGCAGAACAGATGCTGCATGTTTATGGTGATTTTGCTGAAGACATGATGGCCATGCCTGTGCTGCGTGGCATCAAGTCACCCAATGAGCGATTTGCAGGTGCCATTGAAACCTATTGCATTGAAGCCTTGATGCAGGATGGTAAAGCCCTGCAAGCAGGAACGTCGCATTTCTTGGGGCAGAATTTTGCCAAAGCATTTGACGTCACCTTTCAGGATAAAGATGGCAAAGTTAAGCATGTATGGGCCACCTCATGGGGGGTTAGCACGCGATTGATGGGCGCACTTGTCATGTCACATTCAGATGACCAGGGCCTTGTGATCCCGCCCAAGTTGGCCCCAACCCAAATTGTCATCATTCCTATCTACCGGGGTCCCGAGCAACTGGAGGCTATCTCCTTGGTGGTTGAGCCATTGCTTGCTGAGCTTCGCGCTGCAGGTATACGTGTGAAATTTGATAACAGAGACACCTACAAGCCAGGTTGGAAATTCAACGAATATGAACTCAAGGGTGTGCCTATTCGCATTGCTGTTGGGCCACGTGATTTGGAAAACAAGCAAGTAGAAATTGCCCGTCGCGACACCTTGACCAAGGAAACCATGCCCATGGAAGGCTTGATTGATCGCATGGTTGAAATGCTGTCTGAGATACAGAAGGATTTGTTTGATGCTGCAAAGCGTCGATTGGATGACAGCATCGTGAAAGTGGATAGCTGGCCTGAATTTGAAGTGGCCATCAAAGCTGGCGGTTTCATCTCAGCACATTGGGATGGCACAGCAGAGACAGAAGAACTGATCAAGAGGAAAACCAAGGCAACCATCCGCTGCATTCCTTTGAACAATCCACAAGAAAACGGAAGCTGCATTTTAACGGGTGAGCCATCACCTGAGCGTGTCTTGTTTGCCATCGCCTATTGATGAAGGATATGGAAAAACGAATCATTAAAACCCTTTGCACGAAAGCCAGCAACAAACAGCTGGTCCACCGTCAAGCCTTGGCAAGCTTTGAGCTACTGAAAACCGTGCTTAAATTGGTGGCCAAATCGCTCAATGACCAAGTTTGCCGAGTTGACAAGCATGTCGTTGTTGAGTATGTGGAGCGAAGTGAGCATGAAGTAGGCATCACCTTTTCTGGTGACACCTTGATATTCCTCTTTCACAGCAACGCCTTCAAATTGCCAGATGACCATTTCTTGCTTGCAACACCTTATGTCCGCGAGGATGGCAATCGCAAGTACTATGGCTTGATTCACGCCTACAACTTTCTGTCAGATTCAATGAAAATGAGGCGCATGAATGACTTAGGCACCTTGCTTAGTCGATTACTCATCAATGGAGAAGGGCATCATTTTGCAGAAGGTGGCACCGGGTTGTCTATGCCGTTGACTGAAAATGGACTGGATGAAGCCATTCTTAAATCATGGGTTGAACGCTTGATGATTCATGCCATGGACATGGATTTAGTCATCGCTGACTTTACAGATTTTCGTGAAATCACGGTCATGGAACTTGAGGGGCTCCGCAATGAATTACGACTTCAAACAAGTAAACGACTGGGTTTTAGGCCCAGTTAGGCATGGGGGCGAGGGAATCAACGAAAAAAATACCTGCGTATCATGTTTCAAATGCGATTTCTTATTACATTTGCACTCCTTTAATAGGGGCCCGTTCGTCTAGCGGTTTAGGACATCTCCCTTTCACGGAGAAGATCACGGGTTCGAATCCCGTACGGGTCACAAAAATAATATCACATGGCAAACCATCAATCAGCACTTAAGCGCATCCGACAGACACAGAAGAAGCGTATTCACAACCGTTACTTTTCTAAGACCACAAGAAATGCCATGCGCGCACTTCGGGCTATGACCAGCAGCAAGGAGGCATCCAAGAGTTTGATCTTGGTGTCAGCTATGTTGGACAAATTGGCTAAGCGTAACATTATACACAAGAACAAAGCAGCCAACCTGAAATCTGGATTGGCGAAGGCTGTGAACAAGCTCGCTTGAATAGTCAAGCAATGGTTCAATAAAGAAGCTGCCTCTGAGCAGCTTTTTTTATGCGTTGGATTTTCGTTTACCACCGAGTACCTAGTTATGACCTGCTCACCTTGCGGGCATGATACCAATTAGCGCTTGGCAACCAGGGGAACGGCCCCGAGAAAAGTGCCTCAGTCATGGGGTTCGAAGCCTGAGCACATCAGAGTGCTTAGCCCTGATCCTTCAGACAGGCAGCCACAAACAAAGCGCTCTGGATCTTGCCAGAACCTTGCTGCAACCGTATGATGGGGATTTGTCAGCCATGCGTGAGGCCAGTCCAGTTGAGTGGGAAGCTGTGCCGGGAATAGGTCCTGCAAAATCTGCAAGGATTGCTGCAGCATTGGAATTGTCCAGGCGCTTGCTTAACCAGCCACAAGTGATAGCTCCGTGCATTAAAAGTTCCAAGGATAGCTATGATGCCTTGAAAGATCAACTTGACGACATTGATCATGAAGAATTTTGGGTACTCTACCTGTCTCAAGCTAACCGTGTCTTGCATAAAGCTTGCATTGGCAAAGGAGGATGGTCTCAGACCCTGGCCGATTCCCGGGTGATCTACCAAGTAGCGTTGACCCACAAGGCCTGTGGTATCATCGTAGCGCATAACCATCCCAGTGGTCGTTTACATCCCAGCCATGCGGATCGACAATTGACCAAGCGACTGCAACAAGTTGCCAAGATGTTGGACATCACCTTTCTTGACCATCTTATCATTGGGAAAGGGGATTATGTTAGTTTTGCTGACAAGGGCTGGCTATTGGTTCCTTGAAGAGGACCATGATCACACATATCGTAGGCGCTAGGCCACAATTCATTAAACTACTGCCCTTTTATCGCGCCCTTGCTGCGAAAGGGGTAGAGCAGAAAGTCTTGCACAGTGGTCAGCATTGGGAACCGGCCATGAGTGAGGTTTTCTTTGCCGACTTTGGTTTGCAAGCAGATCACATCCTTGATTGGTCAATAGACATGACCAGCAATCAATCGAATATGGAGCAGGTTCTGGCTCAATGGAGACCTCAAACCGTGGTGGTTTATGGCGACACTTACAGCACCCTTTGTGGTGCCAGGGCTGCTTCCTCTTTGAGCTTGAACTTGGCGCATGTAGAAGCGGGTTTAAG
The DNA here is from genome assembly GCA_002378565.1 of Flavobacteriales bacterium UBA3442. GTDB lineage: Bacteria > Bacteroidota > Bacteroidia > Flavobacteriales > Schleiferiaceae > TMED14. The sequence continues at coordinate 83,710 of DFSH01000044.1, read as the reverse complement.
AAGCTTTAACAGCAACATGCCTGAGGAAGCCTGTCGCGTAGAAACAGACCACCTAGCTGACTGGCACTTTGCGCCAAGTGAAACAGCCATGCAGCATTTGCGAGCAGAAGGTTTGGATCGGGGCGCAGGACAGACCATCAACACGGGTGATATCATGGCAGATGGTTTGATGGCCATGCCGGATGTGAAGCCGGATGCCCGAAGCATCCTTGTCACCCTGCATCGCAACACCAATGTAGATGACAAGGCCATGCGGGAGTCCATCCTGTCAACCATCCATGATTTGGCGTCACCGGACAAAGAAGGCTACCAGGTTGCGTGGCCATTGCATCCTCGACTGCGCAAAGCGATGGGCAGGGATCCCTCAGAGGATTACCCACATATTCAATGGTTACCCCCCTTGTCTCACGCAGACATGATCCAAGCCATTCAGCGAGCTGAGGTGGTATTGACAGATTCCGGAGGCGTTCAGAAGGAGGCGTATTTTCTCAAGCGACATTGTGTGGTCTTGCGAACAGAAACCGAGTGGAAGGAGCTGATAGCCAGTGGCTGTTCCACATTGTTGCCGCCAATGGCTGAAGATTTATACTACCCCATGCGGGCAGCAGTGAAGGCAAGGTGTGAATCATTATTTCCTCCCATTTATGGCGATGGCAAGGCGGCAGAATACATGGCCAATGCCTTGGTCCATGAGGGGGGGCTAGTGAAGCCGCGGACGCTCACGTTGGCTCATGCCAACCCCAGTAACTTGCACCATCATGTGTCTCGCTTGTTTCACGTCATCACGGGCTGGAGATTGGATTGGTCTGAAACGGGTATGGCTTGGTCGGATTCAGGCCAACTGGACGTTGCATTGGAGGATGCATCATGGATGCAATGTGTCGATGAAGGGCCAACACCCTTTGTTGCTAGCAGTGCACCCGACTACCTGGCAAGCATCTTGTGGGCAGCATTGCGCCGTGAAGAATGGGGGAGTGAATCCCTGGATGAACATGGTCGCTACCAAGCAGTCCATTCAGTGATGGCTCAGCGGGGCTGGTTGTCAACGGCCATATGTCATCGATGGGCAGGGGCCCTGATGCAAGACCATCAACTGGTGGGGCATCGGCAGATGATGGCGCAACCCACGGTCATCATTGATGTTGATCACCTTAGAGCCTTTGATGGCTACCCACTGTCTCACCACCTGTTGACCTTGTGGCGCGATTTGCTCAAAGGCAAGTGGACAAGGCTGTATGCGAGATTGTTGCAGGACAAAGACCCATTCGATGCGCATGACCATCTGGCAATGCTCCAGTTGAGCTATCCAAGCATTCGATGGCAGGCCTTTGCTTGGGTGGGACCTGAGCGCAATGATCATGACCATGGATTGCCTGGAGATCGACCCCTGGCAAAGGAAGCCTTGCGCTTGCTTCATCGCATCATGCCAAGCATGGGCATTCACCCGTCATACCATGGCACAGATGTGATGGCTGAATCGGCATTGCTGGCACAGTCACTGGGCCATTTGCCGCTCCGTCAGCGCAGACATTATTTGAAAATGAGCCTACCTGATGCCTATGAAGACCTCCCTCATGGCATGGCTTACCAAGATTGGAGCATGTCCTATGCCAATAGCCCTGGCTACCGATCAGGCATGGGCTTGCCCTACCCATGGCTGCGCCAAGATGGTACATTGGGTCATGTGGTGGTGCCCTCTGTTGCCATGGATCAACATGTGAAGGGTCGGGATGCAGCCAGCATTGCCAGGTGGCTGCACGCTTTGGAGGCGGATGCTATGGCTTCCGGCCATCCCTTGGTTATTGCAAGTCATTGGCGATTTTTCGGGCCCAATCCCGCATGGGCTGATGCCGATTGCCTGCCCTACCTTGAGTGGGTGAAAGGAATGAAACAATGGATGAAGGAGCGCGCATGAAGCCTGCCTGGAAGGATAGTGAGGCCCTGAAGAGTCAGTGGTCACAGTGGCTTCGTGTGGGCGGCGGAGATCAGCCAGCCAATCATTTGAACTACATCGATTCATTGGCCTTGCGTTGGGGCGCTGTTTGCGGAGAGGCTATGGCCCTTCCCATGGCCTGGAAACGGCGATGGCTGCTGCGTGTGGCCTATACGCCATTTGCTGTTCAGCAATGGGGCCCTGTTGGTTCTTGCGACGCGGCAGAGCTCAAAGCATTAGTCGCTGGCATTCCGCGGCGATTCACCAAAGTAGATATTGCCATGCGTCAGCCTCAAGGTTGGCAAGCGCCAACGGGTTGGCATTGGGGTCAAAGGGGGAGGCTGAGTCGATGGGAATCCCTACCCAACCATGAACTGCCTTTGGGTCAGAGCTACGAAGCCATTCACACAAACTACAGCAAGCAATGCTTGCGCAACTTAAAGAAGGCAAGTAAGGCAGATTTGCAAGCTTTTGAGCAGGATTCACCCACTTTGCTGATTCAGACATTTCAAGCCAATCAAGGCAGCAAATACGACGTGCCTTCGGGCTACTTATCAGCCATGTCTCAAGTGATGTATCAGGCCATGCATCAAGGCAGAGGAAAGGTTTTAACCCTCTATGGTCCAGGAAATCAATTGCATGCCGGCTTGTTCTTGATCCAAAGCCAGGACAGGGTTGTGATGCTCTTCTCCTGTGTGACAGAGGCGGGGTTGACATCTGGCGCAATGACCCACCTGATTGACCATGCCATCATTGATGCAGTTGGGCGCTATGACTTGTTTGACTTTGAAGGCAGTAAAGCACCTGGGTTGGCAAGGTTTTACCGAGGCTTTGGTGCCAAACTTGTCCCTTACCTTCGTTTTCAACGTTACGCATTGCTATGACCATTACCCAACTGCACTATTTGATAGCTCTTGAGGAGCACCGGCATTATGGCCGTGCAGCAAAATCATGTGGCGTGACGCAACCAACGCTGAGTGCACAGGTCAATAAATTGGAACAGGACCTGGGTCAACCATTGGTCAATCGAAAGCAGCAACCCTTGGTGCTCACTGAATTAGGGGAGGCTGTGTTGCAGCAAGCCCGTTTGGTGATTCAGGCGACCCAAGACATTGAACAATTATCCAAGCAATGGGATCAGCCCGTGGAAGGGGTGTTCCGCCTTGGTATCATTCCCACAGTGGCGCCTTACCTGGTTCATCGATTTGCAGGCCCCATCACCCAGCGATTCAAATCCCTGGAACTTGAAATCAAAGAGGCCTCGACCAAATCGTTGTTAGAAATGGTTCGTACACAGGTTATTGATGCGGCAATTTTAGCTGTACCAGTGGATGCCATGGCTGAGGACTGGGCCTCGTGGACCTTGTATGATGAGCCCTTGGTAGCCTATGTGCCCGAGGGACATCCGCTGGCCAATGAGCTTTTCCTCTCACACAGTGAACTGGAACGCAATGACATCCTTTTGTTGCCAGAAGGTCACTGCTTTCGAGATCAAGTATTGTCGATATGCAACCAGCCCCGAAATTCTGCCATTCGTGTGGAAGTGGGTCAATTGGAAACCTTGATTCGCATGGCTGATGCGGGACTTGGCATGACCTTGCTGCCTGAATTGGCTGTGATGGAATTACCCAGGGACAAGCAAAGCAATGCTATACCCTTGTCAGAGCCACGACCAGTCCGACGCATCGCCATGGTTCAACTGCCCGGGCAGCGAAAGCAAGGCATAGCTGCTGCTTTGGCCACCGTGATACAAGCACAGGTTCCTGCAAAATTCCTCAAGCAGGTCGATCAAGATCTGGTGATGTCAGCGAGCTAAACAAAGCTCAATGCACAGACAGCCCATATGACCAGGGTAGCAAAAATATTCATCCATACGCCATGTTGAACCATGTGAAGGATTTTGAGTTTACCTGTGGCAAAGACCAGAGCATTGGGCGGCGTAGCCACAGGCAACATGAAGGCACAACTTGCCCCCATCGTCAAGGGGATGGCAACAGCCTCAAAGGGGATGCCCTTTGCTAGACTCAAGGCCAAGGCGATAGGAAGCATGGCGGAAACCAGGGCCATGTTGGAAAACAATTCAGTTAGCCAGACCCCCGCAGCAGCTGCAACCCCTATCCAAAGGATGATTTCCATTTGGCTGCTCACACCACCCATGACATCCAGCAAACCGCTAGCTTTCAGGCCAGAAGCTAATGCTAACCCACCACCGAATAGCAGCAAGATGCCCCATTCAATGTCCTTTGCAATGGACCAGGGCAGCAAGGGGCCTTGACGTTTGCCAGCTGGCAGGGAAAACATGACCAAGGAGGCAGTGATAGCAATCCATGTGTCACTGTAATGTGGCAAAGCAATCATAGAAGCAACCCATGAGCGGGTCATCCATGCCATAGCTGTCAAGAAAAACACGAAAGCCATGCGACGCTGACCGGTGGTCCATGGTTGCTTGTTGGGTTTAGGTAGGGCTTCTGAGGAAGCCATGCTGAGTCCCACCTGAAGCTGTACATAAGCGGCAAGCATCAAGATTACACTTACGGGGATTGCCATGGAAGACCAGGTCCAAAAATCCATCACCACACCAGTGGAGTCTTCAAGAAAGGCAGCAAAAAGGACATTGGGCGGGGTGCCAATCAAAGTCGCCATACCGCCAAGGTTGGCTGCCCATGCAAGACCTAAAAGGATGCGGCGTTCAAGCAGGTCACTTCCTTTGAGTTGCTTGACCAGTGAGAGGGTCAGTGGCAGCATCATGACTGCAGTGGCGGTGTTGCTCATCCACATGGACAAGAGCCATGTCGCTAGCATGCTTCCCGCCAATGCTTGGCGCGGTTGACTCCCCGACAAGGCAAGAATCCGCTTTGCAAGCAGGCTGTGCAACCCCTGATGCTCCATAGCTTTTGCAAGAAAAAAGCCACCCATGAATAAAAAAATCAGCGGATGTGCATAAGCCATGGCTAAGGTGCTTTGATCCAGCAACCCCGTGCCCCCAAATAGCAACAAAGGCAGCAGGGCAGTTGCGCCCAGGTGAATGATTTCTGTCAACCACCAAGACAGCATCCATGCCGCTCCGCCGATGACCAGTGCCTTGGGGCCTGATAGGGGAAGGCATAAGGCCAAAAGAAAAAGGAATGGCCCGATCCAGAATCGCAGCGCATGGGTGACATTTGTAGACATGAAATTGGTATTAGCAACACAGAATCCGTACAAGATAACAGAATTAACCAAGGCCCTGCCATCGCATTGGGAATTGATCTCTGCGAAGGCAATGGGCATGACAGAAGACATCCCTGAAACAGGCGACAGTTTAGCGGCCAATGCCTTGATTAAAGCCAGGGCCATTCATGAGCGATTTGGCCTGCCAGCCATGTCGGATGACACGGGATTGGAAGTGATGAGCTTGGACGGTGAGCCCGGTGTGCATTCAGCCCGTTATGCTGGCCCATCCTGTGATGACAAAGCCAACCGGGTCAAGCTGTTGAAGGCATTGAGTAAACACAGTGATCGACGTGCACAATTTCGCACCGTGGTTGCCTTGGTTGATGGGGAAGGGGAGCACCTCTTCGAAGGTGTAGCCAGGGGCATCATTCTTGAAAAGGAACAAGGCGAGGGCGGATTTGGCTACGATGCCCTGTTTCAGTCAGATGATTTACCCAATAGATCCTTTGCTGAGGTCAGCTTGGAAGAGAAGAATGCGGTTAGCCACCGGGGTAAGGCTGTGAGGGAATTTATCGCATTCATGCATCATGCATGAAGAAGCTGAAGTAGACACCACCATAGCGCCTGCTATCTGACCAATTGGCATGTTCAGAGAAATTCTGATCAGGTCCATGCTCCAAAACAAACAGCCCTGTTGAATGCAATGCGTCGGCAGAGAAGACCTTCTCAATCAATGCCTCATAGGCGTCGTAAGCATAGGGGGGGTCAGCAAAAATCACATCCCATGTTCCGTAGGCTAATTGTTTGGTGGCTTCACCCATAACGGTGTGAATGCCTTCGAGGTTGAGGGATGCAGCTGTTTCTCTGACAAAGGAAATGCAGCCGCGATGTTGGTCCACTGCGGTGACGGATTGACATCCCCTGCTTGCCATTTCATAGCTGATGTTTCCCGTGCCTGTGAATAGGTCTAAGGCGCTTACCTCTGACCACTCAATGCGGTTGTTGAGGATGTTGAACAGGGCTTCCTTGGCCATGTCTGTGGTGGGTCGAACGGGCAGGCGGCTAGGCGCCAGCAAACGTCGCCCTCCATGGATGCCTCCAATAATTCTCATGCTTGATTCAGCATGACCTTGTATGCTTGCCAGGCATCACTGCCATCGCGTTGTACCTGATGGACGAACTGTTCAAGCACGGTCCATGTAGCCATGTCTGGATCACCTTCCCATCGCATTGGCATGCTTTCTTGTGCTAAGTTGCATTGATCATAAGCTAGCATAATCAAGTAAGCCACGTCGTGACCGCTTGAGGCATGATTGTGATTGTGCATGGTGATTTTACCATCCTCAATGACAGCAACTTCAAGGTAGTTGCCATGGCGATACACCTGCACGGCATTGCCTTGTTTAGCTTTCAGCCATCGGTTGGCATTGCTTGCCATCAAAGGCATGCTTGTGTCAGGTGCAATGGCTGTTCGATGGATGAGTTCCATGCCGTCATCGATGAGTTGACGAGACCAAGGACCATCACCCAAAGGACTCATCCAATCGTTGGCCTGATCAACCCAGCCAGCAGGAAACCAGGCAGCTTCATCCACCACATGGAATTCATGCACAGGTATTTGGGTGGCTTTGTGCCATTGTTGAAAGTCGTCAAGGCTGCAGTGACCTGGTTGAGAAACAGGTTGATGATTGGCAGTTAACAATGCGCAATGATTCACACCTTCTTGTCCATAGATGGCGACCATCTGAACATCACCCGGTTTAGGGTCAAGTGAGGCTAAGGCATGCCAGCCTTCAGGCCAGGTGTTATTTCCAGTTGCCACTCAATGTGGGTTCAACCAATGACCCGACGACCAAAGCGTCAATGCGCTCGTTGTCGATCAGGCTCTTGTACTTGGAGAAGACATCTGCAAAGAAATCTCTGTTCTCTGCACGAATTTCAAAAACGGGGACTTTGACGCCATTGCGCTTCACCTCACCCGTAGCCATGGTGAATGCCACGGATCCATCAGTGTAGGGAACCTGACTCAAAGCTTGCAAAGCTGGCGATTTATCAAAGTAAATGGTGCCATTTTCCAGCACTTCAGTCAAAAATAGATCCTCGCCAAAGAGGTCATAACTCTTGGTTCGAAGTTTTTCTATCGCTGAAATGCGTCCAACTGTGCGGAACACAATGGTATCTCTCATCATGTCGGTCTGGTACAATCGATTGTAATAAGAGAAAGAAGAGTCCTTCCTTACGACCACATTTACGGAATCGTAGGCGATGAAATCCTCCAAGTAGTCAATGTCACTGGCATAGTAGCCATAGGCCTCTTTATGAGTGAGTTGCGCCTCTCTTAAGAGGTCTAAATTCTCGATAACTTTCTCGTAGCGCTCGATCTTGATGCGCTCATACTCGATGGGCTCCATGATGATGCGGTAGATACTGTAGGCCAACAAAATAGACACAATGCCTAGAATGATTCGGATGATAAGGATATTTCGTGCGCTCATGAGATAAAAAAAGTTGCAGGCCAAAAGTAAACAAATTTACCTTGCGCATTAAGTTATGCATGCCTTAAAATATACTTTTCAGCGAGCTGTCGCTGATCACCTGCCCCATGAACTGACAGCTGGTCAGTCTCAGGCTGTTGAGGTATTCTTTCACCACGTGATGGATGGACCACCCATGGGGGCCATGTTGCTTTCGGGTTTTGCAGGCACAGGCAAGACAACGTTGGTTCGGGCTTTGATCGCTGGATTGGCTGTGATTGACTTCAGACCCATCCTTGCTGCACCAACGGGGAGGGCTGCAAAAGTCCTTCAGGGCAATACGGGGTGGCGCGCCTTCACCTTGCATCGCATCTTGTACATCTCTGTTAAGATACCAGGGGGTGGATTCAAGCGCATTCCGCGCCCAGCCAAGGCAAAAAATCGTGTCATTTTTGTAGATGAGGCCTCTATGATAGCCGATCAAGGACAGCAGCGCATCTTGGAGGATCTGCTGCAGTTCACCGCAAAAAGCCAACGCTGTCGATTGGTGCTCATTGGTGACAAGGCTCAGCTGCCTCCAGTGGGTCAAGAGGAAAGCCCAGCCTTGTCTGCTAAGCAGCTCAAAGACCGCTATGGATGGGACAGTGTAGAAGTTGGATTGACAGAGGTCTTGCGCCAATCGGGCGACTCAGGTGTGCTGGATTATGCCACATCCCTTCGCATGGCCATCACATCCAATTCAGGATTCCCCGCCATTCCTGCCTTGCCAGATGTTATCCCCTTGCGAGATCCGGGTGATTACCATGATGCGATGGAATCGGCTTTTGGCCCAGGTCAAGATGATGCCGTCTTGATCACACGAAGCAATGCAAGGGCCACCGAATTCAATCAACAAATCCGTGTGCGTCTGCTGGACTTGGATGGCATGATCGATGCAGGTGATCAGGTTATGGTCGTTGAGAACAATGCTAGGTGGGTCTCACAAGAACAAGGGTTCATTGCCAATGGAGACCGCTTTGAAGTCTTGTCGATTCGTGGCATTGAACAACAGTATGGCCTGCAATTCGCAGATGCCACTTTGCGATGGTTGGACTTTGATGAACCCGATGTAGAAGCAAAAATTGTCTTGGATGCCCTGATTGGGGTGTCGCCGCGGTTGAATGAAGAAAAGGCCCGCCTGCTGCATGCAGCTATCCGTGAAGCGTCCATGGAAGTCCCCAAAGAAGATCGTGCTCAATTCACACGAGAACACCCCTATGGGAAGGCCTTGCAGTTGAAGTTTTCCTATGCATTAACTGCCCATAAATCCCAAGGGGGCCAGTGGGCTAAGGTCTTTGTCGATTGCCCGAGAATTGAGGACTGGCATGATTTGGAGTGGCTGCGATGGTTGTACACAGCCATCACGCGGACCAGTGACAAGTTGTACCTTATTGGCTTTCCAAGTGATGCTTATGAAGATGCCTGAGTTTCAACAACATCTGTTTTTTGATTTGGATCGCACCTTGTGGGATCATTACGCTGCCAATGAGCAAACCATGGCGCTGTTGCAGTCTCGCTATGTGGAGGTCCTAGGAGGGAGAGATTTGGCAAGCATCAGCAGGGAATTCAGGCACATCAATGATCACCTTTGGACCGTCATTCAAGACAAGGGTCTACGTGTCAGCTATGTCAAAAAACGGCGCATGTTGCATTGGTTGCAATCGATTGAATTGTCACTTTCAGGCAGGGAGATGAACCAGCTGTCAAGCGAATTGGAAACCCTTTACACGGCAACCATGCCCTATCAAAACTGCCCCTTCCCCCATGTGTTGAGCACGCTGGAAGCCTTGCGTGCTGTGGGCCACACCTTGCACATTATCACCAATGGAACCCTAGAGGCGCAGTCAAAAAAACTTGAAACCATGGGGATTCAAGGGTATTTTGATGGCATCACAACGTCTGACCAATGCAAGGCCTACAAACCTCGGCGTGCAATCTTTGCCCATGCCTTGAATCGGTCCAATGTCAGGGCAGAAGATGCATGGATGATTGGCGATTCCTGGGAGCGAGACATCTTGGGGGCGCAGGCGATTGGCATGCGGACTGCATGGTTCAATCCCAACCATCAGTCCAAGCCAAAGACAGACCCTCAGCCAGACATCGAATTCCATGACTGGAAGGCATTCCACCTATCTTTGCCAAGCAAGACCTGACTTAAACCCCGACCTAAATCCCCGTCCATGAACGACGTCAAACCTTACCAGCCTAAACACAGCATTCGCTTGGTGACAGCTGCTTCCTTGTTTGATGGCCACGATGCCAGCATCAATATCATGCGTCGCATCCTGCAGTCCAGTGGCGCAGAGGTGATTCATTTAGGTCATGATCGCAGTGCAGAAGAGGTTGTGAACACAGCCATTGAGGAGGATGCCAATGGCATTGCTTTGACATCTTACCAGGGTGGCCACTTGGAGTACTTCAAGTACATGCGTGATCTCTTGGTGGAGAAGGGATCTGGTCACATTCAGATCTTTGGCGGTGGCGGTGGCACCATTTTGCCTAATGAAATTGAAGAATTGCAGGCTTATGGTATTTGCAGAATTTACCATCCAGATGATGGCCGATCCATGGGCTTACAGGGCATGATCAACGACCTGTTGGAGGCCTGTGACTTCCCCTTGGGTGGTCAGGCTAAACTGGGTGATTTAACGGACTCAGGTCAAATTGCACGCTTGATTTCATGCGCTGAAAATTTCCCAGCGCATTACCAGACCATGCGGGACGCCGTGCAAAAGCGTGCTGACAAAAGCCATGCACCGGTACTTGGCATCACAGGAACGGGTGGGGCAGGAAAAAGTTCTTTGGTGGACGAAATGGTTCGCCGCTTTCTCAGTGATCAACCAGGCAAGCGTATTGCATTGATTTCGGTTGACCCATCCAAGCGCAGAACAGGTGGGGCTCTTTTAGGCGACCGCATTCGCATGAATTCCATCAACCACCCCGATGTATACATGCGTTCATTGGCGACACGCCAGAGCAATCTTGCGTTAAGCCGTCATGTCAGTGATGCCTTGCGGATTTTACAGGCCGCCAATTTTGACCTGATCATTTTGGAGACCAGTGGAATTGGGCAATCAGACACTGAAATATTGGAGCACAGCGATGTGTCCCTCTATGTCATGACTCCGGAATACGGTGCAGCTACTCAGTTGGAGAAAATTGACATGTTGGATTTTGCAGATTTGATTGCACTCAACAAGTTTGATAAGCGAGGTGCTTTGGATGGCCTTCGTGATGTGAAAAAACAGGTGCAGCGGAACCGAAATGCCTTTGATGTGGATCCCGATACCATGCCCGTATACGGAACCATGGCCAGCCAATTTAATGACCCTGGAGCCAACCAGTTGTACCGAGCCATCATGGATGAGCTGGTGGAAAAAGCTAAGGCAGACCATTTGGTCAGCCAGTTTGTTGTCAGTGACGCCATGAGTGAAAAGGTGTACATCATCCCACCCAAACGCACCCGCTACCTCAGCGAAATTGCAGAAAGCATTCGGTCGTACAATGACTGGGTTGTGACACAGTCGGACACGGCAGATGCCCTTTACAGCCTGAGGCAATCAGCTCAAACATTGGCAGATAGCCCCTTGGAGGACAAGGATCGACTGATCAAGCAATTGGATGAGGCTTTTGCCCTTCGCAAACGAGATTTGGATCCCTACAATTGGGATTTGATAGCTGCTTGGTCTGATGTCAGGGCTAGTTACAAGGCAGAATTATACACCTACACGGTGCGTGGCAAGGACATCAAGTTACCCACCCATAGCAAATCGTTGTCAGGGAATGCCATCCCCAAGGTGGTTACACCATCTTTCCGCTCATGGGGAGATATCCTGCGTTGGCAGCTGCAAGAAAATGTGCCCGGCAGTTTCCCCTACACGTCCGGCTTGTTTCCCTTCAAACGCCAAGGAGAGGATCCTACAAGGATGTTTGCAGGCGAAGGCAGCCCAGAGCGAACCAATAAGCGCTTCCATTACGTGTCCTTAGGGATGCCTGCCAAGCGCTTATCAACGGCCTTTGATTCAGTGACGCTTTATGGTCATGACCCCGATCGTCGCCCTGACATTTATGGCAAGATTGGCAATGCTGGCGTGAGCGTCTGCTGCATGGATGACGCAAAGAAGTTGTACAGTGGCTTTGATCTCTGCTCAGAAACGACCTCAGTTTCCATGACCATCAATGGGCCAGCGTCCATGCTGCTAGGTTTCTTCATGAATGCTGCCATCGATCAGCAGTGCGAAAAACACATTGTAGCAAATGGCTTGGAAAAGCAAGTAGAAGCGGCATTCAAGAAAAAGTACGACAACAACAAGCTACCAAGGCCGGGCTATGTGGGGGATTTACCTGAAGGGAATGATGGCTTAGGCTTGATGCTTCTTGGTCTATCTGGTGATGAAGTCCTTGATGACAAGACTTACCAAGCGATCAAAAAGAAGACTTTGAAGGTTGCTAGGGGTACGGTTCAGGCAGACATCCTCAAGGAGGATCAGGCGCAGAATACGTGCATTTTCTCAACGGAATATGCCCTGCGTTTGATGGGTGATGTGCAGTCATATTTCATTGAAAATCAGGTTCGAAATTTCTATTCGGTGTCAATTTCCGGTTACCACATAGCAGAAGCTGGAGCCAACCCTATTTCCCAACTGGCCTTCACTTTGTCCAACGGCTTCACGTATGTTGAGTACTACATGAGCCGTGGCATGGATATCAATGACTTTGGGCCCAATTTATCCTTCTTTTTCTCCAATGGCGTTGACCCCGAGTACGCTGTCATTGGTCGCGTAGCTCGTCGCATATGGGCTAAGGCGATGAAGATGAAGTACGGCGCAAATGAGCCTGCACAGAAGCTGAAATACCACATTCAGACCTCTGGCCGATCCCTTCACGCGCAGGAGATTGATTTCAATGACATACGAACCACACTTCAGGCGCTTTATGCCATTTATGACAACTGCAATTCATTGCACACCAATGCCTACGATGAGGCCATCACCACGCCAACAGAAGGTTCTGTTCGCCGAGCCATGGCGATTCAGTTGATCATCAGCAAGGAATTGGGCTTAACAAAAAATGAAAACCCTCTCCAAGGGTCCTTCATCATTGAGGAGCTCACCGATTTGGTTGAAGAGGCTGTCATGATTGAGTTCGATCGCATCACCGAGCGTGGCGGTGTCCTTGGCGCCATGGAGACCATGTACCAACGGGGAAAAATCCAGGAGGAATCCATGCACTATGAAATGCTCAAGCACACCGGTGAATACCCCATCGTTGGCGTGAATACTTTTTTGAATGCCAATGGGTCCCCGACGGTCATTCCTGGTGAAGTGATCCGTGCTAACACGGCAGAGAAGGAGTCGCAAATGCACACGGTGGAACAGCTCCATATCGCATCAAAAGGCAAGGCAGATAAGGCTTTGTTGAAGATTCAGCAAGTAGCCATTGAGAATGGCAACTTGTTTGAGACCATCATGGAAGCTTCCAAGGTTTGCTCTTTAGGTCAAATGACCCAAGCGATGTTTGAGGTTGGGGGACAGTACCGAAGAAATATGTAGGCCATTTAGTAGGGGGTAAAGCTTATGCTTGATCAACGGCAATGTGGTAAACCCACGGGTCGCCACGGTTGTCCCATTCTGCTGAGGTGATGAGCCAATGCTTGCCTTGCTTTTCATAGGTTAGCAATCCATTGGCAGCACCATAACGCACCAAGAACACCTGCTTATCATCTGTCAGAGACATGCAGTGGTAGAAGGCTTCTGCTTGATCTCCACTGGGTGTCTGAACCAATAGAACGCCCTGGCTTTCACCCTGTTTCAATGCCAGCAATTGAGGGTGAATCAAAGGGTAAATGTCCATACCTACAGCATGCCAGACCTTGCCATGGGTGGGGATTTCTAAGGTGCCATTCACAGCCTGTCCACGCAATACAAGCGCGGGGTCTTCTGCATGCAGGGTGTCTTTGGACCACCATGCAATTGTTGTTGTGCCTTTTGGCATCACCAAGGTTCGTGTGTAGCGAATCAGATGCCCATCCTGACCCATGGTCAAGGCATCCAAGGTGTGCATCCCTTTGCTTTGCAAGCGCCGTTCAAAGCTTGCCGTTTGACCCTGCTGGCTGAACTGGTATTGCATGGTCACAGAGAAGTCGTCAATGGCATAGGTCGCATGCCACTGGCTTTTGCAGGAGACCAGGGTCAGGCAGACCAGGGTGAGGCTAGCCATGCGAAAAAGGACAGGGGATTGGTGAGGAAACATAGGCACATGAAAGGTAATCCTATTCGCTTAACCTTATCTTCACCCAATGAAAATCATCTCATGGAATGTCAACGGTATTCGCGCTGGAGGCCGCAAAGGCTTGTTGGCTAAATTGGAATCGCTCAATGCAGATGTCATCTGCTTTCAAGAAACCAAGGCAACAGAAGAACAGGTTGCGGAGGTGCTTTTTGGTAGCGGTTACCACGTGGAAGCTTATGCTGCAGAAAAAAAAGGCTACAGTGGCACAGCCATCATCAGTAAAGTGGCACCCTTGTCGGTGGTTAGGGGTATGGCTGTGGAGGAGCATGACAATGAGGGTCGATTGATCACAGCAGATTTCGGCGATTGCTATGTGGTGACTGCCTATGTTCCTAACTCAAAAGGCGGGCTGACACGCTTGCCTCAAAGGCAGCGATGGGACCGTGATTTAACCGCTTACTTGCAACGATTGGACGCAGTGAAGCCAGTGGTCTTCAATGGGGATCTCAATGTGGCCCATCAGCCCATTGATTTAGCCAACCCTAAAAGCAATTACAACAAAACCCCGGGCTACTCTCAGGCTGAAATTGACGGATTGAGCCACATGCTACAAGCCGGGTTCATCGACAGCTGGCGACATCAGCACCCAGAGGATGTGTGTTATTCATGGTGGAGCATGCGGTCAGGCGCAAGGGAGCGAAACATTGGGTGGCGATTAGATTACCAGCTGGTTTCTCATCGTTTGATGGACCAGGTTGCTTCCACAGCTATCCTTACCGACATGCATGGCAGTGATCATTGCCCCGTTGAGTTGGTTCTCAAGGCTTAACGCCTTTGCTGTTCAGCAATGACAGCTGCTTGATGCCGTTGAAAATAGGCGAGTAAAGCTTGATCATTTTTTGTGTTGATCGTTTGATCTAGCACGGCCTGAAGGCCTTTGTGTTGAACTTTTTCTGGACAGGATCGAAGTGCCTGTAAGACCATGGATTGGTAAGCCTCTGTTTGTGTGATCGCTGGATTGCAGAGGGCAATGAGCACAGTGGCTGCTTGCTCAGCTTGCTGCAGTTGAAGGTGGGATGATGCTAAATACAACTGGCCTTGTGGGTGCCTCGGCGAGATAGCAAGTAACTGCTCGTACATGCTCACAGCTTGCTGCCACTGCTGTCGGTAGCGAAACAGGTTGCCATATTGGTGAAGGGTGACGGCATGCCATGGGTGCAATGACAAGGCTTGTTGGTAAAGTCTTTCTGTCTGTTGAAAATCTTTGGGGCCAAATGTTTGACGCCCGCCCGCTTCTTGAATCAGGCGTCCCATGCCTTCAAAATAGGGCAGGGGATTGCCAAACCGGTCCACCTCATTCCATGAAGACATGCCCGCTTGAACAGCTTGTTGGATTGGTATGGCTTGTTGGCGTTCATTGGCTTGTAAAATTGCTTGATTGGCTTCGTTTGACTTCACGCCATGGTAGGCGCTGTAGGCTAGGGTTCCAATCAACAGCAAGGCTAGAGCTTTCAAAGCCTTAGCTGGAAGAGGCCAGGACCTTTTTGCAGAGAGTCCACCCATCATCAGAAGGAAGGGAATCATGACTGCAGCGCGCTCCAAAGGAAAACTGAATTGGGCAAAAACCACCAGGATAGCTAGGCTGGATCCCAAAGCCCAATGCAGGGATCTATCTTGACCTCCCCGGCCATTCCACCAAAGAACCATCCATGCAATGAAGCAAGCCAAGTAGAGCAATCCCCCGGGCCAACCATGCTCTGCAAGCATCCATATGATGTCATTGTGGGGCCGTGCTATGGCTGTGACCCCTTCCATCACTTGATTGTCCATGCCCTTGAGGCCATGCTTAGGAAAATGGATTTGCCATTGACCCGGCCCCACCCCGATGAGGGGCTTCTCCTTGACCATTTCAAGGGAGTTCTGCCAGAAGGCCTGCCGCATTGAGATGTTGCTGTCATCGGTCAGGCGTTCTCTGATTTGGCTGTTGGCCATCAAGCCCACAAGCAACAATGCGCCCATCGCAAGGGGCCAGATTAAACGCTTCACCTTGTGTTGAGTTAAAGAGAATAGGGTGAGTATACCAACCACACCCATCGCAAGCCACAAGCTTCTAGTCTGTGTAAGCAGGATTGACAGCACGGCGATCATGGCAAGGGTTGTCAGCCATCGCCGATGGCCTTTGTTGTGTTGAATCAGTAAAATGGTCGCAGGCAGGCCCATGGCAACGGCAGAAGCCGTGAAGTTTTTATGCCCCATCAGGCCAGGAACGAGGTAAGGGTCAATCAACCCGTCCATGCCTTCAACAGCGTAGGCAATGGTGTGCGTCAGGGCCAATGCCATACTGAAGCCTGACATGGCTGAAATAAGCTGGCTGGGCCCATGCTTTTGCTGCCAGATGACCAGGCCTGCAAGCAAAATTCCGCCATAACCCATCAGCCGGATCACAGCGTAATTGGCGATGGACGCCACATGAATGTCTGCAAGCATACGGCCAATCAAGGCCCATCCAATCAAAAGAAAAAATAGCCAGGTTACGACGGGCACCTGGATGTTGCCTCGCACCTTGCTGCGAAGTAGCCAAGCAAGGACGCCAATCGACAAGGCAAGGGCTACGGGCCAGTGTCCGGGGTCGCCCATGTCCGGAAAATAGATCGGGCTGAAGGCAATAATGACACCTATAGCAAAGGCAAGCGGGTTGAGTTGTGGCATATCACGAATTTAGGGGATAGCCGCGCATAAAAAAACCCCGCACATGGCGGGGTTTCAATCAGTAGGGGTGTGAGGCTTATTTAACCAATTCACCAACAACTTCAAATGTGAAATCAACCACAACTTCGCGGTGAAGGCGAACCTTAGCTGTGTACTTGCCAGCAGCTTTGATGGTGTTTCCAGGGATTTGAATAGACTTCTTCTCCAGACCGTAGCCAAGTTCGTTGAGCTTTTCAGTAACGTGAACATTGGTGATGGCACCAAACAATTTACCTTCCTTGCCAGCTTTCGCTGTCATTTTAAGGTCAATCTTGCGCAGCGCTTCCGCTGTGCTGGTGGCAGATTCAATAGCCTTTGTTTCTTTGTGTGCGCGCTGTTTGAGGTCCTCTGCGAGAACTTTCTTAGCAGACACGGTTGCCAAAGCGGCTACTTTCTGTGGAATAAGGTAGTTGCGGCCGTAGCCGTTCTTTACGGTAATGATGTCGTCCTTGTAGCCAAGGTTCTCAACATCTTGCTTGAGTATAACTTCCATCTTTCGACTTATTTGAGGTTATCAGCAACATAAGGCATAAGACCAATGTGGCGCGCACGCTTGATGGCTTGACCTAATTTTCGCTGGTACTTGAGTGATGTGCCTGTGAGGCGACGGGGCAAAATCTTGCCTTGGTCGTTCACAAAGCGCAACAGGTAATCAGCGTCTTTGTAGTCGATGTGTTTGATGCCGTACTTCTTGAAGCGGCAATATTTATCTTGTAGGACATTGTCAATCGCGATTGGCTGTAGATAGCGAATCTCAGATTGATTGCCGGCATTGGATTCCAGTGTGCTCATAGCTATATCTGATTTAGGCGTTTTTGACTTTGGCGCGACGCTTTTCAGCGTATTCAATGCCATACTTGTCAAGGCTGATGGTCAAGAAGCGAAGCACGCGCTCGTCACGCTGAAGTTCAACTTCGTATTGAGCAATGGACTCTCCAGGTGCCTTGAATTCAAAGAGGTGGTAGAAACCACTCTTCTTTTTGTCAATCGGGTAAGCCAACTTGCGCAGGCCCCAATTTTCGGTGTTGATAAATTTCGCGCCAGCGTCTTTTAGCAGGCTTTGAAGCTTACCCACCGTTTCCCTTACCTGATCATCAGATAAGACGGGATTTAAAATGAAAACGGTTTCGTATTGGTTCATAAATTTGAATTTTGGGCTGCAAATATAGGTATTTATTCTCCACATTTACCTTCCTCTTAAGTGCTTGTGAGGAGCAGTGCAATTGCAGCACAGCGTTGGAGTCCTTAACTTAGCGCAAAGTACCTTAACCATGCACCATCATCACCATCACAACGAAGCAGATTTCCATGGAAACACCCAAGGTTTTGTTGGTCGACTCCAGGCTTACATTTCTGAATTTGTTTATGGCGGTATTGATGGAGCTGTCACAACTTTTGCTGTGGTTGCGGGAGCTGCAGGCGCAGGCCTGTCTACCGTCACGGTGTTGATATTGGGTTTTGCCAACCTGATTGCAGACGGGTTTTCCATGGCCGTTGGTGCCTACTTGTCTGCTAAGACGGAGGACGAGGCTTACCAAAAGACCTTGGATCAAGAGTATTGGGAGGTTGAAAATATTCCCGATGTGGAACGGCAAGAAATCCGTGAAATATACCAGGCAAAGGGCTTTGAAGGCGACCTATTGGAGCAGGTTGTTGACACCATTTGTGCTGATAAGGACCGATGGGTGGATGACATGATGAAATCAGAACTCTTTTTGTTCCCCTCCAATAAGCAACCAATTTGGGTTGCTCTGTGGACCTTCATTAGTTTCAATCTGGTGGGAGTCATTCCATTGACCGTCTACATATGGCATGCGACAGACCCTGCAGGGTTGCCATTGTTCCAATGGTCAGCAGGGCTCACAGCGCTGGCTTTCATGGTCATTGGCTACCTCAAGGCTAAGGTGAACGGGCAGTCCATCTTCCGCAGCCTTGTGGAAACCTTGTCGCTTGGCGCCATTGCAGCAGTTCTCGCCTATGCAGCGGGTGATTTTCTGGCTGATTGGTTGCTGGCATAACTTGTTGATATCCGCCTGAAACATCCCGTTTTCACCGTTTGAAGAAGGCGTTTGAGGCCTTAGATTTACCCTGTGGAACAGTACGTAGTCTCAGCTAGAAAATACCGACCAGATGCTTTTGAAGCGGTCGTGGGACAGTCTCATGTCACCGACACACTCGAGCATGAAGTGTCCAGTGGTCACATTGCACAAGCCATCTTATTCACAGGCCCGCGAGGCGTAGGCAAGACCACCTGCGCAAGGATCTTAGCTCACCGAATCAATGAGGTTCATACTGGCCCCGGTCAGGATTACAGTTTCAACATGTTTGAGCTCGACGCGGCGTCCAATAATTCGGTGGAGGATATCCGACGTTTGATTGATCAAGTCCGTTTTGCGCCACAGGTTGGCAAGTACAAGGTTTACATCATTGATGAGGTTCACATGCTCTCATCTCAGGCCTTCAATGCCTTTCTCAAAACCCTTGAAGAGCCCCCTGCGCATGCGGTATTTATTTTAGCAACGACCGAGAAGCACAAGGTCCTCCCAACCATTCTCTCTCGCTGCCAAGTCTTTGATTTCAAGCGAATCACTGTGCAAGATATCGCCAGCCATTTGGCTGTCATTGCAAAGAAAGAAGGGGTAGAGGCTGAGCCTGATGCCCTACATGTCATTGCTGAAAAAGCAGATGGTGCGTTGCGGGATTCACTGTCCATCTTTGATCGCATGGCTGCTGCTTCTCAAGGGAAGAAGTTGACCCTCTCCTTGGTCAGGGATAACCTTCAAGTGTTAGACCGAGAAGTTTATTTCAAGGTGTTGGACCATTTACTCCAAGGTGACACATCCGCGTTGTTGTTTGCGGTTAATGATGTGGTCAATCGGGGTTTTGATTTGCACCATTTCATTGGTGGTTTAGCCTCCCACACCCGCGAGGTTCTGCTATGTCATCACCCGGCAACCATGCCGCTGATGGATGTGCCAGAGTCTGACATACAGCGTTATGCAGATCAGGCTTCAGCTGCATCCATGGCCTGGCTAGCGCGGGCTTTGGCTCAATTGTCAGAAGCGGACATCAAGTACCAATCCAGCGCTAATCCACGCTTGCATGTGGAGGTGACCTTGCTGACCTTAGCTGGCGCAGCCAAGGTTGAAGGGGGTGAAAAAAAAAAGCCCAATCAGCAAGCTGAACCGGTCTTAGCAACAAAGGAGCCACAAGCAGAGCCCATCCCCACCTTGCCAGAATCGGCTGGCAATGCTGAGCCTGAAGCCATCAAGGAAGCGAGCACGACTGATTCAAGCATGCCTGTTGTAGCGGTTGAAGCCATTGAATCGGTTGAGTCAATAGCGGTTGAATCGATACCTGTTGAATCAGAGGAATTGCCAACCCCTGTTGTCACGGAAGTCGTGAAGGTGAAATCTCCAGGCAAGAAACCCCGCCGGGCCAGTGGGTTCTCTATTTCAGCAGCCCTGACACTGAGTGCTGATGATGCTGATAAAAAGCAAGTTGAGGTTGTGGAAGAGCGAAAAATGCGCAATGCAGCTGTGGATCAAGAGGCTTTAGGTAACGCATGGATCAATGTTTTGGCGTCGATGAAGGAAGCTAAATTGAGCATGGCCTCGTTGAAGGCAGTGAGTCCTATTTTATTCAATGCAACGGACATCCGCCTGTCGGTAGAAAATCAGATCCAATTGGATTTCATTGAAGAAGTGAAAGACACCTTGACCATCAGGCTACGCGATGCCCTAGGTAACGATGCATTGAAGCTGGTGTTAATCAAAGAAGGCGGCAGTGACAACGCGAAAATTGTGTACTCGCCTGAAGAGCGATTCCAGTTTTTGCTTGAAAAAAATCAGCATTTAACAGCCTTTCGGTCAGCCTTCAAACTGGATATCCATTAGCGGTCACAAGCCGTAATGCATGCTTGCCAACCATTTAAGGATCATGGTTTTGAATGAGTTTTCTCCCCTGTTGTAAGCCTTGACAGCTTGATCAAATCGTCCGGCTTTATGATGGGTTCGGCCCACTTGTCGCCAGGTTTCTTTGGCGGCAGATGATGCCACACCCTCGGTGATCCAGCCTTGATCCAGCATGATTGCATGGCGCTGCAAGACTTTTTTTGCATGCCCTTCCACATCCTCGGTCATCCCTTGGTTGGTCCGGTAGAGTGTCCACGCTTTGTTGTCCCACATCAGGGCTTGATGGCCAGCCATCATCAGGCGCATCCAGAGATCCAAATCCTCAGTTCCTTGCAATGCACGGTTTTCATCCCAGGGAAATGCCAGGCAGAGCTCACGCCGAAGGATCGCACCGCTGGGTGCAAAGGGCATGCGTTTGGTGATTAAGTCTTCTGAAGAAGTCATGCGGTCTGCATGCCTGATTTGTGGGTTTTCTTTTGGGCCACCCCATGTAGCATAAGGGTGATAAAGCCAATCATTGGATGTCTGTTCAGCGGTCCCATTGGATTGAAAGAAAGCAGCTAACGCATCGAAAAACCCCTCAGCAAGCCAATCATCGGCATCGAGAAAGACCACAAATTCGGTGTCAGATGCCTTCACACCTGCATTCCGTGCAGCGCCTAAGCCCTTGTTGCTCTCCAAGGTGATAACCCTTGTGTTGCTCATGTTTTGCCTTGCGGCCAGTATGTCAGCAGTGGCGTCGGTGGATGCGTCATTGACACAAATGACCTTGACAGTTTCTGGAAGGCAAGCCAGGGTGCCTGGCAAGGTATCTGCGGCATTGAAGCAGGGGATGACAACGCTGATCATGTGGCTCGGGGCATGAAGCGATTGGGAAATACTTGATGCAGCACATGCCGCAAAGGCTGTTTTAGCCCTGTGATTTCCAAGACCCTAACAATCAGTCGAACCAGGCCTTCATAGGGGATGTGGAGCAGGACCATGGGGTAGATTTTCAGAAATCGGCTGAACAATTTGGCGTTGACTTGCAGGTTCATTTGC
>DFSH01000044.1:40224-61857 GCA_002378565.1 Flavobacteriales bacterium UBA3442 | reverse complement strand
TCTGGCGGCTGATGTGTCTGAGCGATGTAGTCGGCAATGGCAAGCAATTCTTGGTAGACATGACCTGTCACATTGGCCTTCTGGCGTTGGGTTTGGTTATGGAGCCGGAAACGATTCAAAACCTGTGGCAAATAAGCAATGTCGCCGCGTTCAAGCATGCGCACATAAAACATCCAGTCCCCATTGAGCTTCCATGTGGGGTCAGCCCCGCCAATGGAATGGTAGGTGGCAGCGCGAAGCAAGGCACCTGATGCATTGGGGACGACATTGTGCAGCATGAAATACTGTTCAATTTCATCCAATCCACGGTTGCTGTGCGCCTGATGCCATCGGTTGGACTTGAACAGGTACTGGTAATGCACATCAAAACTGTGAAGGGCCTTGCCCTTGTCGTCAATCAACAGACTTTGTGCATAGGCAATGACAACCTCTGGTTGATCAAGCAATACCTCAACCAAGTCTTTGAGCAGGTCGGGCTCTGCCACGTCATCACTTTCAGCGATCCACAAGAATTTCCCTCGGGCTAATTCAGCGCCTTTGTTCCATTGCTTGAAGGTGCTTCCGCTGTTGACTTCATTGCGAACTAGCCGGAACCGCTCATCTTTAGTCGCCCATGATTCAAGAATGGCCAGTGAACCATCGGTTGACGCATCGTCCAGCATAATCACCTCAAAGTCTTGGTAAGATTGACAGGCAATACTAGCAAGCCTCGCCTCAAGGTAGGCGGCGTGCATGAAGTTGGGTACGATGACCGAAACCGAAGGGAGAGCCTGCATGCCCCGAAATTAGCGTACTTTCCGCCACCATGAGAACAGTCATTTACGGCCAGCCAAAATCTGGTACAACCTATGCATTTTCCTTGCTCGCTGAGGCGATGAGTCAGGGTGGAGATGTGGTGGAAGTCTTTGAGCCACGGTCCATGGATCGTCAAAGCAAGGTTTTCAAACGCCGCGATGGCATGACATGGCCCTTGAGTGATCACATGTTGGTCAAAGTGCTTTATGCTGATGCCAACCTGCGTTCAGGGTGGCTAGGGGATGAAGCTCGAGCCGTTTTTCATGACTTTGACAAGAAAATCTTCATTGTAAGAGACCCAAGGGATCGTTGGATTTCTGGCTTTTTCTACCGTTGGTTTCATCTGCATCAACCCCTTTTGGCTGACTTCAAACGGGCCCATCGCTTGACGCTCCACAAAGAAAAGCACCCCAGAGACATACCCTTTCACAGTTTATTGAGTCAGGATCCAACAGCTCAAGCGGCATGGGCAAAGGAACACAAATCTGCCTTGGATGAATTGGCAATCTACATGGATCAGCTGCGCGCTGATGGCTGGCATGTGATGACCTATGAAGATTTGGTGGATGAGAAGTGGGATGATCTAGCGAAGTATATGGGCCTTGAGTTGCGCAAAGGGCACGGGGTGAGACCGGCATTCAGGCATGTGTCACGCAGCAATGCGCACAGCAATTGGCGTCGATGGTTCACCGTAGAGGATTTGGCCTACTACCAACCTATTTTCAATGATTTTTTGACCAGTCAGGGCTATGATGCAACTGATTGGCAGTTGGACCCATCCCCTGAGTTGAATCCTTCAGAGGGTTCATCGTACATGCATCGGTTATTCCACCATGCCAACGGACCTCAGGCCCTAAACAAGGACTTGCTATCTCAAAGCATTGCCCGAATCAAGCGCTTGTTCTAAATCCCAAGTCAAGGGAAGGAAAACACCGTTTTTGGTGAGGGAAAAACTATCGCCACCAGGTGTTATCAGCCCTTCTTGAACCTCAAATCGCATGGCAGGACGCAGGTCGTCTTGAACCAACCCTTTGCAAAGCAATCGTGCCCTGATTTGGTAGGTTCCAGCCATGCAAGGCAAGGCGTCAAAATGAACGACAAGTTCGCCGGATGCCTTGAGTCTGTCAGGCCTGATGTTGCTTGTGTGCATGGATATGGGTGCTAGGAATCGACCATCAGCCCCCTCAAGAGACAAGCGAAGGTTAGGCTGCTCCATGGCTGCCTTGCCATTGTACTGAATCCGTAGGCTAGCTGATTGGCCACTGCATGGCGCGCGATCCCATGACATGGCTGTGATTCGAACATCACCCTGGCCTGACCGGTCGCGGTGTTCAGTCAGGTCAATGGCATGGCTCTGGGGTAACTGTTGTTGCAAGTAGGCTGATGCCACCGCATGGCTCTCTCCTTGTTGATGAACCTTTCCCTGTTGTAGCCAGATGGCTTGATCACACAAGCTTTGCATGGCTAGCATGTTATGGGAGACAAAGAGGACGGTTCGACCCGCGTCTTGCATCTGACTCTCCATGCGCCGGAGACATTTGGCCTGAAAAGCAGCATCACCTACAGCTAAAACCTCATCAACCAATAGGATGTCAGCATCCATGTGAGCGGCGAGGGCAAAGCCAAGTCGGACCTTCATGCCGCTGGAGTAATGCTTGATGGCTGTGTCCAAGAATGCCTCGACACCTGAAAAGTCTACGATGGCATCCAGACGTTGCGCTGTGGTTTGCCTGTCCATGCCATGCAAGGCAGCGCTCAGGTAAATGTTTTCCCGTCCGCTGAGGTCGGGGTGAAAACCTGTGCCAATCTCTAGCAAGCTGGTCATTTGGCCTTCAAGGCGATAACCACCTTCGCTAGGGTGTGTGATGCCAGAGAACAGTTTCAGTAAGGTGGATTTCCCTGCCCCATTGCCCCCGATGATGCCCATCGCTTGCCCCTCCTTTACGTCCAGATCAAGGTCCTTTAAGGCCCAATAAGGTTTGCCATTGACAGGGTAAGTCTTGCCCAACGCTCTGGCTTGAATGGTCGTTTTCATAAGCGATCAACAAGGTTGCGATCGACCCACCGAAGGGCAAGGCGACCAAAGAAAATCAAGAGGCAACCCATGGCGAATGACAGGGTGATGCCGGGGACATGAAGCTCTGCCAAGTCACCTATGCCAAAAAAGGCTAGTCGAAATCCTTCTGCCATGCTGACAAAAGGGTTGAGGTACAAAACCCAATCCCATGTACCCAAAGCATCTGCGTAGCGCGTGCTGGGGTAGGCTACCGGTGTCAATAGGAATAAACCTTGCGCAAGGAAGGGTAGGATGGCAATCAAATCGCGATACTTCACACTCCATGCAGCCACCAAGGCAGCCATGCCTGTTGCCAGGAGCCAGGTGTAGGCCATCATGAAAACCCAAAGAATGGGTGCCTGAGGAATGCTGCCGTATAAGCCATAAGCAAAGGCAATAAAAAGGATTGAAGCCACCAAGAAATCCACCATGAAAACAAGGCCTTTTGCTTGTATCAGGGCCATTTTTGGGAAGGCAATTTTCCTAAGTATGTGTTGGTTGTGCACCAAGCTGGGCCCTCCTTGGAGCAGGATGCTTTGCGCCATCAGCCAGCCCGGCAAGGCAGCAAAAGCGTACAACGCATAAGGAACATCTGACGCAATCTCAACCTTCACGATGACAGAGAAAACCAAGAGCACCAATGCTGCAGCTAGCAATGGTTGAGCGATGACCCACAGCCAGCCCATGCGCGTTTGAACATAGCGCAAAGAAAGATCGCGTCGAGCAAAGGCCTTGGTAACTTGCCATGAGCGCTTGCGTGAGGCTTGGTTAACCTGCCAGAAGGGGTCCTTTGCCTGGACCTCTGTGATGGGTTTATTCATGCCTGAGTGCTTCGATGGGATCCATGGATGCCGCCTGCTTGGCAGGGTACCAGCCGCTGAGGATGCCAACGGCCACAGAGATCAACAAGGCAATGGTTAGCCAGGTTGTCGGCAAAGCGAAGGGGCTGTCCCATTGTAGGGCAAGCATGTTGCCTAAACCTAAACCGATCACGATGCCGGCTAATCCACCGATCACACTGACGGTGATGGCTTCTGACAGGAATTGAAGGACA
Organism: Flavobacteriales bacterium UBA3442; assembly: GCA_002378565.1. GTDB lineage: Bacteria > Bacteroidota > Bacteroidia > Flavobacteriales > Schleiferiaceae > TMED14. The sequence continues at coordinate 57,952 of DFSH01000044.1, read as the reverse complement.
ATGGTGTTTTTGCTTGCACCTAGTGCCTTCCGAATACCTATTTCCTTGGTGCGTTCAGTGACGCTGACAAGCATGATGTTCATCAGTGCGACCGATGCGCCAAGCAGGGTAATGAGGGCAATCAACAGGGCACCACTGCTCACAAAGCCTAAGGAGTCAACCAACATGGTCGCGATGGCGTCTGATCGTCGTATGTTGAAATTGTCGCTTTCCCCGGGTCGGAGCTTCCTAAGCCCTCGCATGATGACCGTTGCTTCTGCAATGTTTAAATCCAATGAAGCAGCATCTTTTGCCATGATGCTGGTGACATAGCTGGATGTGCTATGACCGTAGGCATAATGCCCAGTCATCAAGGGCAAGTAAATGACTTGGTCACTGGAGAACATGCCGCTGCTGCCTTTCGCTTGGGTGATGCCAACCACCCGGTAGGGCTTAGCCGCCATGCGAATGGTTTTGCCAATGCCATCTCCCTGAGGGAAAAGGCTACTGGCTACATCAGCTCCAAGCACGCAAACGGCTCGGGCTTCATCTTGCTCCAATTGAGAAAAATACCGACCTTCAGACAAGTCAAGTCCATTGCAGACCATGAAATTCCCATCAGATGCCATGACTCGCACATTGGGGTTGGTCTTTCGGTCCAGGTATTGAACGGTGGATGTGCCACTCACATCATCACTCACACTGCCTACCATGCCTTTCTCAGACACGCGTTGTGCCAATCGCTTTGCAGTGCGCAAGGGAATAGCCTGTTGGAGCTTCTGCTGGATGCCATTGCTGCCTATTTGGATTCGCATGCCCCCGGACTGTACAGTGAAAGTATTGGCGCCCATGGACGTGAACTGACCCGTTAAACTGTTCTCCATTACAGAAATGGCAGTCAACATACCGACCAATGCAGTGATGCCAATGGCAATTATCAATGCTGTTAAAATTGCCCGGAGACGCTGTGACTTCAAGGATTCACGAGCCATTGAGAAGGCGTCGGATACGATAGGTAAGCTTAATTTGATCATTTATACAAATGTAATTGTTCTATTGGTGTGACTTTTGCACCTTTGCAGCCCTTATGCTACGCAAATTACATGCCGCAGTCTTTGTACTGGCCCTTTCCCCGATTTCCGTCCTTGCACAACATGTGTATGTTGACTTGGATGACAGCACTATCACGATCAATAACAGCTTCATTGACATCGATGTCAATCAGGATTCAGCGATGGATTTCCGCCTCACATTGTACCGTGACACTGGTGTCAGTGGCAAATTGGATCACATTATCATTTCACCCATTGACAGCTTGAATGGCAAGGTTATGGGCTCCCAGCGGGGGCAATTTAACTATGTAGATAAACTGCAAATTGGTCATTTGATTAGTCTCGTTGCACCATGGAGTGGCATGTCTGCCAGCCATTATGGTACCATCGATTACCGCTTTGACTCCATTCATGACCCATACAGTCAGTGGCAAGCGCCCTACAATGAAGGCTTTATCGGCACCCGAACCATCAAGCGCGACAGCTTGGTTTTTGGATGGATTCGCTTGTCCATTGCACCTGATGGCAAGTCATTCACCGTTTACGACTGTGGTTATCAGTCTACCTTGGATTCATCCATTTCTGCTGGCCACTTGTGGGTTTCTGTACCTGAAAGGAGCCAATGGCAAGGTGGGTGGGCACTGACTGCGACCGATTTGGTCTTGACAAAGCCGCATGCCAATGCGGTTTCCTTAGCCATCATGGACATTCAAGGCCACTTGCTTTTGCAGTCTGATTGGCAGCATGAGAGCATCAGAATCCCTCGACAATTGTTGGGTTCGGGTATGTTGATTGTGTTGGCTCAAGACAGAGAAGGCGACTGGGTACAGCGCATTCCGCTGATTGATTGAGTCTGATCGATTGAGGCTTATTGGTGGGATGTCCTGCCAACTGAGATCTGGGAGAAGCATCGGCAAATTGCGACCTATTTTTGTATGCATAAAACATTGAGCTATGGCATTTGATATCAACATGATCCGCAACTTCTACCAGACTTACCCGCTAAAGGTGGCTAAGGCGAGGGAGTTGTTGGGACATCCATTGACCCTTTCAGAGAAAGTACTCTACGCTCACTTGTGGGATTCACAGTCCAATCAAGTTTTTGAACGCGGAAATTCCTATGTGGACTTTGCTCCGGATCGTGTTGCCATGCAAGATGCCACGGCTCAAATGGCCTTGCTTCAATTCATGCAAGCTGGTAAGTCTGAAGTTGCAGTTCCGTCTACTGTGCATTGTGATCACTTGATTCAAGCTCGTGTTGGTGCCAGCAAGGACTTGCAAGAAGCTATCAATAAAAGCAACGAGGTCTTCAATTTCCTATCCTCGGTGTCAGACAAATACGGCATTGGATTTTGGAAGCCTGGTTCTGGCATCATTCACCAAGTAGTGATTGAGAACTACGCCTTCCCAGGAGGCATGATGATAGGTACCGATTCCCACACGGTGAATGCAGGTGGACTTGGCATGGTTGCCATTGGTGTTGGCGGCGCTGATGCGGTGGACGTCATGGCTGGCATGTCATGGGAATTGAAATTCCCCAAACTCATTGGCATCAGATTGACTGGAAAGATGTCCGGTTGGACAGCACCCAAAGATGTCATTTTAAAAGTGGCTGGTATCTTGACCGTTAAAGGTGGTACAGGTGCCATTGTTGAATACTTTGGTGATGGCGCAGAGTCTATGTCATGCACGGGCAAAGGAACCATTTGTAACATGGGTGCTGAAGTGGGGGCAACCACATCAACCTTTGGTTACGATGAGAGCATGGACCGTTACCTGCGTGCCACTGGCCGCGGTGATGTTGCTGACCTAGCCAATGGGGTTAAGACAGACTTGAAAGCTGACCCAGAAGTCTACGCCAACCCAGAGCAGTATTTTGACGAGGTCATCGACATCGATTTAAGCACCTTGGAGCCCCACATCAATGGGCCTTTCTCTCCAGATATTGCCACACCCATCAGTCAGATGCGTGCGACAGCTGAGGCCAATGGCTGGCCAACCAACATTGAAGTCGGCTTGATTGGTTCTTGCACCAATTCATCGTACGAGGACATGACGCGCGCTGCGTCTATTGCAAGGCAGGCTGCTGAAAAGGGCTTGGATGTCAAGAGTGAATACACAGTAACGCCAGGATCAGAGCAGGTTCGGTTTACGGCAGAACGCGATGGTTTACTCAAGGACTTTGAGTCCATTGGAGGCAAGGTCTTCGCCAATGCTTGCGGTCCATGCATCGGGCAATGGGCCAGAGCAGGTGCTGAGAACCAGGAGAAAAACACCATCATTCACTCCTTCAATCGCAACTTCTCTAAGCGTGCAGATGGCAATCCTAATACGCATGCCTTTGTGGCTTCACCAGAGATTGTGACGGCTTTAGCCATCGCAGGTGATTTAGGATTCAACCCATTGACTGATGCATTGATTAACCAACAAGGCGAGTCCGTGAAATTGGATGAGCCAAGTGGCTTAGAGATGCCTGTTAAAGGCTATGCTGTTGAAGATGCTGGTTTCCAAGCACCATCAGCAGATGGTTCTTCCATTGTTGTTTCTGTGAAAACGGGCAGTGAACGTTTGGAATTGCTGCAGTCTTTTACACCATGGGATGGTGACAATTTGATGGGAATGCGACTGCTGATTAAAGCTGAGGGCAAATGCACCACGGACCACATTTCGATGGCTGGACCATGGTTGAGGTACAGAGGGCACTTGGATAACATTTCCAACAACACACTTACGGGTGCCATGAATGCCTTCAATGGCAAGGCCAACAGCGTTAAAAACCAACTTAATGGATCGTATGGAGAGGTTCCAGCTGTTCAACGGGCATACAAGGCTGAAGGTATCCCTACCATTGTTGTTGGTGACCACAACTACGGTGAAGGCTCATCACGTGAGCACGCAGCTATGCAACCCAGACATTTGGGTGTGTCGGTGGTTCTGGTGAAGAGTTTTGCACGCATCCATGAGACCAATTTGAAGAAGCAAGGCATGTTAGGTGTGACCTTTGTTCAAGAGGCAGATTATGATAAGTTTCAGGAGGATGATGTCATTGACTTGATTGACTTGAAGGACTTTACACCAGGCAAGCAACTGACCATGCAATTGACCCATGTAGATGGCAGTCAGGATCAAATCCTTGTGAATCACAGCTACAATGCTCAGCAAATCACTTGGTTCAAAGCGGGTTCAGCACTGAACACGATTCGCGAAGCCAATCGCGTTTAATCCTTTCAGGTTGTTGGCAAAGCCTGAGGCCCTTGTGTTATTCACGTGGGGGATTTGAATTATCTTGTCAACATGAATGAAGTGAATGGTTACTCCAAGCGGGTGCAGCATGGCTGGGCCATGTACGATTGGGCCAATTCAGCTTACACCCTTGTCGTAGGAACTGCCATATTCCCTATCTACTATGCAGCTGTCATGGACGCAAATGGGCAATCGGTCATCCAATTTTTTGGAATGGAGTTTGACAGTACAGCAGCCTACACCTTCATGATGGCTGCAGCATACCTCTTGGTATCTGTTGTAACACCCTACTTGTCTGCCTTGTCAGAGGTTGGTGGCAGCAAAAAGCATTTTATGCGAGGCTTTATATGGGCGGGGTCGCTGACCACTGCTTCGATGTATTTCTTCACAGCTGATCATATGCTGCTTGGTTTGTGGACACCCTTTTTAGGTGCTATCGCCTTTTCTGGAAGCTTGGTTTTCTACAATTCCTACCTTCCTGAAATCGCTGCAAAACCCGACCAAGACGCCTTAAGTGCCAAAGGCTTTTCTCTGGGGTATTTTGGCTCAGTGCTTGTGTTGATTGGGGCATTGGTTTGCATCCAAAATCCATCTTGGTTTGGTCTAGAGTCAGCTGGGTTGGTCATTCGAACTGTATTTCTTGTGGTAGCTGCATGGTGGCTATTGTGGGGAGAGTATGCACTCGCCAGGCTGCCCCACAATCATGGCCTTGATGCCAAAGAAAAAGGCTGGATTGTCAGCTCCTATGTCCAGTTGATAGATGTGGCCAAGTCCTTTAGTGCAACGATCGGACTGCAGCGGTTTGTTATCGGATTTTTCTTTGCTTCAGCAGGTGTCCAAACAGTTATTTTGATTGCTTCCTTGTTTGGAACAGAAGTCTTGCACTTGGAAACAGGGGCATTGATCACCACCATCATATTGATTCAGTTTGTCGGCATCATAGGGGCCCAACTATTTGCCTACTTGAGCGGTCGGATAGGGAACATGCGTGCCTTGCTTGTTGCTGCAGCCTTGTGGGCTGTCATTTGTTTCCTGGCTTTTTTGGTTCAGACAGAAATGCAGTTCTATTTGCTAGGGTCCTCGTTGGGGTTGGTGCTTGGAGGGATTCAGGCATTGGCTCGGTCAACTTTTGCAAAGATGTTGCCTGATGGAGGTGAGCATGTCACCTATTTCTCCTTTTTTGACATAGCAGAAAAACTGGCCACCGTGATGGGCATGTTGGGTGTGGGTTGGATCATTGAAACCACAGGCGACATGAGGATATCAGCCTTGCTGTTATCTGTTTTCTTTGTTATCGCTGTCGTAGTATGGTTTCCTATACAGTTTCGTCAAAGCAAACAAATCAGAGAGAAATGAGGGGTTCCGGCATGACTCTTGTTAATTTTACATCATGAATACTACCAGGATTGCTAAAGTGATCATGCCCTTTGCCCTGTTGCTCATCATCAGTATGCCGTCATGTTATTATGACAACACTGAAGAGACCTATCCAGGGGGAGTCCCCTGCGACACCTCCGCGGTGACATGGACCTTAGATATTCAGCCTATGGTGAATGGCCATTGCTCCGGCTGCCACAATGGTACCCAACAATTTGATATATCCACATACGCTTCTGTCAAGGCCATTGTGATAGATGGTAGAATGATGCAAGCCATGTCCATGATGCAAGGCATGCCAAAGAAGATGCCTCCGGGCTACAGCCTGCCGGATTGCACCCTATTGAAAACCCAGCTTTGGATTGACCAAGGTGCTTTAGAAAACTAATAATTATGCAGCCAACACTCACCAACACCTCAGCATCCATCCTGGTAATTATGATGGCCATGGGGACTTTCAGTCTCTCAGCTCAAAAACTCATCACCAAAACCATGGTGGTGGATTTCTATTCAACCACCCCGATAGAGGACATCAAGGCCCACCTTGAAGATGGGCTTGGCATCATCAATACGGCAAGTAATAAGGCAGTTTTTCAAGTGAAAATAGAATCCTTTGAATTTGAAAAAGCATTGATGCAGGAGCATTTCAATGAGAATTACCTGCATTCTGTTCGCTACCCCAAGGCCATATTTTCTGTAACCATTGAAGGCATGGAGGACTGGTCTAACCAAGGGGAGCATGCAGTGAATTTGGTTGGCGACATGCTGGTTCATGGTGTAACGAAGTCAATCAATGTGCCTGCAACCATTGCAATCAATCAAGCGGTTGGCATGGAATTGACAGCCAATTTCACTATCAAGCCGGAGGATCATGGCATTGAAGTCCCCAGCTTGGTGGTTGCAAAAATTGCTGAGTCAATTGATATTCACGTGAAAGCTACTTTTAAATGAAACCCATCATCACCCTTGCATGCATTGGGCTAATCATGGGCAATGTGGCGGCACAAGACGATTTGTTGGCGGACCTAGAATCTCTTGAGGGACCTAGTATTGCCGAGCCGGTTTACGCGACATTCAAGGGCAGCAAAATTGTCAACTTGCAGACCGTTGAACTGCCTGCAGAAGGCGAGGGACAATTCATTATTTCCCACCGATTTGCTGCATTGAATGATCGGCCACTCTACAATTTGTTTGGATTGGACAATGCGCAAATCCGTTTTGAGTACAGCTACAGCCCCAGTGAGGTTCTTAATATAGGCATGGGGCGCTCCTCTGGCAGCAAGACCTATGATGCCTACATGAAGGCCCGCTTAATGACCCAGCAAAGGCGACCTGAAGGCCATAAGGGTTTCGTCATACCCTTGACTGCAACCTGGTACAGCTCCATGACTGTGGTAACCACCCCATTCCCTGATAACATTGATCATTTTGCCTCAGATCGGCTGGCCTTTGTCCATCAATTGATGTTAGCGCGCAAAGTGAACCATGCATTGAGTCTTCAGTTGTCACCAACCTTGGTGCATTTCAATTTGGTTCCCACATCTACAGATCGCAATGACAATTTTGGTTGTGGCCTTGGTCTTAGGTATAAATTCACCAACCGCATGGCCTTCACAGCTGAGACTTACATTGGCAACGGACCTTTTGAGAACCATTACCCGGCAACGAGCATTGGCTTGGATTTGGAGACGGGCGGTCATGTGTTTCAATTCCACCTCACCAACGCCCGAAGCATGGCAGATCCTCAATGGATGCTGCAAAACCCTGGTCAGTGGTCTCAGGGTGACCTGTTTCTAGGCTTCAACATGAGCCGTGTTTTCAACCACAAAACCATTGAACGATGAAGACCCTTTTCCAGAGCTTGGCTTTATGTTCACTGATAGCGATGGCTTCATGCACCCATATTCCGATTGACCCTTTGGATAGCGATTGTGATCCAGGCACAGTAGATTTCACGACAGAGATATTGCCATTGATTGTGAGCAATTGTGCCATGAGTGGCTGCCATGTCTCTCCAGACGCAGCTGATGGCTTGGATTTAACCAGTTATGCTGGTATCATGGAGGAGGTCAAGCCTGGTGACCCCAACGATTCAGAGCTTTTTGAAGTGCTTACCGAGACTGGTGATGACTTGATGCCACCACCACCCAGTGCCGCATTGACAAGCAGCCAAATAGCCGTGATTCGCATGTGGATTGATCAGGGGGCGAAAAATACCGACTGCGGTGGTGACTGTGACACGACTGCTGCAACGACTTACACGGATGTAGCCACAATCATTGCCAGTCAATGCCTGGGTTGCCATCAGGGAGCGCAACCATCTGGCGGTGTTGATCTCAGCACATACAGCATGGTAACGTTTGCTGTCAGCTACCAAAATCTAACCAACACCCTTCACGGCATCATGCAGTCACCACAAATGCCCCCGACAGGTGCCATGTCTGATTGCAACATTGGCATCATCAATCGCTGGGTTAGATCTGGCATGCCTCAATAGCCTTGTATATACTAATATGACACAAGCAAGTAGTTGGGACGCCATCATTGTTGGTGGCGGTATCATTGGTGCGGCAGTCGCCTACAAAATTCAACAAAGGGATCCGTCGGCTAAGGTGCTTGTCTTGGAGAAGGAATCCAAGCCTGCATCCCATCAAACGGGCCGCAATTCAGGTGTGATTCACAGTGGGTTGTATTACAAGCCCGGGTCCATGAAGGCCAGAACCTGCTTGGATGGCTACCATCAGTTGCTAAAATTTTGCCAACTTCATGAGCTGCCCTATGACATCTGTGGCAAATTGGTTGCCGCCACAAATGACCAGGAAGTGGATCGCTTGCATGCCTTGAAGGAGCGAGGTCAGACCAATGGCTTAACCCATCTGACCATCCTGAGTGGGGAGGAAGCCATGGAAATGGAGCCTGAGTTAGCCTGTCTTGCCGCACTGCATGTCCCGCAGACGGGCATTGTCAACTATGTGAAAGTAACCCAAGCCATGCTCAAAGGAAGCGAGGTCATCACGAACTGCAAGGTGAAGGGCTTGAAACGGCATCAAGGGGTGACAACGGTGTCAAGCAACATAGGCAAACACCAAGCCCCCAGGGTTATCGTTTGTGCAGGCTTGCAGAGCGACCGACTGGCGGCCATGGACGGGTTGGATGCGAGGATGCGCATTGTGCCTTTCAGGGGCGATTACTTTGAGCTGAAACCACAAGCCATTGCGAAGGTGAAGCATTTGATTTACCCCGTTCCTGACCCTCAATTCCCTTTTTTAGGTGTGCATTTCACGCGCATGATCGAAGGGGGTGTTGAGTGTGGGCCCAATGCAGTGTTTTCCATGGCCCGTGAAGGCTATGGCAAGCTAGACTTGCACCCCAAAGATTTACTGGATGCGTTGAGTTGGCGGGGGACCTTGGAGCTTTTTGCCAGACATTGGAACGATGGCCTGAAGGAAATGCATCGCGCACTCTCCAAGGCAGCTTTTTTGAAGGCACTGAATCGCTTGATTCCCTCACTGACAGGGTCTGACATTCAGGCATCAAGATCAGGTATCCGCGCACAGGCCGTAGACATCAAGGGTCAGCTGGTGGATGATTTTGTACTCAAGCAGGGCGCAGCTGCCTTTCATGTGCTCAACGCACCTTCACCTGCAGCCACGAGTTCATTGGCTATAGCTGACGAGATTTTGAATCAGGCTTGGCCTAAATAAGTCTCAGGTCTCAAGGCTTTCAATTCTGCCTTCACTGCATTAGAGACATTCAATCCGTCCACAAAATCAGCCAATGAGGCTTCATTGATTTTGCTGTTGGTTCGGGTCAAGTCTTTCAAGGCTTCATAGGGCTTTGGAAAGCCTTCTCGTCGCAAGATGGTCTGGATGGCTTCTGCTAGAACAGCCCAATTGTTTTGAAGATCTGCCGCAATGGCTGACTCATTGACAATCAATTTATTCATGCCTTTACTCAAGCTCTTCAAAGCAAGCATGGTGTGGCCTAAAGGAACACCTAAGTTGCGAAGAACGGTGGAATCGGTCAAGTCACGCTGCAGACGAGAGATGGGAAGTTTTGCAGCTAGGTGCTCCAGAATCGCCGTTGATAAGCCAAGATTTCCTTCAGCATTTTCAAAGTCGATGGGGTTGACTTTGTGTGGCATGGCGGAGGAACCTACCTCTCCAGCTTTGATCTTTTGCTTGAAATAATCCATGCTGACATAGGTCCAGACATCCCGAGAAAAATCAATCAAAATGCTGTTGATTCGCTTGATGGCATCGCAGTAGGCTGCCAAATGATCATAATGCTCAATTTGGGTCGTTGGGTAGGAGCGTTTCAACCCCAGAACCCCTTCAATAAATGCATGACCAAAGGCATGCCAGTCGTGGTTTGGGTAGGCTGCATGGTGTGCATTGAAACCGCCAGTTGCACCACCAAATTTTGCCGCAAAGGGGATGCTGTTCAAGCTGTCAATCTGTGCATTAAGGCGACTGATAAACACGGTCCATTCCTTCCCTAAACGGGTTGGAGACGCACTTTGACCATGGGTTCTTGCCAGCAAAGGGATGTCCTTCCAGGCTGCTGCTTGTTGGTTGAAATCGGCAAGCAAGGCCTTCAATGCAGGGGTGAGAACCACAGAATGAAAATCTTTCAAAGACAAAGGCACGGCTGTGTTGTTGATGTCCTGCGAGGTTAGGCCAAAATGGATGAACTCGGATTGCTTACTTAGGCCAAGCTGATCAAAGGCATTTTTTAAGAAATACTCCACGGCTTTAACATCGTGGTTGGTCACCTTTTCAATGTCCTTGATGGCTTCTGCATCGGTAGTGCTGAATTCAGTGATCAAGGACCTGAGCTTTGCAACAAGGGAGTCATCCAAAGGTGGGAGCTGTGGCAAGCCTGCCTCGCTCAAAGCGATGAAGTATTCCACTTCCACCTTAACCCGGTATTTGATCAGGCCAAATTCAGAAAAGAATGGCGTGAGAGGGGCGGTGGTGCTTTGATAGCGCCCGTCAAGGGGGGATAAGGCGTGCAGTGCGTCAGGCATGTTTACTATGATGCAAAGGATTTGAAATGTGGGATCTTGGCGACATTTTTGCCGTCAGCAGTGAAAATCTTCCAGTCCTTGCCATTGGTAACGACCCCGAAAGGCGCTTGCAAGGTGAGGTTGTAGCGCATCCATTGATCGGCAGCTTTGGTCCCTAATTTGACGCTGTTAGCCTTGCACTCAACCACCAAAATCAATTGGCCCTCATGGAAAGCAGCAATGTCAAACCGCTTTTCCTGGTCGCCAACTTTGAAGGATTTCTCAACGGAAATCACCTCAGCTGGGTACCCGTATTCCAACACCAGATGTCTCAGGGTTGATTGTCGGACCCACTCTTCAGGGGTAGCCTTGACATCTTTTCTTCTGAAAGCATCCCAAAGGGTTGGGCTGAGGGGGTCGACCGCTTTCATGCTCGAGTGTAACCATTTACGCATAGTGCAAAGGTGGTGTACTTTAGCCGAATCAAAGGCAAGTTGACATACAAGGATCCATTTGGCAACCCATATTGGGCAAAAAGGCTGATTATCATGGTCTTCGGTGCCGTTGCATGGTACCGACTAAACAAAATGAATCGCTTGAAGGTGACGGGTGCGGAGCACCTTGTAGGGCTTGATGATCACAATGTGCTTTTTGTGAGCAATCATCAGACCTATTTCATGGATGTTTCTGCCATGTACCTGTCGCTCTGCCATACACGCCGTGGCCACGTGAACCAGACCCATAAAATCGGTCCCATCGCTAGACCAGTCACCAACTTGTACTACATCGCGGCAAAGGAAACCATGAAGTCTGGCTTGCTGCCAAGGGCTCTTGCCTTGTCGGGTTCTGTGAGCATTGATCGCACCTGGCGCGAAGCGGGCAAAGCCATTCAACGCGGAGTCAACTCCGGTGATTTGAACAGCATCAGAACGGCCATCAAGGATGGATGGGTCATCACCTTTCCCCAAGGGACAACCAAGCCTTTCGCTCCTGGTCGACGCGGCACGGCCCACCTGATTAAGGAGCTTCAGCCAGTGGTTATACCTGTTGTGATCAATGGTTTTCGTCGAGCTTTTGATAAAAAAGGGCTTCGAAGCAAGAAGCGTGGGGTTGCGCTACGCATGAATTTCAAAGCGCCTTTGGTTTATGACGCCACATGTGACACGCAGGAGCTCATGGATCGCATCATGGATGCGATTGAACAAAGCCCCAAATACCAGCGTCCTTTTCGTAAATTTGAGCCTGATTCAACAAGACATATCTCATGAAGTACTTCTTTTCCCTTTCGTTGATTGCCATTGTTATCGTGGCCTGCAATACGACCATTGTACCCGTTGACCAAGAACCAGAGGATCGCAACGTCGTTCTGCGCCATTTCTTTTACTACGGTAACGGGTTGGCAGATACCACCACGCGTTTCGAGATGGGCAATGCAGAGGTGAAGTTCAGGGAAGTAGCATTGGTTTTCGGTAGCTATTATTTCACCGATCACTTGGGTGATACCCTGATGCCTGATTTTTCTGACAGCATCAATCCCCCCATTTTTGATCCTGTTGTGAGCTCCATTGTTCATGGCACAGATGTCTTCCTTTTTTCCATGCCTAAAGGCACTTACTCAGGTGACCATCATTTCCGTATGGGGCTTGATAGCGCACAAGATTCCAAGGGCCCCGGGGCTTATGGTAGCGAGCATGACCTAGCCATTGCGGACATCTACCGCGGTGAAAATGATGGCTACAATGGGATGTTGATCCAAGGGTTGTACAGGGATGTCTCCGACACCATCAACCTAGCGCCATACTTGCCCTTCACCTACCGGATCCCCGCACAGGGCATGATGGATGATTGGAGCAAGCAGATGATGTTCAATATCACCTCAGAGGTCAAGCTCAACATGAATGTGGTGGTTCGTTTGGACTCCGTGCTTCGAGGATTTGATCCGCTGGTGGTAGATGACATCATGGGTGGCAATGTGGACGTGCTGGATGAGGTCTTATCAGACCTTTTACACACCCAATTGCTCGACTCCTACAAGATTCAGATCTAAAAGCATCACTGATGCGGGTGCATTTCATCGCCATAGGTGGCAGCGCCATGCATAGCTTGGCATTGGCCTTGCAGCGCCGTGGCGACAAGGTCACGGGCAGCGATGATGCCATATTTGAGCCGTCAAAAAGCCGATTGGCTGATGCAGGTTTGTTGCCAGACCGCATGGGCTGGGATGCCAATCGAGTGACAGCTGACATTGATGGTGTCGTGCTTGGCATGCATGCCAGGGGAAATAACCCAGAGTTGATCGAAGCTCAGTCATTGGGCATTCAAATCTGGTCCTACCCAGAGTTTCTCTACCAAGTTACCCAAGATAAAACCCGGGTAGTTATTGGAGGAAGCCATGGCAAGACCACAACAACTGCCATGTTGCTTCATGTCCTCAACCACTCTGAGGTGGCCTGTGATTACATGGTGGGCGCAAACCTGCCCATGTTGGACCACTCAGTTAACCTGACTGAAGCCAATGAATTTGCTTTGTTTGAGGGTGATGAATACTTGTCGTCGCCCATTGATTCTAGACCCAAGTTTCACCTCTACCAAGCCAATGTTGCCCTCCTTACGGGGATGGAATGGGACCATGTGAATGTTTTCCCCACAGAGGCTTCCTATGAACAGGCCTTTGCGGACTTTTTGCTCAGCATGACAGTTGGTGGTGCGTTGGTGTACAATGCAGAAGATGTACCCATGGCACAGTTGATTGAAGCAGACAAGTCTAACATCAAAAAATTCCCTTACCACACACCACCTTACCGCATTGACAATGGCCAGTGGATTTGGGAAAGCGAGCTGGGTGATGTGCCATTGATGTTCATGGGTCGTCACAACTTAAGCAATGCTGAAGGTGCGCGTTGGTTAGCCCTGGAAATGGGTGTGCAAGAGGCAGAATTTTATGAAGCCATTGCCTCATTCGAGGGTGCTCAGCAACGCTTAGAGAAGTTGGCAGAGGCCAACCGGGTTTTGTATTTGGACTTTGCCCATGCGCCGAGCAAGGTGCGGGCAACAGTGCAGGCTTACAAGGCTCAATTCAGTGATCGACCCATCTGGGCGGTGCTGGAGTTGCACACATTCAGTAGCTTGAACGCGGATTACATCACCCGTTACGCAGAGAGCATGGACGGTTTAGCAGAGGCCAAGGTTTTCTTTGATCCGGAGGCCGTCAAGCACAAGCAGTTGCCTGCACTGGACCCCGAGCAGGTGAAGGCTGCATTTGGCCATTCAGTGACGGTTTACACCAACTCAAAAGCTTTGAGAGAGGCCATGGACGATGCCCCAGACAATGCGGCCTGTTTGATGATGTCTTCAGGAGATATGGGTGGTTGGGATGTCCGTGAATGGGCCCCTGCCTGGTGTGAGGAAGCTTAATGCTTATTTTTCAGCGCTAAACCTAGCATCCAGCCTGTTCGAATCTGTTGGTGGTATTGATCGATGCCAGTGTGGTTGCTAAGGATGATTGCCCAATTTTTTTTGTTGAGCTCTGCTCGGATACCAATCCAAGGCTCTAGGCCACTTTTGCTATCCCAGGGGGGCCAAATCAGTAAGTTGGTCATGGTGGTCGTGGTTCCATAAGCTAAACCCGACCAAGCATGAAGGTTCCACGGCGATTCTCCGGGAAATAAATGGCCACTGATGTAGAGTCCTGAGCCGTACCAGCTGTCCATGTAATGCAAATCTGGCTCAGTGACGGAATTGTAGGAATGGCCACTAATGGTGGTAAACCCTACTGCCCAATGAGGGTGCAGTTGAAGTTCAGCTCGGAGGCTTTGCATGGATCCCCATTGTTTTTGGTCGGCTAAGCTGTAGCTGCCCCATTCCGCTGCAATGGTCAATGAGCTGTCAACTCGTTGGCAGGCCTCCTTGAGGACTTGGCCCTGTGCCTGGACAGAGGACAAGCCAATGAGGCTGGTTATTGCGATACAGATGGCGTGATGTTTCATGTCATTCAGCCATCAATTGCCGTTCCATGTCTTCCATTTCAAACCAGTCAATGGCTTCAGTCATGCTCGGGACGACGGCCATGTCTTCATCGAATTGCCCCAGCTGCTCAAGGGCGACCAGAATGATGAAGCTTTGATTGGCGTCCATGGCCTTGCCTTGGAGGTTTTGCAGTGTGTCTATGCTTGCAATGGCATTGCAGGCAGATAGGTCAAGTATTACATGCGTGCCTTCTTCAGCGTCAAGTAGCTCTTTCAAGGCGTCAAAGTCGCTCTGTGACCAAGACGTTTCGCTGTGTTCAATCAGGAGGTAGTCGTTGTCTTTGTTGAGGTTCAGGCTCATGTGTTGTGGTCTGTTTGTGAGGCAAGTAAGTACAGCACTGCCATGCGAACAGCAACGCCATTTTCTACTTGGTCAAGGATGATGGCATGCTTGGAGTCCGCGACCTCAGAGGTCAATTCAACGCCTCGGTTGATGGGGCCAGGGTGCATGATCAAGGGAATCTTGTCTAGGGCTTTCAATCGGTCCATGTTGACGCCGTATTGCATCCGGTATTCTCTGATGGAAGGGAAGTAGGCCTTGTCCATGCGCTCGTGCTGAACTCGCAACATGTTGGCTACATCAGCCCATGCTAAGGCTTCATCTAGGTTGTGAATCACATGGACACCCAGGTGATGAATCTGCTTAGGGATCAAGGTGGTAGGCCCGCAAACGGCAACTTCTGCACCCAGTTTTTTCAAGCAATAGATGTTGCTTAGCGCGACACGGGAATGGTTGATGTCACCGACAATGACAACTTTCTTTCCTTGGAGATCACCAATCTTACTTTGCATGGAGTATGCGTCAAGCAAGGCTTGGGTAGGGTGTTCATGGGTGCCATCACCTGCATTGACTATGCGTGCGTCAACGCGCTGACTGAGGAATTGTGCGGCACCAGGCTCTGCATGGCGCATGACCACAACATCAACCTTCATGGCCAGTATGTTGTTTACCGTGTCGACCAGGGTTTCACCTTTGCCAACGGATGAATTGGCAGCAGAAAAATTGATGACATCAGCAGAGAGACGTTTTTCAGCCAACTCAAAACTCAAACGTGTCCTTGTTGAATTCTCAAAAAACAGATTGGCAATGGTGATGTCACGGAGTGATGGCACTTTTTTGATGGGGCGGTTGATGACCTCCTTGAATTTCCCCGACCAATGCATGATGAGTTTGATGTCTTCCTTTGTCAAGTCCTTGATGCCTATCAAGTGCTTGCAGCTTAGCGTGTGATCATTGACCATGTTCAGGGGTTTCAATGATGACACGTTGCAGTTGGTCTTGTTTGTTCCAAATGACGGATACCCGTTCCTCGTCGATGGCATCCACTCGCTGACCTGTGTAGGTTGGTTGAATGGGTAGTTCGCGAGAAAACCTTCGATCAATGAGCACACAGAGTTCAATGAGAGACGGCCTACCATAGGGCTGAATGGCATCCAATGCGGCTCGAATGCTTCTGCCGGTGTATAGGACATCGTCAACAAAAATGACCCGCTTGCCTTCGATCAGTAGGTCCATGTTATTGGGGTTGGCGGACAGGGGCTCATCCCGTCGCCTGAAGTCATCCCTATGGAAGGTGATATCCATCTCACCCACTGCGATGGGTTCAGTCTGGTAGTCAGCTTCCAAGGCATTGGCTAAGAGCCTTGCCAGTGCGATGCCTCGTGGTTGCAATCCGACTATGACGGATTGGGACCATGGGTGGTGTCTTTCGTGGAGTTGGCAAACAAGGCGCTTCAGCGTCAAATTGCATGCTTCCTTGTTAAGTAGTGTCTTGGTCATCATACCAAAGCACAAAATTAATACTTATCCGTTCATGGACGTCAAAAACTCTTCATTGTCTCGAGTTTTTGCAATTCGGTCTTGCATGAATTCCATTGCTTCGACTGCAGTCATGTCTGAAAGGTGGCGTCGAAGGATGTACATTCTAGAGAGAACATCCTTGTTCATAAGCAGTTCTTCCTTGCGCGTGCCAGAGGCAATCAAGTCAATGGCAGGCCAGACTCTGCGGTTTGCAATGCGTCGATCTAACTGCATTTCCATGTTGCCAGTTCCCTTGAATTCTTCGAAGATAACTTCGTCCATTTTAGACCCTGTATCGATCAATGCAGTAGCCAGAATTGTCAATGATCCACCATGCTCAATATTGCGTGCTGCACCAAAGAATCGCTTAGGTTTCTGGAGTGCATTGGCATCTACACCACCTGAAAGCACCTTACCAGAGGCTGGGCTGACGGTATTGTATGCACGTGCCAATCGCGTGATAGAGTCCAAAAGGATGACCACATCATGCCCACATTCGGTGAGACGTTTGGCTTTTTCTAACACAATATTTGCCACGCGAACATGGTTTTCTGCTGGTGCATCAAAGGTTGAGGCGATCACCTCTGCATTGACACTTCGAGACATGTCGGTGACCTCTTCTGGGCGTTCATCAATCAGTAGAATGATCATGTACACTTCAGGGTGGTTGGCAGCAATGGAGTTTGCTACTTCTTTCAGTAAGGTGGTTTTACCCGTTTTTGGTTGAGCCACAATCAAACCTCGTTGTCCTTTGCCAATGGGGGAGAATAGATCAATGACTCGAGTGCTTAAGGTTAGCTTTCTTCCGGTAAGATCAAATTTTTGATCTGGGAACAAAGGCGTGAGGTGCTCAAAAGCCACGCGGTCACGGATAAACTCCAAGGCTCGGCCATTGACCATGCTGACACCATTCAAGGGGAAGAATTTCTCTCCCTCTCTTGGTGGCCGCACATCTCCCTTCACGGTGTCACCTGTTTTTAGGCCAAATTCCTTGATCTGCTGTTGGGTGATGAAGACATCATCCGGTGAATTCAGGTAGTTGTAGTCGGAAGAACGAAGGAAACCTACGCCTTCAGGCATGATTTCAACGACACCTTCTGTGGGTATGCTGCCTTCAAACTCGTAGTTTTTCCGCTGTGGCTTCTCTTGGTGATCTTTTCGGTTGTCACGTCGATCATCGCGTTGGTTGTCGCGTCGATCATTCCGCTGGTTATCTCGACGGTCGTTGCGTTGATTGTCACGT
>DFSH01000044.1:11722-39917 GCA_002378565.1 Flavobacteriales bacterium UBA3442 | reverse complement strand
TCCGTTGGTTGTCACGTTTGTCGTCGCGTTGGTTGTTGCGTTTATCGTCGCGTTTGTCGTCTCTTCGATCGTCACGTCGGTTGTCACGGCGATCCCCCCGTTTTTCACGACGACCTTCCTCAGATGGTGTGTCTGAAGGACTTACAGCTGCTGCCTTTGGTTCAACTTGAACTGCGGGGGAAGACGTTGCTTCATTTTGAATGGCCTTAATGGCTGCAATCAAATCAGGCTTACGCAAATACTTTGCCTTTGGGATACCTAGTGCATCTCCAACGGTTTTGAGTTCGGGCAATTTCATCCCATTGATATCCAAGGAGTCAGTCATAACCAGGTTGGTGTTGAGAGTGAAGGAAAATAGATTTGGTAAAAAACCTTAATAAAAAAGGTGAAAGGTGTTGGCCTTATGGTACAAAGAAAGGGATTTTATGCAGAACTTGCACCCATGTGGCAAAGAATTCAAACCCTATACATGTTATTAGCTGCTGCAGCCCTTGTTTTTATTGGGATGCAGGGCCTTGGCAATACAGAATCAATGATTGGCGGATTAGCGGTTGCGCTATTTTTAGCAAACATCACTTATTTCAAACATCGCAAACGGCAATTCATGATCAACCGATTGGCCATGTTCGCTGTTTTGGGGCTGATTGGATCCATTGCTATTCCAATGCTTCGAAGCAACAGCTATGACGCAAGCCTGACACCGACCCTTGTGGCCTCCCTTTTAGCCCTAGGCCTTGGTTCATTTGCGAATAGGGCCATCCAAAAGGATGAGGCAAAGGTGAAGTCAGACCGCCGATTCAGGAAGTAGGCCCTGACCACGCTTACCAAGCTCGATAACTGCAAGGTTTTTGACTTGACCGTCTGAACTGATGGTGAACCTGAGCATGGTTCGCATGTGATGAATGCCATAGTGACCTGCAGCGCCTGGGTTCAAACACAAAAGTCCCGATTTATCCTTGCCAACTCGGCAAATATGTGAATGACCACAAATAAAAACATGGGCGGGCCTTTGTTGTTGCGTGGTGCGAATCGATGCAGGCAAGCGGTTGGCATAGCCGCCGATATGCGTCATCCAGACCTTCAGTCCATTAAGCCTAAATCGCAGGTGTTCAGGAGCTTCACGCCGAAGTACCCCGTCGTCAATGTTGCCATGTACAATCCTTAAGGGCTTGACAGCCATCAAATCGTCCAACACCGATAGGTTGCCAATGTCACCGGCATGCCAGACCTCATCCGCTTGCTTGACATGTTCCATGATGGATGCATCCAAGTGACCATGGGTGTCTGACATCAAGAGGATGCGTCTGGGTTTATCTTTGGCGTTCATTCATGCAAACATCGTCATTCACACGCTATGCCCTTCGGCTGAGTTATCACGGCCTACCATTCAGCGGCTGGCAGGTTCAGCCAGCGCAGCGAACTGTTCAAGGCGAGCTGGAAAAAGCCCTGTCTACCCTGCTGCGAGAGCAAGTGAAGGTGTTAGGTGCTGGTCGGACAGATAGCGGCGTGCATGCAGCAAACTATGTCGCTCACGTTGATGTTGCGACGCCCCTTGACGTGAAAGACACCCTTCATCGCTTGGATCGCTTCCTGCCAACAAAGATTGCGGTGCATGAAATGGTGGAAATTACGGATCGTATGCATGCAAGATTTTCTGCTGAAAGTCGATCTTACCGTTATGTCATCCGTCGGAAGCAAAACCCTTTTGGGGCAGACATGGTATGGACCCATCGCCGTGACATGGATTTCTCATTGCTCAAACGTGCAGCTGAAATTTTACTAAGTCAGACTGAGTTTGCAGCCTTTGCTCGAACAGGATCTCCTGTTAAAACCACCCTCTGTAACATCACACATGCCTCTTGGCATCAAGAAGGTGAAGAGTGGGTTTTTCAAATCCGTGGCAACCGCTTCTTGCGAAACATGGTTCGGTCATTGGTTGGAACCATGGTAGAGCTAGCTCAAGGGCAAAGGGATTGGGATAATTGGTTGTCACTGTTTGATGGCGCAACACGCTCTGATGCCGGGCAATCAGCCCCAGCAAAAGGCCTATCCTTTGCGGGTGTCACCTACCCAGATTCACCATTTCAATCAAGAGAACATGCCCCCTTCTAAAGTCACAGGTAAGGCCTTTGATTGGGCAATTCTTCGCCGAATCATTGGCTTTGCCAAGCCCTATCAATGGCAAATGATCGGCACAGGGTTTTTAGCCATTGTGCTGGGATCCCTAGCCACATTGCGGCCCTATCTCACCCGTGAAGCTGTAGACTCCTCCATTGCGCTTGATGGCATGGCGTTGAATCAATGGATGACATGGTTAGTCATCAGCTTGTTGATGGAAGCAGTCGGTCAATTGATATTTACCTATTCAGCCAATGACCTTGGTCAGCGTGTCATACGTGACATGCGTGTGCGACTCTTTGATAAGATGCTTGGTTTCAAGCAGCAGTTTTTTGACCGAACCCCAGTCGGAAAATTGGTCACGCGAACGGTTAGTGATGTGGAAACAGTCTCCAATATCTTTTCTGAAGGGCTCTTGGTCATTTTTGGCGATGTTTTCAAGATTGTGGTCATGGTTAGCGCCATGTTCTTTTTGTTCGATCCCATATTGGTTCTGATTTGCCTATCCGTAATGCCTTTGCTGTACTTGGCCACCCGTTGGTTTCAGCGCAGTATCAAGCAGGCTTTCATTGATGTGAGAAATGAAGTGGCAGCACTGAACACCTTCGTTCAGGAGCGCATCACTGGGATGAAGATTGTTCAACTCTTCACAAGGGAATCACAAGAACACGCCAATTTTAAAGCCATCAATACCAGGCACAAGGATGCCAATGTGCGAACCATTTGGTACTTCTCGATCTTTTTCCCCGTGATAGACATGCTGTCTGCAGTTAGCATTGGCTTGGCTATTTGGTATGGTGGTATGCAGGCTGCAGCAGGTGGCGATGTCACAGTGGGTGACCTGACAGCTATCATCATGTTTGTCAGCATGCTTTACCGCCCCTTGCGGCAATTGGCCGATCGCTTCAATACCCTGCAAATGGGCATGGTAGCTGGGGACAGGGTGTTGTCATTGTTGGATGAGGAGAACTCAGCCGAGGTGGGTGGATCCACCCTTATCGATGAGCTCAAGGGGGACATTGTCTTGAAGGACATGCATTTTTCCTACAACCCAGGTGAGCCAGTCTTGCTCGGATTGAATGTGCACATAAAAAGAGGTCAAACCGTGGCAATAGTTGGTGCAACGGGCAGCGGAAAAAGCACCCTTGTGCACCTATTGATGGCCTTTTATCGACCCACGTCAGGTGAAATATTGATTGATGGCTTGGATTTACAAACCATTGAATTGAGGTCTTACCGAAAGCAAATTGCCTTGGTTCAACAAGATGTGTTCCTGTTTTCAGACAGTGTAAGGAACAATGTCAGCATGTTTGAGCCGATACCAGATGCAGAGATTTTAGAGGCTGCAGAAGCCATGGGAATCGATGCCTTTTTGCACGATTTACCGGAGGGCTTGGATTACGATGTGAAGGAGCGAGGTGGTATGCTGAGCACGGGTCAACGTCAGTTGTTGGCATTCATCAGAGCCTATTTAACCAACCCTGCAGTCTTGATTTTGGATGAAGCGACCTCAAGTATTGATTCTCAAGCAGAACAATGGATTCAAAAGGCCACCAAGGAGTTGACCAAGGGGAGAACGTCCATTGTGGTTGCTCACAGATTAGCGACAATCTTGCAAGCAGACCGCATACTGGTGATGGAAAAGGGTCAAATTCTTGAGTCAGGAAACCATGCAGAGCTGATAGCTAAGGAAGGGCTGTATGCCAACCTGTACCAGAAGCAATTCAAGGATCAATAAGGCGGGCGCTAGATGCGGTGCATCCAGCCGTGGCTGTCTTCAACGCGACCATATCGGATATCAGATAAGGCTGTCTTGATTCGCGTAGCCATGCCATCTTCTTTGAAGGGGCAGTCAATGACAGTTCCTTGGTAACCAAAGCCATTGATGGGGCTAATTACAGCTGCAGTTCCCATGCCAAAAGCCTCCTGAAGGTCACCAGACTTAACTGAATCAAGTAACTCATCTACTGTGATGTCGCGCTCTTGCACCTCAATACCCCATTCGCGCACAAGGGTTAAAATGGAATCCCTGGTGATGCCGGCAAGGATGGTGTCTGACAACTTAGGTGTTACAAGCACATCGTTGATAATCAAAGCCACATTCATTGTGCCTGCTTCTTCAATGAATTTGTGTTCTTTGTGATCTGTCCAAAGCACCTGACTGAAGCCTTCTTCAATGGCTTTTCGGGTTGCAAGAAAGGAGCCGCCATAGTTTCCTGCAGCCTTTGCAAAACCAACGCCACCTTGAGTTGCGCGAGTAAATTCTTGCTCTATTTTTACCTTAATGGCCCCTGAGTAAAGTTCCCCGACAGGGCAGGTGACGATGCCAAAAGTGTACTGATCAGAGGCCTTTGCAATCACCCATTCCGCACTGGCAAAGGTGAAGGGGCGCAAGTAGAGGGCCTGGTTTTTCCCGCTAGGAACCCAGTCGCGATCGACACGAATCAACTCCATCAAGCCATTCATGAAGAGATCTTTGGGTATGGTGGGTATGCACATGCGCTCACCACTCAAATTGATGCGATCAAAGTTGCGCTCAGGTCTGAACACTGCAATGCCACCATCAGCTTGTTTGTAAGCTTTTTGTCCTTCAAAGACTGCTTGGCCATAATGCAAGGCATGCAGGCCTAAGCCTTGTCGCAAATGGCCATAGGGTTCAATCACCCCGTCATCCCATTGGCCATCCTTGTACTCTGCGCGAAAAACATGATCAGATAAGCCAGCCCCAAACCCTAAGTTCTCAAAGTCTACTTGATCGAGTCTGGAAGTCTTGCTGCGCGTGATTTTCATAAAAAAAGGGAATTGAAGCAGGGTTGCTTAGGGTGGTGCAAAGTTACAATAATTTTTTATTTGTTTCATCTGTTAGCCTTGGCTACCTTCGCGAAAACTACCAAACATGAAATACCCCATCCTTCTTTTTGCTGTTCTGACCCTTGCGTGTCAACGTTTTGATTACTATGGTGAAGCTTTCAGTACAAGCCAAGTTGAATCTGCGGAATCTGTTCTCGCTAAACTGGCATCTGGTGAAGATTCGGTGGAAACGACCTTCCGTGCAGAGGTTGCTGGTGTCTGTCAGAAAAAAGGTTGTTGGATGGAGCTTGACATGGGCAATGAGCAAACTGCTTTGGTTCGTTTCAAGGACTATGGATTTTTTGTTCCTTTTGATGCAGCTGGCGAAGAAGCCATTGTGCATGGTGTTGTGAAGGTTGATACCTTATCGGTGGAATGGTTGAAACATCAAGCCTTCGATGCTGGCAAGTCAGATTCTACCATTGCATTGATCACAGAGCCTGAAGTGTCCATTTCTGTCATCGCTACCGGTGTGGCATTGCCTGAAGTTGAAGTGCTTGAAGAGGAAATTGGAGAGGAAGCTGAAGAAGTGTCAGAGGCCTCAGCTGTTGAAGCAGTTTAAGGATGAGATATTTGATAATGGCTGGCCTACTTATGGTATCCTTGCTGGCCTGTCAATCTAATGAGTCGGCGAACGCTCGCTTGGCGCCAGTGAGTGAGTTGGCAGCAACCATGCGTGTCATGACGACAGATATGGAAGGGCTCAAAACCGCTGTTGCTAAAGGAGAGTTGACCTTGTCTCAAGTGGATGCAATGATTGTAGCGCATGCCTCCTTGGCAACCGATCAGGCAACGACGCCTTCAGATATCAAAATCACCTTTCCAACCTTTGCTGATGGCTACATCAAGCAACTGCAGTTCTTGCGAGATCAGGTGATCAATCAGGCTGACGTGAAGCAGCAAATTGATGCTTTCAATGCGGTGCTTGTCACCTGTGTGGGCTGCCATCAGGACCATTGCCCAGGGCCTATTGAGCGCATAGAAAAGATTGCCATTCAGCCGTGACAAATAGCCATCGAGTCTACGCATGCATCCTGAGGAAATCAAATGGTGCAGCTGATGCACTAGATGTCTTGCTGTCTGCTGAACGCTACCAGGGCACGCCCTTGATTAAGCTGCCTGGCGGAGGTAAATTGCCAGGTGAATCTGATGAACAATGCCTTGTTAGAGAACTTTCTGAAGAGTTACAATTGGTCGATGTCAAGGTCGGTGCAATGATTCATCAAAGTACTGCACCCGTGAAATCACAATTTGACCCCAACGTATGGGTTAGCACCAGCTATTATTTGATTGCTTCCTGTTCGGAGCCAATTCACCATCTTGAATCCATGCTGACCATACCTGACAAGGATGGGGAAAGGGTTACCTGGTGTGCATTGATGTCATTGGACACAGGCATACTTAGCTTGTCTTCAGATCGTGACGCCTTGCATGCCTTGAAAGGCGCTATGGCCTCAGCCACGAGCCTTTGATGGCTGTGATCGGTTGGTATGCGGCCATTTGATCACCCACTGCGTTGAGAAACTGACCCTCTGATGTTTTAGCTTCCTTGATGCCAACACGCCGCCATGGCGCTGTTTCATCAGGACGGATGTAGACATGCATTCGGTCAAAAAGATTTGTGTGCAATGCTTGTGATAGCTCTTGAAGTTGACCCATCATGCTGTCAATGGAACAGCCGCTAGCACTGGCAAGGGCTGATTCATCGGCTGTTAGGGCAATGAGGCGATGGTCCACAGTCGTGTAACTGGCTGCTACAGGCTCGCCATGCGCAGTCCAGCTATGGCAGAGCAAGCTGAGCTGTCGGTCAACCATGTCCATTTGATCTGCTTGCCAAGGGGAGGAAGCTGTGAATATCCACAACCGGCCCTGTGGAGGAACATCCTCCCAGTTGATCATAGACATCAGCTTAGGTCTCCAGCTTGAACGATGGCCTCTGCAATATCAAGAACAGGTACATCCTTGCCGGAATGACTCACGCCATCGCTGATCATGGTCTTGCAAAATGGACAGCCTGTAGCAATGATGTCGGGCTTGGTAGCCAATGCTTCTTCTACGCGTTCGACATTGATGTCCTTGTCACCCTTTTCTGGTTCCTTGAACATCTGCGCACCGCCTGCACCACAGCAAAGGCCATTTTTCTTGCAGCGACCCATCTCATGGAGTTCTGCGTCCAGGGCTTTGAGCAGATCGCGTGGTGCTTCATAGGTCTGGTTGATTCGGCCTAAATAACAGGGGTCATGGAAGACGATTCGCTTGCCTTTGAAGGCGCCACCTTGAATGGTCAATTTACCGGCTTTCAATAGCTCGCGAAGGAACTGAGAATGGTGGAAGACCTCGTACTTACCCCCCAACTCAGGGTATTCGTTCTTTAAGGTGTTGAAGCAATGAGGGCACGTGGTGACAATGCGTTGCACATCGTAGCCATTGAGCACTTCAATGTTCTGCATGGCCTGCATTTGGAAAAGGAATTCATTCCCAGACCGTCGGGCAGGATCCCCCGTACAACCCTCTTCGCTGCCAAGGATGGCAAAGGAAATCCCTGCTTCGTTCAAAAGTTTCACAAAAGCTTTGGTGACTTTTTTTGCTCGATCGTCAAAGCTGCCAGCGCAGCCAACCCAGAAAAGGACATCGGGTTTCTTGCCTTCTGCTAGCATGTCAGCTAGTATGGGTACATGGAGTGTGTCAGTCATTAGTCTTCAAATACTTCAATGGTGGCAGGTTTGCGCACCAGGTTGTTGAAAGTGCCACTGAAGCGAGTAGCTCGCACAATGTGGTTGTCAATCCAATGGTAGTTGCCGCCCCGTGGCTTACCCATCAGTAAACCATGGTAGGGAAAACCATACTTGGTTAACCATGTTTCAGTGACCTCCCGATGTTCCTCCGTTCTGGAAGTGAAAAATGTGATGTAGTGGCCATCAGCATGCCAGCCCTGAATGGTTGCCAATGCGTCAGGGTAGAGGGCAGCAGTAGCCATGCGATCGGGCTCCTCATTGGGGATGTCATCACAAACGGTTCCATCAATGTCAATCAAGTAATTCTTGACCTCATTGGGAAGAATAGGGCTGACGGTTTCGCCATTGATGCGGTGTTTCTTCAGTTCCATGGCATTCATTCATTAATCCATGCTGCGCGATCAGCCTGAGGGTAGGCCCATGGTGCACCATTGTTTTCGATGTTACTCATCATGCTGTTCAATGGGGCAGGAGCCGCACTTTCCTCCATGGTGAGGTATTGGCGCATTTGCAGGATGATGTCCAAGGGGTCAATATTCAGGGGACAGACCTCGACGCAAGCATTGCACGAGGTGCAGGCCCACAGGGATTCACGTGAAATGAAATTATCCAGTAGGTGGTTATCCTTGGCCGACTCACCCTTGTCAAGGGATTCTTCAACCCGATCTCGTGTGGCCATCATGATCTGCCTTGGGGATAGGGATTTGCCCGTGATGCTTGCAGGGCAAGCGCTGGTGCATCGACCACATTCAGTGCAAGTGAAGGCATTGAGTAGGTTGGCAAAGCTCAAATCAGACACATCTTTTGCGCCAAAACGATCAGGGACCGCTGTCTCGTCTGGCACATAGCTGGGGTCCATCATGGATTTGATTTCTCCAGTCACCGATGGCATGGCAGGGATTCGTCCTCTAGCACTGAGCTTGCTGTACCAAGTGTTGGGGAAAGCAAGAATGATGTGGAAATGCTTGGATCTGGGCAAATAGTTCAAAAATGCCAAAATGCCTGCAAAATGGAACCACCAAGCAATGCGTTCAATCCAGTGCAGGCTGTTCTCGTCCATGCCTGATAGCAAGGGCGCCAGCCAATGCCCCACCACCACGGGCGCTTCGGCATCCATGGCAGCTTCTGCGGTATTCATCAGCAACAAGGCTGACATCAGCATGATTTCTATGTAGAGTATGATGTCTGCATCTTTTGAAGGCCAACCCTTCATGTCTGCATGCCTGAAGCGCGGGATGCGCATCACATGCCGGCGAAACAAGAAGGCCAAGCAGGCAATAATCACGGCAACGCCAAGCAGCTCAAAAAATCCAATGATGCCAACATAGGCTCCACCCAAATAGGGGGCAAAAAATCGATGGCTACCTATGGCGCCATCAACAAGTATTTCCAGGACCTCAATGTTGATGAGTACAAAGCCAACGTAAACCACCACGTGCAACAGGGCGGCAACAGGGCGGCTGCCCATTTTTCCTTGCCCTAATGCAACACGGGCCATGGTTTTCCAACGGCGAAGAGGTTGATCGTTGCGTTCAGATGGCCGACCCATGGCCAACCCTCGGCGCAGTCGCTGGACCTGCCAGGCAAATACGACAGAGCCTGCCGTCAATAAGATGAAAAAAGCAAGTTGCGCAGCCATCAGTTTGATGGCCCTTTGTCCTTTTTGCCAAAGACTGAAAAGTTGAGATACCTGGATGGCTTTTGGCGCAAGTCTTCCAGTAATTTATCCAGCGACTCAATCGAGGAATTGACATTGTTGTACAAGGAATCATGCGCGATCAGCTTACCTAAGCTGCCTTCACCAGCTTCCATTGATGCCGTGATGCGATCCAGTCGTTCCGCACTGGCGGCAAGTGCCTTGAGTGCCTTGCCCATGTCAGAAGCGACCAGTGTATCTGATGCGCCGGCCATGTTCTCCATGATGCGATTGAATTCAGATCGATTGTCAGCAATCATCTTTGAAAGGGTGTTCATGTTGCCTGTGATGGCACTGAGGTCTTCTCGGTTTTCTGTCAAGTACAAGCGGAGTTCCAAGGTGATTTTATTCAAGTTCAGCAAGCTTTGGTTGACATTGCTAACGGAGGAATACAATTCTGATTGAAAATCCCCTTGCAAGAACCCAGAAAGCACACCAACAGCGGTGTCAAGAGATGCAAGCAGTTTTTCTGTTTGAATTTTAACAGGGAGCACCTCTTTGTTGATGGCGTCACCAAGGCTCTCCTCAATGCTTGCTCTCAACGTGTCATGGTTTTCAATCATGGATGAACCCTGTCCTAAGATTAAAACGATCTCTTTGTCGCCCAATAAGCCTGAGGCGCGAATTTCTGCAATGGTGTTGGATGGAACAGGGTAGGTGCCTGTGATGTTCATGGTCACCAAGATGCGCCCTGATTTGTCGGGCATGAAGCCCACTTGCGACACCTTGCCTACGTTGACGCCATTGATGGTCACGGGTTGGCTGACCTGAATGCCACCTGCATTTTTGTAGATGGCGTGGATTTTGGTTCCTCTGCTGAGGATGTTATTTCCCTGAAGGAATCCTAGACCCCAGTAGATGATTCCCACGGCAAAAATTACCGCAATTCCTGTCTTTAATTCTTTTGATAGCATAATTGCAAGTTACAATGATTGAAGTGCCTTTTTTACCTCACTCAGCGGCAGTTTTTCACCCCCTAGGTAGCCCACCAAGAAGGCGTCGGGAAAACCTTTGCTGCGCATGTCATTTTGCGCTGATTTAGCCACATCCCAGCTGCTGAATGGTCCGTGAAGGTAGCGGTACAAACGACCGTCTGCCATGACTTTAATGGGTTGAGCGTTCTCAAAAGGCGGCTCATTTAAGGCTTTTTTCTGACCGCTTACCGAGAGTTGCACATAGAATGCATGCTGTGCAACAGGTTTGATATCCACGGGTTTTGCTTGATCACTGGATTTGTCCTTGGATGACTTGCTGGGTTGTTGCCCAACAGACTCACGCTTGGTCTTGTAGGAAGAGAACGCCCCAGCAATGGCATTGGCCATGTCTGATTTGCCTTTGGTAGTGTTCAGGTAATCTTCTTCCTCCGCATTGGTTAAAAATCCCAGCTCAACCAAAACTGATGGCATAGAGGTTCTGCTGGTGACATACAATGGTTGTTGTCTCACGCCGCGGTCATGCCGCCCCACATCTTCGCGAAAGGCTTGCTGAATATTCTGTGCCAATTCAATGCTCTGTCGTTGAAAGGCGTATTGAAACAAGGTTAGCGCAATGTAGGATTCAGGCTTCCGAGGGTCAAAGCCATCGTAATTGGCTTCAATGTTGTCCTCCATCAAGATGTCTGAATTCTCCATGAGGGCAACTTGGTTTTCATCATCATGGTTCTTCCCCATGACAAAGGTTTCGGTGCCATAGGCAGATTGACTTGTCCAGGCATTGCAATGGATAGATATGAAGACATCAGCCTTGCTTCGGTTGGCCAGGGCAGTCCGTTCATGAAGTTCCAGAAAGCTGTCATCATCCCTGGTGAGAATGACCTTCACATCTGGATGCGCTTGACGGATTGCTTCTGCAGTCAGCAAGGCCACATCTAGGGCAATGTCTTTTTCAACAGTTTTGTACCTGCGCGTCCCTAGGTTTCCAGGTGCCTTGCCGCCATGGCCTGCATCGATGATGACGACCTCCACGCGGTCATAGGAGGGTACGTGGACTACGAAGCCTACAGTGGGTAGCGCAAAAAGCGCAATAAGAAACAAGGTCAGCCGTTGCATTGACGTACTTTTGGTATGAATTGCATGAATAGTCCAAAGTTAAGAATCGTACTTGCCTCCATGGTGGTTTCTACCACCATGTATTCACAGCAAGATGTTAATATCCAATACCGTTCCAATTTGGAGGGTGAGTGGCTCTACCAAGAGCGGGCAATCATCCTCAAAGAAGAAGCGGTGGTGACTATGGACGGTATGGAGCTGCAGGCTGACGTCATCCGCATTGACTGGGATCAGCACATGCTCACAGCTTTTGGACAGGCAGATAGCCATGGCACGATTCAGGGCAAGCCAGTGTTCATACAAGGCGAGAATCAATTTGCTGCCGATACCATCCGTTACCAATTTGAGACAAAACAAGGCTGGGTGCACACGGGAAGTACCAAGCAATCAAAAGGCTACCTGCATGGTGAGCGCATCAAGTTGGTTGATGACAGCACTTATTTTTTAGGCCCAGCGGCCTTCACGACATGCAATCATGTCAATCCGCATTTCGCCATTGTCACCAAGCAGGCCCGATTGGATCTAAGTGAGCGCATTGTGACGGGGCCTGCCTATTTAGAGATTTTACATATCCCAACCCCTTTGATTTTGCCATTTGGGTTTTTTCCCATGATGGATAAGCGAGCTTCGGGCTTCATTCTTCCGCAGTTTCAGGACAAGCGTCAGTGGGGTTTAGGCTTGACGGGATTTGGTCATTATTGGGCATTGAACGACCACTGGGACATGCGATTGACAGGTGATCTCTACACCAGAGGTTCATGGGGTTTGAACGCGAGTTCATCTTACCGCTACCGGTACAAATACTCAGGGCAGTTTGGCCTCAGGGTGAACCGCACCCGTTTTGGTGACCCCCGGTATCAGGCTTCTGGTCAATTCATGGATAGCAGGGATTACCGCATATCCTGGACCCATCGCCAGGATGCAAAGGCGCACCCCACGAGAAGCTTTGGCGCGAAAGTGGATCTGTCAACGGGTAGTTTTTTCAAGAACACCAGCACAGACCCCAGTCAATTCCTAAAAAATGACATGTCATCCAGTGTGAGCTATTCAAAGCGATGGCCGGGCAGCCCTTTCCAGCTCACAGCAGCTGCTAGGCAACGACAGAACAATCAAACAGGCAGCATGACCTTGACCCTGCCCGAGGTCAACATAGGTATGAACCGCATCCAGCCATTTCGCCGACTCAATCCGGTGGGTAAAACCCGTTGGTATGAAAAAATTGGACTCACGTACCAAATGAACAGCCGCAATGAGACGCGAGGAAGCATTGATGAGCTGATGCAGCCTGATATACTGTTTCAGCCTAGCAGACTTAAATCTGGCATGCAACACAAAGCAGCCATGTCAGCTAACTTGAAATTGCTGCGGTTCATCACGGTTAATCCATCCATGAGCTATGTGGAACGCTGGTACCCTTATGCCATGAATCATGAGTGGAATGCTGACAGCAATCGGTTGGAGCGAGATACTGTCAGCGGGTTTTTCCCAGCAAGGGATTTCCAGATGGCTGCCAACATGTCTACCACCTTGTATGGCATGTTCAATTTCAAGCAAGGCCCCCTCAAGGCTATTCGGCATGTGGCATACCCATCCATAGGGTTGAATTTCCGACCAGACTTCAGTGATCCATTTTGGGGGTCGTACCAGCTTGTTCAAATAGACAGCAGTGGATCCATGGCCTACAAGAGCAAATTTGAAAGTTTCATCTATGGCAGCCCCACCCTCGGCGAGGTAGCCGCAGTCACTTTTCGCTTGCGCAATACCCTTGGGGGCAAATGGCTGAGCAAGCAGGACAGCGGCAAGGCCAATAAATTCAACATACTGGATGATTTCACCATAGCAACGGCTTACAATGCGGCACTCCCTCAGTACCAATGGACGCCGTTGACCGTTCGTTCCAGTACGAGTTTGGCAAAAAATAAGCTCAGACTGAGCTACCAGGGAGCTTTTGATTGGTATGGTCAGGACAGTTTGGGAAATCGACTGCCAACCATGGCCTACCAGATGGGCCAAGGCCCGTTCCGCCCAAGCCTTCATGTGCTGAGCGCAGATTTGCGTTTGCGAGGTGGCAATTCAACAGGCAGGCTTTCTGCGCCCATCAATTCACAAGGTCTCCAGGAGGATTTGTATGATGATTTTTATGGCAACATGGATTACATGAGCTGGCATGCACCATGGACATTGAACCTTGGGTACGCATTAAGAATGTCTCCAAACCCTAGCACATCAATGATGGAATCCACGCAATCATTGCGGGTGAATGGCACGTGGGAACCAACTGCCAACTGGCGCATGGGCTTATCTTCTGGTTACGATTTTGTTGCCAAGCAATTGACCTTCACCACCCTGGATCTTTCAAGGCAGTTGCATTGCTGGGAGATGCGACTTCGATGGGTGCCATTTGGTTATGCCAGAAGCTACCATGTGTCCTTGGGTGTGAAGGCGCCTTTGTTGAAGGACTTGAAGGTGGAGCGTCGCCGCGGTTTGGGCGATTATTGACCCAAAACAATCAAGACAGACTGTTCACCCAGGCTTGAAGTATGGTGTCCCCATCGGGCGTCATGACCGATTCAGGGTGGAATTGAAGCCCCACAGATTTCTTGTCGGGTATAGACAAGGCCATCAACACACCTTGATGACTCCAGGCCTGAGGCAGGATACTGTCAGGCAGGGTTTTGTCATCAACGGCCCATGAGTGGTAGAGACCAACGTCCAATGGCAAGCTGATGCCAGCAAGCCAATCAGGGCTGCCGTTCACCTGTTGAATATGTGCCACACGTCCGTGCATGGCCTCTGACAAAGGGAGCAATCTAGCTCCTGCGTGCTGAGCAAGGGCTTGCATCCCCAAGCAAATGCCAAGTATAGGCATCTTGCCATGGAAGGCATCCAGCACATCCATCAAACAACCAGACTCCTCAGGGAGTCCAGGCCCTGGAGAGAGGAGCAGGGCATCGCATGAGGCGATGCGATTCATGGCCTTAGGGTCATCATTGCGAATCACGATCACTTGCTCAACCATGGGCTCCAATCGGTGAACCAGGTTGTGCGTGAAAGAATCGATGTTATCTAAGACGGCCAATCGCTGCATAGGCCAAAGATATGCCCGCATTTTAGGTTAAATTGCCGGGGTAATACACATCCATGGCCAAGCATCACATCATCTACAGCTCTAAGGCGCCACCACCAGTCGGGCCATACAGTCAAGCCATTCAAGCGAATGGCATGATCTATGTATCTGGCCAAATAGCCATTGATCCGCAATCAGGTAACCTGTGCATGGGTAGCATTGCAGAGGAAACCAAGCAAGTGCTTGAGAATTTGAAGGCGGTCCTTGAGGCAGGTGGCGCAAGCCTGAATCATGTAGTGAAATGCAGTATTTTTCTCAGTGACATGAAGTATTATGCTGAGGTCAATGCTGTCTACGAGACCTATTTTACTGACATTCAACCCGCCAGAGAAACCGTCGCGGTTGCCGGCCTTCCAATGGCTGTTAATGTGGAAATATCTGCCATTGCCTGCCTTACCTTTACTACCAACTGAAAACCCTATTTCATGACTTACGATCTCATTGTTGTTGGCTCCGGACCCGGAGGATATGTGGCTGCCATTCGCGCAAGTCAGCTTGGCCTTAAAACGGCTATTGTTGAAAAGGAGAGCCTTGGCGGGGTCTGTCTCAACTGGGGCTGCATCCCTACGAAAGCGTTGATCAAAAGCGCGCAAGTTTTTGAATACATCCAACATGCCAGCGATTATGGCATTGAAGTGAAGGAGGCCAGCCACGATTTCAGCAAGATTGTCAAACGCAGCAGAGATGTGGCGGGCGGCATGTCCAAGGGCGTGCAGTTTCTGATGAAAAAGAATAAAATTGATGTCATCAATGGCTACGGCAAATTGCTGCCTGGAAAAAAAGTAGAGGTGACAGCTGCAGATGGCAAAAGCCAGATTGTCAAAGCATCGCACGTCATGGTGGCAACGGGTGGACGATCCAGACAGCTGCCTTCTTTGCCGCAGGATGGTAAAAAAATCATTGGCTACCGAGAGGCCATGACCTTGAGCAAGCAGCCTGATTCAATCGTGATTGTGGGTTCTGGCGCTATCGGTGTAGAGTTTGCTTATGTCTACGCTGCCCTTGGCACCAAGGTGACTGTTGTGGAGTACTTGCCTCGCATTGTCCCCAATGAAGATGCAGATGTATCCAAGGAGCTAGCAAAAAGCCTGAAAAAAACGGGAATTGACTTCATGACTTCAACAGAGGTGACCCATGTGGACACCAAGGGCAAGGGTTGTATCGTGCATTATAAGGATGCAAAAGGCGAGCACAGCATGACCTCTGAAATGGTCTTGAGTGCTGTTGGTGTCACGCCCAACATTGAAAACATTGGCCTTGAGGCAGTGGGCATCCAAACTGAACGCGGCCACATTGTGGTTGATGACATGTACCGCACAACAGCGCCTGGCTACTACGCTATTGGCGATGTGGTACCTGGTCAAGCATTGGCGCATGTAGCGTCTGCAGAAGGCATCATTTGTGTGGAATCCATTGCTGGTCATAACCCTCAAGCCATAGACTACAACAACATCCCTGGCTGCACCTATTGCTCACCTGAGGTTGCATCAGTGGGGTACACGGAGGTACAAGCAAAGGAGGCGGGCTACGAGCTCAAGGTTGGTAAATTCCCTTTCTCAGCAAGCGGTAAGGCTGCTGCAGCTGGTGTCACTGATGGCTTCGTGAAAGTCATTTATGACGCAAAATATGGAGAGCTCCTTGGTGCTCATATGATTGGTGCCAATGTCACGGAAATGATTGCAGAAATCGTTGCCGTTAGAAAACTAGAAACCACTGGCATGGAACTACTCAAGGCCATTCACCCGCACCCCACAATGAGTGAAGCGGTGATGGAAGCCACAGCGATGGCTTATGGTGAAGTCATCCATCTATAAATTCAATTGTTGCCATGGCCACTCGACTAAGAGCTTCTGAAATCCTGCATGGTTTTGACCGATTCCTGCTGTCAATTCCTCATTGGGAGGCAGCATCCGGACAGGTAGTGGCCCTCTTAGGTCCATCCGGATCTGGTAAAAGCACCTTCTTGAACATGCTTGGTGCCCGCATGGTGCCAGATGAGGGAAAGGTATGGTACGCAGGCAAGCCGCATAAGCGCATTCCATTGGTACCGGGGCATCCCCGCATTCGCATGGTTAGGCAGGACTTTGGCCAAATGCCCTACAAATCTGTCAGAGATAATCTGTTGGAGTTTTCGGGCATTCGATCTGAAGCTGCTGAGCATCGCTTGGTGAAGCAATGGATGAAGCGCATGAATCTTGCGCCAGCCTTAACCGATAAAGCAAAAGCCCTGTCGGGGGGTGAGTTGCAACGCCTTGCCATTGCGCAGGCCATGATTGGTCAACCGGGTGCATTGCTCTTGGATGAGCCATTCAGTCATTTGGATCCCATGAGTAAGCTGATGATACAGGATATGTTAAGGGAATGGCAGCCTCGATCAAACTCTACCGTCGTGATGGTGGTTCATGATGTCAGGGATGCCATGGCATGGGCTGACCGCATCGATGTCATGATTGACGGAAGCATCGTTGAGTCAGGAAGCCCTCAAGCTATATATGAAAACCCACAATCAGAGGCCATGGCTTATGCCTTTGGCCGGGTCAATGCATTCCCCGTTGCCACGGCGCCAGAAACCATGCGTAACAACCCCAAAGCCTTTGTCATCAATGGCCAGTGCTATGTGCGACCTGAACATGTTACCCAGGGCATGATTCCCAAGGGTTCAAAAATCATCCGCACCGAACCTGAAGGTTCGCAAAGCCTCAATGTCTGGGAAGATGCCTCAGGGCATGCCTGGTATGACATGGCATGAGGAAGATGCCTTGATGTAAGGCACAAAAAAAGACCCGCCATTGCTGACGGGTCTTCCACAAAAACCTGTAATTATTTACTTATTCACCTTGTTCACCACGGCTTTGAAAGCCTCTGGGTGATTCATGGCGAGGTCAGCGAGAGCCTTGCGGTTGAGTTGAACGTCATGTTTGTGCAACTTGCCCATGAAGGCAGAGTAGGACATTCCATGAAGACGAGCACCAGCATTGATGCGCGTAATCCAAAGGGCACGGAAGGTGCGCTTTTTGTTACGGCGATCGCGATACTGGTATTGCAGACCTTTTTCGACGGCGTTTTTGGCGACCGTCCAAACATTTTTACGTCGGCCAAAGTAACCCTTGGCCATTCCCATGATGCGCTTTCTACGGGCGCGACTGGCAACATTATTTTGTGAACGTGGCATAATTGAATAGATTTTGGTAACGCGGCTGTTGAAAGAGCACTTTAAAAGCGTTTACACATGGTTATTGATTCCGGATGATTGATGGTATGGGGGTTCAGCTCAGATACCGAGTTGACCCTTGATGTTTTTCACATCAGCCTTGTGGACCAATGTGGAATGTGTCAAAGCACGCTTGCGATCTTTCGATTTTTTGGTCAAGATGTGACTCTTGAACGCGTGCTTTCGCTTGATTTTACCCGAACCAGTCAGCTTGAAACGCTTCTTGGCAGAGGACTTGGTTTTCATTTTAGGCATAGCTCTCAGGTTTTGGTTTTTGTGGCTATTTTTTAATAGGTGCAATGAGCAAGAACATTCGTTTCCCTTCTAGGTGAGGCAGAGCCTCCACTTTTCCTAGGTCGGCAACATCTTGTGCGAGGCGAAGCAAAAGCAATTCGCCCTGCTCTTTGAAGATGATGGATCGTCCACGGAAGAAAACGAAAGCCTTGAGCTTGGATCCGTCTTCGAGGAATTTTCTAGCATGTTTGAGCTTAAAGGCGTAATCATGGTCATCAGTTTGAGGTCCAAAGCGGACTTCTTTGATGACAACTTTTTGTGCCTTGGAGGCGATTTCCTTCTGTTTCTTCTTCTGGTCGTACAAGAACTTCTTGTAGTCAATGATTTTACAAACAGGGGGATCGGATTTTTCAGCGATGAGTACCAAATCCAGGTCCTGCTCTTGTGCGCTAGCCAGGGCAGAACGCGTGTCAATGACAATGGGTTCTTTACCTTCTTGAATCAAACGAATGCTCGGTGCGAGAATTTCGTCATTGATTCTGTTGGGGTACTTTTTTTCACGTCGACCTTGGCGATAGCCACCTAGGCGTTTTCCTCGTGATGAGCTCTTTCTTTTTCTCAGGGTCTTGCGTTTTTGGTTGGATTTCTTGTCTTCATTGCGATATCACACAGTGAGTTCCTTGTCAACTTCAGCTTGAACCAACGTCGCAAATGCGTCATGACTCATGGTGCCGATGTCTCCCAGGCCGTGACGGCGAACTGCCACCTCTCCGGTTGATACCTCTTTCTCACCAACGATCAGCATGAAAGGAATTTTCTGAACTTCCGCATCGCGGATCTTCCGACCGACCTTTTCATTCCTTGCGTCAACGAGGGCGCGAATATCGGACTTTTCTAGCAGATTGACAAGCTCTTGCGCGTAGTCATTGTATTTCTCTGAAATTGGAAGGATGCTAACCTGTGTAGGCGTTAGCCATAAAGGGAAGTTGCCACCGCAATGCTCAATCAATACGGCGATAAAACGCTCCATCGAGCCAAACGGCGCACGGTGAATCATCACAGGTCGATGTGTTTCATTGTCCGCGCCCTTGTATTCAAGCTCAAAACGTTCGGGTAAATTGTAGTCCACCTGGATGGTGCCAAGCTGCCATTTTCTACCCAAAGCATCGCGGACCATGAAGTCCAATTTAGGGCCATAAAAGGCAGCTTCACCGACTTCAGTTACCGTTTTCAAGCCTTTGCTTTCAGAGGCCTCAATGATGGCTGCCTCAGCCTTGTCCCAATTGGCTAGGTCGCCAAGGTATTTTTCTGGTTTTTCAGGATCCCTAAGGCTGATTTGTGCGGTGTAATCCTGGAAGTCAAGCACCTTGAAGATGTAGAGAACCAGGTCAATAACCTTGTTGAACTCTTCCAACAGTTGATCAGGCATGCAGAACAGGTGTGCATCATCTTGGGTGAAGGATCGGACACGGGTCAAACCGTGCAATTCACCACTTTGCTCATAGCGGTAAACCGTGCCAAATTCAGCATAACGCACAGGCAGATCCCGGTAGGAGCGAGGCTTGGATTTGTAGATCTCGCAGTGATGCGGACAGTTCATGGGCTTCAAGAGGTACTCCTCGCCCTCTTGAGGGGTGAGAATGGGTTGAAAACTGTCTGCCCCATATTTTTCGTAATGACCGGAACAAACATAGAGTTCCTTGTTGCCAATGTGCGGTGTAATGACAGGTTGATAGCCTGCTTTTTTCTGAGCTTTTTTAAGAAATTGCTCCAATCTCTCCCTCAATTCAGCCCCCTTTGGCAGCCACAAAGGAAGCCCCATGCCAACCTTTTTTGAAAAAGTGAAGAGCTCAAGTTCTTTGCCCAATTTTCTGTGGTCTCTTTCCTTGGCTTTTTCTAGCATTTCCAGGTGCTCAGTCAGCAACTTAGCCTTGGGGAATGCGATCCCGTAGATCCGTGTGAGTTGGGGTCGTTTTTCGTCGCCACGCCAGTAGGCACCCGCCACTTTGAGTATTTTGATGGCTTTGATCAAGCCCGTGTTAGGGATATGTCCACCGCGGCACAGGTCCGTGAATTGACTATGGTCACAAAATGTGATGCTGCCATCTTCAAGGTTTTCAATCAATTCTGTTTTGAAGGGGTTGTCAGCGTAGGTAGCCAATGCATCGGCTTTGGAAACTGAACGCTTGGTGAATGCAGCTTTTTCTCGAGCAAATTCCAACATCTGCTTCTCCAATTCCAAAAAGTTACCCTCACCAAAGGGTTCTCCTTGGAAATCCACATCGTAGTAAAAGCCGTTTTCTATGGATGGGCCAATGGTCAACAGGGCATTAGGGTAGAAGTGAAGGACGGTCTGTGCAAGCAAATGCGCACCGGAGTGCCAGAAGGCTTGCTTGCCTTCATCGCTATCCCAGGTGTAAAAAATCAGGCTGCCATCGCCGGGAAGGGGATCATGAATCTCAACGGATTCACCATTCCATGTGGCAGTTAAAATTTGTCTTGCAAGTCCAGAAGAGATGGATAAAGCCACGTCATGGGCTGAGGATCCTTTCTCTGTTTGACGGACAGCTCCGTCGGGCATAGTGATGTTAAGCATGTGCTTCGGTACAAAAGAAGTTCGGTGGACAAAGTTAGGTTAATATCTTTGCTGGCATGAGTAAAGAAGAAATTGTTGCTGCCTGCAATGCCAGGTGTCCAGACACCTTGATGGAAACCCTTGGCATCATTTACACGGATGCTGGAGAAAATTGGCTTCAAGGTGAGATGACCGTGACACAAGGCCATCTGCAGCCCATGGGGTTGTTGCATGGGGGTGCCACATTGTCCCTGGCGGAGACCTTAGGCTCTGCCGCATCCCATGTCTTCTTGAGGGACCCCGTAGGCTATGCAGCAGTTGGTTTGTCCATTCAAGCCAATCACATCAAGTCTGCCCACCTGGGTGACCGGGTGATTGCGACGGCAAAAATGTTGCACAAGGGTCGACGAACCCATGTGGTGGAAGTCCGGGTCACCCTTGCAGGCGGAGAATTGGTTTCCTTTGTTACCATGACTAACGCCATCATCCAACGACCTTCTGCATGACCCACTTTGCCCTCATTCGAGAAGTGGATCAGCCAGTTAAGTTGTTGGTCTTACACCCCAATTCTGGTCGGGACTTTGTGTTGACTTCTTTTGCCGGTCAACGCGAGTGGTATGGCATTGAATCGGTGGCCTATGACGATGAAGCCATGCAATTGGCTGAACAGGTATTGCAAACGGCCAACCTTCCAGCTATTCAGGCAAAGGATTCTCATAATCAAGCCAGCTATGAAGCATTGGTGTCTATGGCTATTGAGGCTTGCCGTGAAGGCGCTCTAGAGAAGGTGGTGCTTTCTCGAACCAAGGCCTATGAGTCAATTGAGGTCAAGCCAATGGACTGGTTCAAGGGCCTCCAATCCCATTACCCAAGCGCCACCCTGTTCATGATTTACCGAGAAGGTGAAGCTTTGTGGATGGGTGCCACACCAGAATGCTTACTTGACAACCAAGGAAACCAACTGCAGACCATGAGCTTGGCGGGCACGCGACCTGCTGGGACTGCTGGGGCATGGGGTATCAAGGAAAGGGAAGAACAGCACTTGGTCACCAAGGACATTGTTAACATGCTGCAAGTGATGGGGTGTGAACGCATCGTGGTTGATGGCCCCGCCTCTATCAAAGCAGGCCCTGTAGAGCACCTTTGCTCATGGATTGAGGCAGCGTTTGACCACAAAAAGGCCCCGCAGTTGGCTAGTGCCTTGCATCCAACACCTGCCATTGGTGGCCTCCCGCGGGCACAGGCATTGGCATTCTTGAAGGAGCATGAAGGCTATGACCGCAGTTGGTATTCAGGGTACTTTGGTTGGAAGGATGACGATAGGTATGCTTTTTTTGTCAACCTTCGCTGCATGGAAATTGGTTCAGACGGCATGCAATGTTATGCCGGCGGTGGCATCACTTCTCGGTCGGAGCCTCGCGCTGAATGGCTGGAGACAGCAGCTAAGCTGCAAACCCTTGAACAAGTGATCTTGCATTAGATGTCAGCATTCCAGTCCACTGCAGCCTTGTTGGCACAAGCCCTTGACCACATCGAATTGGCGGCATGGGTCAGTTCGCCCGGTTCGCGCAATGCCCCTGTGGTGCTTGCCTTGTCTGAATTGAAGACGCCTCACCGCGTCATGCTTGATGAGCGCAGCGCTGCCCATGTAGCTTTAGGTGCTGCCCTCCAAAGTGGCAAGCCTTGCGCAGTGGTTTGCACCAGTGGCACAGCGGCTATGAATTTTGGCCCAGCGGTTGCTGAGGCCTTCTACCAGCGAATCCCTCTGTTGTTAATCACAGCAGATCGACCCTCTGGCATGATTGACAATGGCCATGGTCAAAGCATCAGGCAGGTGGGTCTTTTCCGGCAGCACGTGAGAGCGGAAGCTAACCTTCAAATCGATCATGGCGATGTGGAGTTGCTTCGCCAGAACGCTTCAGCCTTAAGAAAGGCCTTGAATTTATTGGCCTATGGTCCTGTCCACATCAACATCCCATTGGAAGAACCACTTTATGGTAAACCACGATTGCCAAAGGATTTTCCCGCATCTTTCCGGCTGGACCTGAAGCCTGTTCATGATGAGGATTTGGCCTTGCCAACGTTTCTGGTCGATGCAAAACGTCCCCTGCTGATTGTTGGACAGATGTTGGCATCAAGAGCCTTCATCCGGCAAGTTGCCAAGCTTCGCCAACAAGGTTGGCTTGTTGTTGCTGAGCACTTAAGTAATCTGCCAGTTGGCATGGCTTTGTCTTTGGAGGATGCTATTTTACAAAAGGATGCATCGTTATTCAAACCGGATGCCATTGTCAGTGTCGGGGGGGCATGGATGGCGAAGCAAGCAAAGGTCATGCTGGCTGGGGTGCCCCATTTGTCCGTTGCTGACGTTGCCCCTTTCCCTAACTTGTTTGACGGGCCTTTTGCGACATGGGCCTGTGGCTCAGAGGATGCTCTGGCATGCCTGTTGGACTCAAAGCTGTCAACGGCTGGTTGGCAGCTGCCCACCATGAAACTTGAAGTGAATAGGCCTTCAGACAGGCAGTTGACTGACCTTTCGGTTCACATGTACATGGCATCATTGCCCTTGGATGGATGGGATATTCACTGGGGTAACTCCATGTCTGTCAGGCAGGGCGCGCATGCTTTTGCAAAGGGCGGATGGGCGCAGAAAGTGACGCATTATGGCAACCGAGGTGCCAGTGGTATCGATGGCAGCACATCAACAGCCCTGGGCTCTGCGTGGATGAGCTCCAAACCGACTTTGTTGATCACGGGCGAACTGTCTGCACAGTATGATTTGAACGCCATGCTGCAGTCTAACATTCCCGTCAACTTGCACCTGTTGATTGTCAACAATGGTGGCGGTCAGATTTTTCAAGTCATCGACGGACCTAAGTTCGCACCCAATCACGAGAGTCATTTCCTTTTCCAGCATGAGAGAAGCTTTGAGGATGCTGCAAACTACCTCAAGGTCCCATACCTGTCTGCGCACGACATGAAGTCGTTTGAATCCGCTGTTGCACAAATGATGCAAAGCCCCAATGCTGCCATTCTGGAAGTGTTCACGGACCCAATGGCCAGCGAACGATCATGGAAGCGTCGGCAGGACGCATGATGTAATTTTGTGTCCATGAGCAACAGACAGTGGACCCCCATCAAAACCTACGGCGACATCCTTTTTGAGATGTGCAATGGCGTCGCGAAAATCACCATCAATCGACCAGAAGTGTACAATGCCTTCAGGCCTGAAACCAATGTAGACATGATGGATGCCATGGATGTTTGCCGCGAACGTGGTGACATCCGGGTTGTCATACTCACAGGTGTTGGTGACAAGGCTTTTTGCAGTGGTGGCGACCAGAACGTCAAAGGTGTTGGTGGCTATGTCGGTGAAGACGGGGTCCCCCGTCTGAATGTGTTGGATCTGCACAAAAAAATCAGAGAAATCCCAAAGCCAGTGATTGCTATGGTCAACGGCTACGCCATTGGTGGCGGGCATGTATTGCATGTGATTTGTGATTTGACCGTTGCCTCAGACAATGCCATATTTGGTCAGACAGGTCCTAAAGTGGGCTCCTTTGATGCAGGCTTTGGCAGCAATTACCTGGCCCGTCATGTGGGACAGAAAAAAGCCAGGGAAATTTGGTTTCTCTGCGAACAGTACAGTGCAAAAGAGGCGGAAGATATGGGTATGGTGAACAAGGTTGTGCCATTGGCAGACTTGGAAAACACAACGATGCAATGGGCTGAAACCATTTGCAAGCGTTCACCCATGGCTATTCGCATGATCAAGCGCGGATTGAATGCAGAATTGGATGGGCAGCGCGGATTGATGGAGTTTGCTGGCGATGCCACCTTGATGTATTACCTGATGGAAGAAGCACAAGAAGGCAAGCAAGCCTTTTTGGAGAAGCGCGACCCAGACTTCAACCAATTCCCCACATTTCCTTGATGCATCATTGGCTGAGCGCCATGCGCTTGAGAACCTTGCCACTTGCAGTGGCTTGCATTGCCCTAGGCACCTTGTTGGCTGAGGATCACGGCGGCATGTCATGGCCCGTTGCCATCCTTGCGGTGCTAACGGCTGCTGTCTACCAAATACTATCCAACCTTTCCAATGACTTAGGCGATGGCCTCAAGGGCACCGATGACCACCGCCCAGAAGGGGTTGAAAAAAGGGCCTTGGCATCCGGTCAACTCACGGTTGGTCAGCTGCAACGAGCTGTTCAATGGGCAACAACCTTAGCAGTAATCCTAACCTTTGTTACCGCCACTGTGGGGACTACACAGATGGGGTGGATATGGCGGTCAGTCTTTGTTGTGTTTGGATTGCTTGCCACCTTAGCTGCCCGTTCCTACACCTTAGGAATAGCTTATGGCTACCAGGGTTATGGCGATTTGTTCGCTTTGGTTTTCTTTGGTCCCCTTGCGGTCTGGGGCTCGTTCACTTTGCAAGTTCAAGGCTGGCAACCATTGATTTTATTGGCTGGTTTAGGTGTGGGTATGTTGGCAGCTGCCGTGCTCAACCTCAACAACATGCGGGACATTGAAACCGATGCCGCGGTTGGCAAACGAACCCTAGCCATGCGAATGGGATTGAAAGCTGCAAAGTACTACCACAGGGTCTTGGTTTTGGGAGCTTATGTGGCAGCAGGCGCCTATGTCTGGCTTCAAGCCCCTTTGACTTGCAGTCGGAGCTTCCTTTTTGTCGCGGTTCTTCCTTTGATGTTGAGTGGTTTGCGTGACATGAGAAAGGCCAGCAACCCAGCCCAATTGGATGCCCTTCTCAAGCCCTTGGCTCTGCAAACTGCCTTGTTCGCCATCATGCTGGGCGTGGGGCTATTGATCGATTCAAATGCCTGTGCGGCCCCATGATACACCTGGCATGATGGATAACCGCTGGCACATCAAGCATTGGTCCCACGAGTTGACCTTCAAGCGACCAGCAGGCACCTCCCGGGGTGTCATGTTGAGTAAGCCTGCTTATTTCATTGAGGTAGCCTGTGAGGGCTTTAAGGGGCAGGGTGAATGTGGTTTGCTGCCAGGCTTGTCGATTGATGACAGCCCTCAGTACCCTCTTCAGCTGGCAGAGTTCTGTCAGGCCATTGATGCTTTGGGTGCTGAGCAGTGGTTGGCGTGGGCCGATTCAGGCCAAATTTCTCCCAATTTCTTGCATGCATGGCGGCTCTGGCCTTCCATGGTTTTCGCCTTGGAGCAAACCTTGCTCTCCTTTGTAGATTCCCGAAATGGGGGGAGTGGCCAGCAGTTGTTTGACAACCCATTCAGTCAACGCAGCAAAGGCATTCCCATCAATGGATTGATTTGGATGGGCGATGCAGATCACATGACCCAAGAGGCAGAGGCAAGGCTCAGTGAAGGCTTCACTTGCTTAAAAATGAAGGTGGGTGCCATCGATTTCCAACAGGAAATGGCTCAGTTGACCCAGCTTCGTCGCCGTTTTTCATCTCAAGAGTTGGAGCTGCGTGTGGATGCCAATGGGGCCTTCACCAAGGCCAATGCGGCTGAGGCTATGGATGCATTGTTAACCTTGGATTTGCATAGCATAGAGCAGCCATCAGCCCCCACCGACATCGATCTGTTGGCTGAATTGTCAGCCAACCACGATCTACCCATCGCCTTGGATGAAAGCTTGATTGGTCGCCATGATTCCCGCACAAGGGATGCCTTGCTCGACGCGGTGAAGCCAGCATACATTGTGTTGAAACCTAGCTTGGTTGGAGGATTTGCCAGCGCAGAGGATTGGATCCATCGCGCCAACAAACGAGGCATTGCATATTGGGTGACCTCTGCCTTGGAAAGTTCCATGGGACTCAATGCTATTGCGCAATGGGCTGCACAGCTTGAGGGCTTGTCTGGCTACCAAGGGCTGGGAACTGGGTCGATTTACCAGAACAACCTGCCATCACTGACCAAGGTGCAATCCGGTGAACTCTGGCA
The DNA here is from genome assembly GCA_002378565.1 of Flavobacteriales bacterium UBA3442. Lineage (GTDB taxonomy): Bacteria > Bacteroidota > Bacteroidia > Flavobacteriales > Schleiferiaceae > TMED14. The sequence continues at coordinate 13,386 of DFSH01000044.1, read as the reverse complement.
GCGATGAGTCAGCTCAATTTCCATCCCGACTGCGATGCAAGTCGCCAACAATCGGCTAAAGATGCCGTGGCTTGGTGGGAGTCAGGCCAGTCCCATTTGACCATATCCACCAGTGGAAGCACGGGTGAGCCAAAAAACATTGACCTGAATCGCCAGGGCATCGAAGCCAGCATTGCAGCCACAGAAAGGTATGCTGAGGGCTTGTTTCCCTTGGGTCGACGAGGTCGGACAGCCATTTGCCTGGACATGCATCATGTGGCGGGGCTTTTTTCCCTGTTTCGTGGCCTCGCATGGGGGTGGGACATTGATGTCTTCCCGATAAAACGTCAACCAGACTTGCAGGGCAAGTATGATTGGATTTCACTCATCCCTCAGCAAGCGATGGCCTTAACTCAAGATCAATGGCAGGGCTTATCCGTTTGTTTGCTTGGTGGTGGGCCGTTATCGACCCTTGAACGAGACCATTTGACCAGTCAGCCCTGTCGAATAATTCAAGGCTATGGCATGACGGAAACATACACCCACATTGCTTTGAAGCGCTTGATGGATGAGAGCTATCAATGCCTTCCGGGGGTTTCTGTCTCTGCCGATGACTCAGGATGCTTGATCATTGATTGCCCGGATCGAGGCATTCACAACCTGCTGACCACAGACTTGGTGGACTTGCAAGGCTGTGGAAGGTTTCAATGGCTGGGCCGCGCGGATGATGTGATTCTGAGTGCAGGTAAAAAAATACACCCTGAAGTGGTTGAGAACAGCTTGCAAAAGCACTGGTCTCATCGCGGATTCCTGGTGGCATTAGACCACCAGCAATGGGGACAGGCGGCCGTGTGGCTCAGCGAACCCCTGGAAGACTTTGACGTTCAACAATGGCAAAAAGCCCTGGCGCATCTGCCGTCATGGCAACGCCCCAAGGCCTTTGTGCAATGTAAACTGCCACTGACTGCAAGTGGTAAATGGGATCGGCGAAAGGGCCGATCAATGGCTCAGGAATTGGCCTTGCTGTGATCAGCTAGGAATGTAGCTAAACCGCTGTCGGTTAATGGGTGCTTGAGCAAGGCGTTGATCGCGCTCAAAGGACCAGTCATGACATCTGCGCCTAACTCAGCACATTGGATGATGTGCATCGGGTGACGCACAGAGGCTGCAAGGATTTCTGTTTCGTAGCCGTAGTTGTCATAAATCAAGCGGATGGTATCAATCAAACCCATGCCATCAGTTGAAATGTCATCCAAACGACCAATGAATGGTGACACGTATGTGGCGCCTGCCTTCGCAGCCAATAGGGCTTGGCCAGCAGAAAACACGAGGGTGCAGTTTGTTTTGATGCCCCTGTCAGTGAAATAACGAATGGCCTTGATGCCGTCCTTGATCATGGGAATCTTCACCACGATTTTGTCATCCAATTCAGCCAATGCTTCACCTTCTTTAACCATGCCTTCAAAGTCTGTTGCAATAACCTCTGCGCTGACGTCGCCGTCCACGATGTCACAGATGGCCTGGTAGTGCTTGATTACGTTATCATGGCCGGAAACACCTTCCTTTGCCATGAGTGATGGGTTGGTGGTGACGCCATCAAGAATGCCCATGTCTTGAGCTTCTTTGATGTCGGAGAGGTTGGCGGTGTCGATGAAGAATTTCATAGTGGTGGAATAGTGGTGGAA
>DFSH01000044.1:0-11466 GCA_002378565.1 Flavobacteriales bacterium UBA3442 | reverse complement strand
TAGTGGTGGAATAGTGGTGGAATTATGACCTCAAAGGTCGTTCAAATCCTCGGGTCATAGACGGCCCCACAAGCCTTATTTTTGCACCAACATATGCACAACAAGAATTTTACCCAATCTATTCTGGATGACTACCGCCTAGCCAACCTGAGTCGATCATGCAGCTTGTTGGGTCGCAAAGAAGTGCTGACAGGTAAAGCGAAGTTTGGCATTTTCGGTGACGGCAAGGAGCTGGCGCAACTCGCATGGGCAAAGGTTTTTGATGAAGGAGACTTTCGCAGCGGCTATTACAGGGATCAGACTTTCATGATGGCTATTGGGGCATTGACCCCGAAGCAATTTTTCGCATCCCTTTACGCAGACACCAACCTGGACAATGAGCCAGCCAGTGGCGGCCGTCAGATGAATGGCCATTTTGCTACCAGAAGTTTGGATGACAATGGCCAGTGGAAGTCCTTGGTGGATCAAAAAAACTCGTCGGCAGACATCAGCCCGACAGGCGGCCAGATGCCCCGCCTTTTAGGTCTTGCTCAAGCTTCCAAGGTCTACCGCGCGCTTGATATTGACAATGGATTCAGCCGCAAGGGCCAGGAGGTTGCATGGGGAACCATTGGCAATGCCTCCACCTCTGAGGGGCCTTTTTGGGAAGCGATCAACGCAGCTGGTGTGATGCAAGTTCCATTGGTAGCTTGTGTTTGGGATGATGCATATGGTATTTCTGTGCACGCAAAACACCAAACCATCAAGGAAAACATATCCACTGCCTTGTCAGGCTTTCAAAGGGACATTCAAACTGAAGGGGCTGAGTCAAAAGGGTTTGAAATCATCAAAGCGAAGGGTTGGGATTACCCTGGATTGGTGGCAGCATTTGAACAGGCATCCGTGGTGGCACGCGAGGATCATGTGCCTGTGCTCTTGCATGTCAATGAGATGACACAACCGTTGGGCCACTCGACATCAGGTAGCCACGAACGCTACAAAAGCAAGGATCGCCTAGCTTGGGAGCTTGAGTATGATTGCATCAGTCAGTTCAGGTCCTTCATCCTCGCCAATCAACTGGCCGATGAAGCCACCTTGGATCAACTGGCCAATGACGCAGACAAAGAGGCAAAGGCAGCCATGAAATCTGCCTATGCAGCCTACTTGGAGCCCCTGCAATTGATCCGAGATCAGGCAGCAGATTGGCTGGATGTCTTGGGACAAGAAGCGAAGGCAACCTCACTTAGGGCTGACCACAGTGCCATGTGGCGAGATGCAATCACACCCCTTAGGAATGCCATCAGCGCAAAGGAGGCCATGGGCCAAGATGCTGGCATGGCAAAGGTTTGGGTGGCCGGTCAGATGCAGCATGGATTCCAAGTTTATGGCGACCATTTGTACTCAGGGGATGCCTTGAAGGTGCCTCATGTACCTGCAGCGTATGCAGAAAACGGAAAACCTGTGGATGGCCGTCTGGTGCTTCGCGATAATTTCAAGGCCATGTTCAATCGACACCCTGAGGCCATGGTCTTCGGTGAAGATTCTGGCGCGATTGGTGATGTGAACCAGGGCTTAGAGGGCATGCAAGAGGCCTTTGGTGAGACCCGTGTCAGCGACACAGGTATTCGCGAAATAACGATCATGGGTCAGGGCATAGGCCTAGCCATGAGAGGCTTGAGGCCTATTGCTGAAATTCAGTACTTGGATTACTTACTCTACGGCATGCAAATCCTTAGTGATGATTGCGCCACAGTGAGGTGGAGAACAGCAGGAGGGCAGCAATGCCCCTTGATTGTCAGGACCCGAGGCCATCGCCTGGAAGGTATCTGGCACAGCGGTTCCCCCATGGGTATGATTTTAGGCGCTTTGCGTGGCATGATCATTTGCACCCCAAGAAACATGACACAAGCAGCAGGTATGTACAACACTTTAATGCAGGCCAATGAACCGGCTCTTGTGATTGAATGCCTCAATGGCTACCGGTTGAAAGAAGCGATGCCGATCAATTTGGGTGAATTCACGGTACCTCTGGGCCAAGCTGAAATCCTCAGAGAGGGTGAGGACATCACCATCTTGACCTATGGTAGCATGTGCCGCATGGTGATGGAAGCGGCCAAGCAATTGAGTGACCTAGACATGGAAGTTGAAGTTGTGGATGCACAAACGTTGATGCCATTTGACACCCACGGTCTTGCATCAGCATCCCTTGCGAAAACCAACCGTTTGTTGATTGTTGACGAAGACGTGGAGGGTGGTGCGTCTGCCTTCCTACTTAAGCGCGTCATGGAGGATCAAGGCGGATTCATGCATCTGGATTTGGCACCAAGAACCTTGACCGCGAAGGCACATCGACCAGCCTATGGCAGCGATGGTGATTATTTCTCCAAGCCAAGCGTGGAAGATGTGGTTGAGGCGGTGATTGAGATGCTCCAAGGCTGAGTCAAACACCCATCCTGATAGATCATCCATCAGAGTTTTAAGCAAAAAAGGCAAGAACTCTATCACACTGCATCAACCTTTTACCCTTGCTGCGTTTCCGCCCTGGGGGATTCAAAGGGAGCTAGTTGTAGAGCCTTGCCCGGCGGCAAAGATAACCGACCTTTGGTAAATGAAACCAAGCCAAACTTTTGTACTCGCTTCTTTTTTTATGGCATTCAGTGCCAATGCACAATTCATCCAACAGGACAGTGTCAACTTGTCGCCGGTCAATGAGCTACAAAGGGATTCAGTGGCTGTGTGGATGAGCAATCCCACCGCACAAAGCACAGAAATTCTTGATGTCTGGACCATGCCCTTGTACGGCAACACCCTTGCATCAGTTAGGGTTCCCAATGCTGTGATTCCTTCCGGTGACTCAGTGCAAGTATGGGTTGCTTTCACGCCAGAGCACAATGTCATGCACAAGTTGCCGATCCTATTTCACCTGTCAGATGAGCGCGGCTATGAACTGTTAACCCTGAAGGTACAGGGGCAGTGGAGTCGCAGCTACTACCAATCTACAGAGAACAAGGTGCAGTCAGCCTTGCGTGGTGCTTTGACCACGCGGCTAGGTCAGGGCTACAACTCCTTGAGTTATTCGATTGCCCGCGATAACATGTATGGGACTTTGGACAACCACAATGGTCAGGTAGAATGTGTTTACACGGGGCGTTCTGCCACGTTCAATACCCGCGCAGGTGCCAATGCGAACAACATCAATTGTGAGCACACCTTTCCGCAAAGCAAGTTCAATTCAGCTCAGCCGATGAAGTCAGATATTCATCACCTTTTCCCCTGCGACGCATCGGCTAACAGCTCGAGAAGCAATCACCCCTTTGGTATCGTGACAGGTACACCTGCATGGTCTAACGGTGGAAGCAAGCGCTTGGGCTCGATTTGGGAGCCTAGGGATCTGCACAAAGGTGATGCAGCCCGAGCCATGCTCTATTTTGTTGCCCGCTATGGCGATTACAGCAACTTCTTTGTTGGACAGGAAACCCTGCTAAGGCAGTGGCATGTGCAATACCCACCCGATTCATTGGACCGACTCCGCAATGATGGCATTTACAGTTTGCAAAACAACAGAAATCCTTTTGTGGATTACCCGCAGATCACTGAACGTGTCAGCCAATGGTCTGGCACTTTTGCAGAGACCACCACGTGGGATTCTCACCGTTCAGAGGACACCTTGCAGTTTGCCTTGCGTGGATCTGGTTATGGTGAGCGAAAGTTCATGGTAGTCAACAGCGGCACCGAGACGATTTATTTAAGCAATTTGGCACTCAGCCATTCCAGCATAAGTCTTAGCAACCCGTCCAATGTGACCATTGAACCAGGGCATAGCCACATGGTAACTTTGACCTATGACGCCACCATCAATTTCACAGGAGAAACCCTGAGTTATTTGGAATCCACGGCTTCAGGATTTAATCAGGTGACGATTCATGTCAACTCGTCCAACAGCTTTTCAGTTGTTGAGCCACAGGTGACATCTGAATTATTGGTCCTGCCTGCTGCAGGCAAGGTGCTGGTTTACCCCATCAAGGAAGGGTCTCAAGTTGAATTGCTTGCCATTGACGGCAGGGTGCTTCAATCGCTTCGTGCCTCAGAGGATGCGAGCAAGGCTCAACCCATGCACATCCTAGTGAACAACCAGTTAGCTGGCATTGTTCGCGTGACCGATGGACCTGACGTCCAAACCATTAAGTTTATCTTTACGCTTTAATTTAAAAAGTCCTTCACCATGAATGAATCTATGAAAAAAATTGTCGTAGAGTATGGTCTCTATGCTGCTGCCGTAACCATCCTTTTCAGCACCTATGCCTATGTCATGGATGAGTTGTTGATGATTAGCTCCTGGGCACAGTCACTTGTCTTCGTGATTTCCTTGGTGGTATTGATTTTAGGGGTGCGCGCATACAAGAAGACCAATGGGGGTTTTGCCACCTTCAAGGAGGCATTCACAGCCTTTGTGTTGGCATCTTTCATTGCCACGGTATTTTCCTTTGCCTTTGGTCAAATCCTTCAAGTCGTTGATGGCGATTTAGGGAACCGATTGGCAGATGGCATGGTAGAAAACATGCGTGACATGATGCCTGGAGAAGCTTTGGAAAACGCAGCTAAATTTTCTGGTGCTGAAGATGGCGAAGCCTACCTAGATGATCTGCATGAACAAATCGCAAACCCTGGACTGGTAGGAACCATCAAACAATTGTTCATGAGCCTGGCCTTCTATGTGGTCATTGGTTTAGTTGTTGCTGCAGTCAGCAAGAAAAACCGCCCTGAATTCGAATAAATGTTGGATCTCACTGTTGTCGTTCCGCTCTTCAATGAAGAGGAGTCCTTGCCTGAGTTATGCGCTTGGGTTGACCGTGTATGTCAGAGCGAAGGCATCGCCTATGAAATGGTCTTGGTGGACGATGGGTCTACCGATGGCTCATGGGATGTGTTGAAGGGCTTATCCAAGGACAACAAAGCTATTACGGCTGTTCAATTCAGGCGCAACCAAGGCAAGTCAGAGGCCTTGCATGTGGGATTTGCTCGTGCAAAGGGCTCTGTGGTGATTACCATGGATGCAGATTTGCAAGACAGTCCAGATGAGATCCCTGGCTTGATTGCCATGGTTGTGGATGAAGGCTATGACATGGTCAGTGGCTGGAAGAAGAAGCGCTATGATCCTATCACAAAAACCCTACCTACCAAGTTGTTCAATGCTGTAGCACGCAAAATGAGCGGCATCCATCTGCACGATTTCAATTGTGGACTGAAGGCCTACCGTTTGGAAGTGGCGCAAGCGGTTGAGATTCAAGGCGAGATGCACCGTTACATTCCGGTGCTGGCAAAAATGCAAGGCTACGGTCGCATTGGTGAGCGCGTGGTGCAACACCAAGCAAGAAAATACGGCAGCACAAAATTTGGCATGAGCCGATTCTTCAATGGCATGCTTGACCTAGTGACCATTACGATGGTGAGTAGATTTCGCCGCCGACCCATGCACCTGTTTGGCACCCTCGGTTTGATCATGTTTTTCTTCTCAGGCATTGCACTGGTTGTGATTGGTGGCTTGAAACTATGGCGCCTATCTCAAGATCTGAGCCCAGGTCTGGTGACAGAGGATCCCTTGTTTTACATTTTCTTAATCAGCATGGTGCTAGGCACCCAACTCTTTGTGACGGGTTTACTTGCTGAGCTGGTTGTTCGGTCAGGCAAGCGCAAGCCAGACTATCTCATAGGCGAGACCATCAATCAAGGTTGAGATGCGCTACTCTCTGATTTCACCGACCTTCAAGCGGCCGGATGAGGTGAGTGAATTCATCGCGTCCATAGCTAAGCTGTCCTACCCTAGGGAGGCTTTTGAAGTGATATTGGGTGATGGCACGCCGGGCGATGCCCTGCGTCCAATCATCAAACAGGTAGCTAATGATGTGGATTTGCCAGTGAAGGTGGTTTACCAGGAATTCTTGCCAGTGAGTGATGCCAGAAACTTGGCTGCTGCAGCTGCAGAAGGCGATGTCTTGATTTTCCTGGATTCTGATTGCTTGCTGCCAAAAGACTACCTCAATAAGGTGGATCATGGGTTAACAAGGGATGGTTGGGATGCCTTTGGTGGTCCTGATGCGGCACCTTCAGATTTTTCCCATTTGCAAAAGGCCATCAACTATTCCATGACTAGCCCATTGACCACTGGCGGTATTCGTGGCGGCAAGCAAAGCACGTCGACGTATTACCCCAGAGGTTTCAACATGGGAATGAAAGCAAAGGTCTTCAAGGCAGTGAAAGGCTACGACACAGCCTTCAAGTGCGGCGAGGATGTTGAGCTGTCAATCCGAATCAACGAGGCTGGCTACAAGGTGGGATTGATTCCAGAGGCCGTGGTCTGGCATAAACGCCGATCTAATTTAGGCCAATTTTACAAGCAGGTGAGGCGATTTGGTTCTGCGCGCATTGCCTTAGCAAGGCAGCACAAGGGACAGATGAAGGCTACGCATGCCTTCCCTGCTGTTTTTATGCTTACTTGGGTGGCAGCCTTTGCCTTGCATGTGACACAGGTCTTTACGCTGGGTATTTATGCCTTTCACGCCTACTTCTTGGTGATTGCTATCCTGAGTTCCATCAAGCATCTCAACCCTTTTGTTGGCTTGCTTTCTATGGTGTCAACTGCGGTGATGTTTGCTGGCTATGCGTCAGGCTTCATGGCTGCCCTGGTGGGGCGACCTGCAAAATAAAGGTCAGTCCTTGCAGAGCAAGGCTTCCATACCTAGTCGGTAACCCAACCATCCAAGCCCTGAGATCGTTCCAATCACATGGGGAGCCATCAAAGACACATGCCTGTAGTCTTCCCGTGCGTAAGTGTGACTTAAGTGGATTTCCAAGCAGGATGCGTCCAGACTGGCAATGGCGTCGGCCAATACCACTGAGCTGTGTGTGTAGCCACCGGCATTGATCAGAAAGCCCACGTCGGGACCATCATGCTTGTGAAGGTATTGAACCAATTCGCCTTCTATGTCACTTTGAAAGTGATGCAGCTGGACATCGGGCCAGCTTTGGTTGAGCCACCCTTCCCACAGGGGGACTTGCATGGCCAGGGTTTGATTGCCATACATTTCTGGTTGGCGCTTGCCAAGCTCGCCTAGGTTGGCGCCATGTACAATGTGGAGTTCCATGGGGCGAAGTTAGGTCATGTTGGATTTGCCTTACCATGAGATGATGCCTACTTTCATGGCATGACCTGGCCACAAGCAATTCGCAACTTCATGGACTACCTTAAATTGGAGCGTGGCTTGAGTGAACACACGCAAAAGGCCTACGCGCAAGACCTCAAGTCCCTGGCTCAATGGGCTGAGGGCATTGAGCCGACGGCGATGAACCAGGAGGCAGCAAGGCATTTCATTCAGCATGTGGCAAAGCAAGGGCGTTCTGCCAACTCTCAGTCACGCATGCGATCGACCATGCGGATGTTCTACCGCTTCCTTGTTGATGAGGTGGAAGGTCTAATCAACCCCATGGAGGGCATTGAGGCGCCGATGAAGCCCAGCTACCTGCCGGTGTTTTTAACGGAAGCTGAGATGCAATGCTTGTTTGATGCCATTGAGCGTGGTGCACCTGGTGGGGAACGCGATCACGCCATGTTGGAGACCATGTATGCCTCGGGTATCAGGGTGAGTGAACTCATTGAGCTTCGCATCAGGGATTTGGACCTTGACAACAAGGTCATGCGGGTGATTGGCAAGGGCGACAAGCAGCGTTTACTGCCCTTGCATGATGAGGCAGTGAGGGTCCTGAAGCATTACCTCTTGCAGGTGCGGGCGCATGGCAAGGTTCAACCAGACTTTTCTGACCATGTATTCCTCAACCAACGGGGAGGAAGGTTGAGTCGTGTGTCAGTGTTCAAACGTTTGAAGCAGCTGGTTGAACGGGCAGGAATTGAAAAGAACATCAGCCCGCATAGCATTCGGCATAGCTTTGCCACCCATTTGGTGCAAAATGGGGCAGATATTCGCATGGTTCAGGTACTTCTAGGTCATGTTAGCATCACCAGCACAGAGATTTACGCCCACTTGGAGCAAAAACAGTTGGAGGATACGATGAAGCGTTACCACCCGCAGGCTAACCGGTGAGGATGTGATCAGTGCCTTGAGGTCGCTAGGGCAGAAGGCTGGATAACCATTTGCTTTTTGACGTAAACATCCCATAGGATAGAGCCTTTGTAGCGGCCATTGCTTGGCCATCCCTTCTTTGCATTAGGTCTCAATGAGAAGCTACTGAATAGGCGGTAAAAGTCCCTGTGTGCACGCACAATTGCCCAGCAATGGCTGCCTTTGCCTTGTCTTAAGTAGACCAACCCAGCCAGACCATCCAAGAACAGCCGAGCTGCTAGAATCCGCATGGCCGATCCTGTGGGAAGGTTTTTAACGACGATGAGCAGGCTGTTTCTGAAGTTCAAAAAGGTTTTCTGGGGCGATAAGGCATTGAGTGTACCACCCCCAACATGCAAGACGGATGAGCCACCATGGGCTTCGATGCTGTAACCATGCAGTTGCATGCGCCAGCATAGGTCGATTTCTTCCATGTGAGCGAAGAGTTGTTCGTCAAGCCCCCCAGCTTGCTGGTAGGCTGAGACCCGTACCATCAAGCAGGCACCAGAGGCCCAAAAGACCTTGCGGCAGATTTGTCCATCCACCGTGTCATACTGTCCATGGTCTTTTTCAATGTGTGACATCACACGACCTGCGGCAAAGGGGTAGGCCAGTGCGTCCATGTAGCCGCCTGCTGCACCAGCGTACTCAAAGTGGTCAGGTCGTTTGTGGTCAAGGATTTTTGGTTGGATGGCAGCGAGGTTTTCGCTGGCGTCCATTCGGTCAACCAGGGGTGCCAACCATCCTTCAAGGGGCTCGATGTCTGAGTTCATCAAGACGGCATAACGGACATCCTTGATCTCAGATAGGGCTCGGTTGTAGCCGCCAGCATAGCCGTGATTGCTCCCTAGGCCAAGCCATTCAACGGATGGTGCATTGGCGGCAACCCATGATTGGGAGTTGTCGCTGCTTCCGTTGTCTGCAACGATGACCCTTGCTCCAGGGCTGCGTTCAACGACAAGATTCAGGAAGGATTCAAGCCAGTGCTTGCCATTCCAGTTGAGGATGATGACTGCAACATGTTTCATCCGCCCCCTGAGTTGAAAAAGATGTTGTTGTTGATGCGCGACCCAAATTTCTCACCATCACTGGACCCTGTTTGGTCGATGTCATCGGTGATGTAGGATCGTTTCTGGATGGCTATCCGCCATTTCGGGTTTTGCATTTCACCAATGGCATTGGAGTGGATGAGGTCGTAGTTCCTGCCAACGGTGCTGTTGTTGACAAAGACAAATAACTTATTGATCTGGTAGGGAGCATTGCTGGCTTCCAGTTGGTTGTATTGCCAGATTTCATAAGGGTAACCATCGTTTTCAAAGGGCCGTTTCTCTGTCAATGTGGGTGTGCCATATTGCAGGAAGATTCGTCCTCTATCCGTTAGAAATCCATGAATGGCTCGGCTGCCATAGGTCCTTTCAACCTCTGCAACAATGGCTTGGTAGGACTTGCAGGCTGCCTCAGGATTGCTCAGGTGATTTTCTTGCCAGTAGCGTTGGCCAAAGCGCCATTTCAAGGTGTCGTTGCCGCTTTCAAGTAAATGATCCAGTTGGCGTCGTTGGTTTGATGTGGCAATGGGGTAGAGGCTGCTGATGTTAAAGTCTAAACTGTCACCCGTTCCAAGTAGCGCCACCCAGTGTGGCATTAGGGATGTGGTGCTGAGTGATTCCAGCTCTTGTGGGTTGTACCGATTGAAGGTGATGCTGGTGATGTCAGATGCTGCGCTATCGTTGCCTTCGACCCACAGCTTCATGACCAGGTTGTAATGCCCCGATGGCAGTGCTGAGATATCCATGCTTTGCATGTTGGGTTGAAGGACTTGTCCCGCAGGGATCATGACTTGGCCATTGTAAATCCCGAGGTTTTCATTGCTGGTGCTTTGGAGTTCATAGCTCAACAAGCCCCGTTTGCCTTGGGGTAGGCCATAGGTTTCTGTGTAAAATCGCAGGGTTGCGCTGTCCCCTGTGATCCATGCTTCTCCAATTTGAGGCAATGGCTGGGTAGTAAAACCATAACGGGCCATCCAGGGCAGGACGGTTGCGCTAACCAAGGCCTCTTCTGTCAGCAATATTTTTGAGATGGATGCCTGGATATCAGCGATGTGAATTTGACCTTGAAGGCTATCCCACAAGTCAGGTGAATGCTCAAAGGCGATGGACACAATCCAAAGCCCAGTGTCTGCGGGTAGGCGGACGCCCTGTACAAAAGTTGAGGGCTCCCCTGGTGGAAGAGAGATGTTGATGCGGTCCATGGAGGCCATGCCGTCTTTGCGATGAATGACCAAGGAAATATCCATGCTGTGTGATTCAAACGAGGCCTCTCGTTGCATGGAAAGCAGGACATCAACATAATGGCCGATTTCCGGATGCCAGTAAGGCAATGCTTGGACAGCTATCTGTGGACTGACACTTTGCGAGAATACACTTAATCCACTCATCAACAGAAGGATGCTAAGCTTTAGCGACTGATATGGGTGTTTGTCCATGATGCGGTGTATCATGGGCTCAAGTTAATTACTTTTGTGCCGCATTGGAGAGATGGCAGAGTGGTCGAATGCGGCGGTCTTGAAAACCGTTGACTGTCAAAGGTCCGGGGGTTCGAATCCCTCTCTCTCCGCCACGAAAGCAAACCCGCCCAGGAAACTGTGCGGGTTTTTTGTTGACTGACTGTTTGAAGCTTTCTCCAAGGAGGTAGTTTTTTGGTTTCATGGCTGGCTATTTTGACCCCCCTTGATTTTTAATGAATTTAACTTAAAAATAACCTTTAGATCTCTTATCTGGAATCATTCTATTGTATGTTTGCGCACCGATTAAAACCTTCTAAATAAAAGATCATGAAGCACCTCCTGCTAACCGCATCCATTACCCTCTCAGCTTCAGCGATTGCTCAAACGAACACTTACAACAACACTGCAAGTAAAATACTTAGTGCCAATGAGTCATTGAGTTTGCGAGGTTATGGGGAGCTGATTTACAACCAGAAAATGGATGCGTCAACCATGCGAAATGGCAAACTGGATGCCCGACGATTCATATTGTTCACCGGTTACAAATTTGATGAAAAGACGCAGTTCCTTTCAGAAATAGAGGTAGAGCATGCGAATGAAATTTACCTTGAGCAGGCATTCATACAGCATCGGATTTCACCCAGGTTGAACTTCCGAGCTGGATTAATGCTCATTCCCATGGGTCTGGTGAATGAATACCATGAGCCCACCACATTTCATGGCGTTGAGCGTCCACATGTTGACAAATACTTGATCCCCAGCACTTGGCGTGAAATGGGTGTTGGCTTTCAAGGTGTCATGCCAGAGCTAAACCTTGCCTACCAAGCGTATTTGATCAATGGCCTCAAAAGCCATGATGGAAGCCAGGGA
>DFSH01000038.1:5062-6180 GCA_002378565.1 Flavobacteriales bacterium UBA3442 | reverse complement strand
ACAGCTTCAGGTTCAGTAGCAGCAGCTACCAAGATGGCATTCTCCAGCTGACCTAAGCTCACAACATCGTCATTGACACTCAAGTTGAGATCCTTGTCAATGGTTACGGTTACCGTGGCTTTTTTCACGGTCTGTGCTTTGCTTTTTGGCAAGATGACGTCCAGGGCGCTGGTCGTCACCAGGGTGGATGTCAGCATGAAGAAAATCAGCAAAAGAAACACCAGGTCCGTCATGGAGGACATGTTGAAATCTGGCGATACTTTATTTCGGTTTCCTAAGTTCATGGCGTAGAATATGGATTAAACAGGCTCGTGCAACAAGTCCAAGAACTCGGTGGCACTGCTTTCCATGGTGTGTATCACAGATTCAACACGCATGACCAAATAGTTGTAACCAAAGTAGGCGATGATGCCAACCACCAAGCCAGCAACTGTGGTTGTCATGGCGACATAAATACCCTCTGCCATCATGTCCACCTGAACACCGCCGCCAGCATTAGCCATTTCCTTGAAGGAGAGAATCATGCCAATCACCGTACCCAAAAAACCTAACATGGGTGCCCCACCAGAAATGGTTGCCAAGTATGGCAGGTTGCGCTCCAGGCGTTGGATTTCTAATTTCCCTTGGTTTTCAATGGACGCTGAAATGTCCTGGAGGGGTTTGCCAATGCGGCGAATGCCTTTTGCTAACATGCGCCCCACCGGTGTGTCGCTGCGCTCACAAAGGTTGGTGGCAGACTGCAGGTTGCCATTGGTGATGTAATCCTTGATGTCATCCATGAATTTGCTATCCATTTGACTGGATCGCTTGATGGCAGAAAGGCGACTCACAAACAGGTATATGGCCATGATGCTCATGATGAAGAGAATGCTCATGATGATTTGAGCACCGATGCCGCCATTGGTCATGAGACTGAGGATAGACAGGGTAGATTCTGTCACTTCAGGCTCAAGGGCTTCAGTTGGAACGTCGATTTGTAAAAGTTGCATATCAGAGGGTGTTATGGTGGTTTAACGAGGATATTCAAGCAAATGTTGTGCCTGAATCCCAAGGTCTGGTCAATGAATGGTCCTCAACCAATCAACCAGTTTTGAAAAATGTATGCGCCAATGCCAGAG
>DFSH01000038.1:1328-4791 GCA_002378565.1 Flavobacteriales bacterium UBA3442 | reverse complement strand
GGGATTCGCTCAAGCCCCATGACAGCTACGCCTGCTGCTGATCCAATGATGAGTACAGACCCGCCTGTGCCAGCACAGTATGCCAGGAACTGCCAGAAAAGGCCGTCTTGTGAGAAATAGCCGGCACCTTCAGCCAATGGGTACATGCCCATAGATGCAGCGACCAAGGGCACATTGTCTACAATAGAGCTCAGCAGCCCAATGACGGAAGCAACTGCGTAGATACCGCCTTGCGTGTCTGTTCCCAGGTTGTTGTCAAGCAAGGTTGCCATGTCAGTTAAGTGTCCGGCACTCTGCAGTCCTGCAACAGCTAATAAAATGCCTAGAAAAAACAAGACAGATGGAGTGTCAATTTTTCGCAGCACCCCCAGAACGCCAATCTGTTGCTTGACATCGGATGGCTTGTGTTTGTGAATGAGGTCAGTGATGATCCAAAGCACGCCAAGGCTCAACATCATGCCCATGAATGGCGGGAGGTGTGTGACCGTCTTGAAAACAGGCACAAACAACAAACCTAACACGCCAATAGTGAAGACTGTCGTTTGTTCAGACTTTGGGAGTTTAAGGCGATCATTGCCTTGAGCAACAGGTCGAGTCACTTCACCCTTGAGTTGCGTGCTGATGATAAGCAATGGAACCAACAGGGCAATGATGGACGGGAAGAACACATGAGTAATGATGCTGCCAGTGGACACTTGGCCACCAATCCAGAGCATGGTTGTTGTCACGTCGCCAATGGGGGAGAAGGCGCCGCCAGCGTTGGCTGCAATGATTACCATGCCGGCGAATATCCACCGTGTGGGCTTGTCATCAACCAGTTTTTTCAACAGTGAAATCATCACAATGGATGTGGTCAAGTTGTCCAAGATGGCTGAGAAGAAAAAGGTCAACCAGCAAATGATCCACATCAAGGTCACAATCTTGTTGGTTTTGATTCGATTGGTGATGACAGAAAACCCTTCGTGCGCATCCACCACTTCTACAATGGTCATTGCCCCTAAAAGGAAGAAAAGAATGCTCGAAATCTCACTCAAATGGTGAAGAAGTTCCCCTTCGCCACCATGGTCTCCAGCTCCACCACCTAGCACATAAATCGCCCAGCATAATACGCCTGTAATCAGTGCTGCAGCAGCTTTGTCAATCTTTAAACTGTGCTCAAATGCGATGGCTGCATAGCCAATCACAAAAACGGCGATCATGAGGATGTACATGGATAGTTGTCTATTATTTGAATTGCCCAAGGTAATGCCCATTGGGCACCAAAAGAAGGCAGTCAATGCAATCTTTTCACCAGGTATTAGCCAATGTGAATGACCCCATCTGAGGCATCTCTCTCCCCGCCAGTCACGGAGGCCAGTACATTCACTTCATCACGCAACCTCAATAGCCCTAGCATGGCAAAGGACAAGGCCTCCTTGCATTGAATGACTTGGTCATCAGGCACAATCAACTGCCGATTGCTGAGCACTTGAATGCGATGCATCAGGTGATCGTTGTACAAGCCACCGCCTGTGACTAGCACCTTGCCTGCAGGCAAATCCTTCAAAGCATGACTGATGGCCCATGCGGAATGTTCCGTGCAGGTAGCCAGGGCATCATCCACTGATAGGTCCTTCAAATGATGCAAAAAATACTGATCGGCCCATTCCCTGCCAAGGCTTTTCGGGAAGGCTTTTTGGTAGAATGGTATGGTCTTGAAAGCCTCAAGCAAGCCGTGATGAATTCGGCCATTGGCTGCCCGAAGACCTCGGTTATCGTAGGGCTCGCCGACCTTTTGAGCCAATGGGTTGAGCAGAATGTTTACAGGCCCCAGGTCCCCAGCAAATCGCTGGCCTTCTGACTGCCAGCTGGCGTTACTGAAACCGCCCAGGTTGAGACAAATGGCGTAGTCAGCAAACAACAGGGCATCCACTGCGGGAACTAGGGGTGCGCCCTGCCCGCCACGCTTGACATCTGCGCTGCGAAAGTCGCAAACCACGGGCATGCCAATGCCGTTTGCTAGCAGGGCATCATTACCAATTTGCCGGGTCATGCCTTTGTCTGGCTGATGAAGGACTGTGTGGCCATGACTGGCCATGGCATCAGGGGTCCAGCCGCTGTTTTCAATGAATGCCTTTGCTACCCCATTGAGCCAGGTAGCATAGGCTCTGGAAATGGCATCCAATGCGTCGCCGGTTGCCCTGTAGGCCTTAGGGAGTTCCTCTGCCCAAGGGCTGTCTTTGTAGGGAACAGTCTCAGAGGCAAGCAAGCGATAAGTCCAGCTATTTCTGGTGAGGCTTTTGGGTTGCTTCTTGACAATTTTCCTAAACTCAACCATGCAGAGGTCAAGCCCATCAAGAGATGTGCCTGACATCAGTCCCACCATTCGGAATGGTCCATCTCCGGAAAACTGATCGGTTAATGCCATGGGTTAAAGGTGGGGGCTTTGCTTCGTAAATTTGCTATCTATTTTAAGAAATAATTCACAACCCATGGATTTTCAATTAACAGAAGAGCACCTGATGATTCAGGAGGCTGCCAGAGATTTTGCTCGAACAGAGCTCTTGCCTGGAGTCATCGAACGAGACAACACACAGACATTCCCCACGCAAGCCATTGCGAAAATGGGCGAGTTGGGTTTGATGGGCATGATGGTATCACCCGACTATGGCGGTGGCGGCATGGATGCCGTGGCTTACACCCTTGCCATGGAAGAGATATCCAAGGTAGACGCCTCTGCAGCAGTGGTGATGAGTGTGAACAACTCCTTGGTTTGTTGGGGCCTTGAAACCTACGGGAATGAAGAGCAGAAGCAAAAATACCTGACCAAGTTGGCTGCAGGTGAGCAAATCGGCGCCTTTTGCTTGAGTGAGCCAGAGGCAGGGTCCGACGCGACATCTCAACAGACCACCGCAGTGGACATGGGTGATCACTACGTGTTGAATGGCACCAAGAATTGGATCACCAATGGATCAACAGCCAGTGTTTATCTGGTGATTGCTCAGACGGATCCTGAAAAGAAGTCAAGGGGCATCAACTGCCTGATTGTAGAAAAGGGCATGAAGGGATTTGTTGTTGGCATGAAAGAAGACAAGCTCGGCATCCGTGGCAGTGACACGCATTCCCTGATGTTTACTGATGTGAAAGTTCCTAAGGAAAACCGCATTGGCAAGGATGGATTTGGCTTCAGTTTTGCCATGAAAACTTTGTCTGGTGGCCGCATTGGCATTGCATCTCAAGCTTTAGGTATCGCTTCTGGCGCTCTGGAATTGGCCTCCAAGTATGCCACCGAGCGCAAGACATTTGGCAAAATCATTGCCAAGCACCAAGCCATTGCCTTCAAGTTGGCAGACATGGCCACTGAAGTTGAGGCTGCCCGCTTGTTGGTGCATCGCGCAGCTTGGTTGAAGGACCAGGGCTTGAATTATGACAAAGCGTCTTCCATGGCAAAGCTCTTCGCTTCTGATGTGGCCATGCGTGCCAC
>DFSH01000038.1:0-980 GCA_002378565.1 Flavobacteriales bacterium UBA3442 | reverse complement strand
GATGCAAAAATCACACAGATTTATGAAGGAACCAGTGAGATCCAACGCATTGTGATTTCACGAGCCATACTCAAGGAGGTGGGCGCTTAATGCAGCCCATGTTCTTCCTTTAAATGCAACAAGGCGCCCTATGGGGCGCCTTGTTTGGTTTTTAAAGGGAAAATGAATTCAGCAACTCACTCCTCATCCGATTCAAGATTCATGTTGTTCAGGATATCTGCAATGGCGTGCGTTAGATCCAATGCTTCAGCGCCGTAGAGCACATTGCTTTCGTAGACAAAGATCAGGTCCATGCCACGCTCTGCTTGAATGATCTCTACAGCCTTGTCAACTTGCACCTTTACGATGTCATTCATGGTGGACTCCAACTGCTGAAGTTCGCCAGAACGTTGTTGCTCTAGGTTCGAGTATTGGCCCTGAATGCGTTGAAAATCTTGCTGTGCGCGTTCTAGCTCAAGCTTGCTTAATCTAGGAGCTGCTTTGCTGAGGATATCATATTCTGATTGCAGATTCTCTTGCCCACGAACCAATTCAGCTTGAATTTTCTGTGCGGCGATTTCAAATTCGTCCACCAGGGTTTGATGGTAGGTATAGATCTGTGTCAAGCTGTCTAAACGGAGGTAGCCAATATTGAGGCCGTCAGCGCTTGCTGTGCTTGGGGTCTGTGTGCAAGCCATGCTCAAGACGGCTAATGCACCAAGGAAAAGGGTTTTCGTAAGTTTCATGCGAGCAAATCTAATGGATTATTGCAAAGCAGCCGACAGTAAATCGTCATCTGCGATATGTGGCATGGTAATCTTCATTGAAGGGTAGCGTTCCATCTCTCGCTGAATGGCCACAAGAGCCTCTGCATTCCTGGCCCATGCCCGGCGTGCAATCCCGTTGTTGACATCGTAAAAAAGCATGTTTTGTATGCGAGATTCCACGGCCTTGCTGCCGTCAAGGAACATACCAAAACCGCCATTGATGACTTCGCCCCA
>DFSH01000020.1 GCA_002378565.1 Flavobacteriales bacterium UBA3442 | reverse complement strand
TCACAAATTACAGGCATGACATAGTCGATGAGGTGCCTTACAAGGGGTTTTATCGACGGTTCAATGAAGGCGCCAATTTCCCAGAGATGGCAGGGCAAACCATTCGAGCTGAATTCGAATTTGGACCACTGGATGAACCTTTGGTTGTAGCCTTTGCCTTATCTGGTGTCAGCACAGCGGGTGCCTTAGCTAACCTCAAGCAAGAGGCCGGAGATATGGATTTTGATCGGGTCAGGCAAGTAACTGAATCTCAATGGCAGAAAGCATTAAATGTGATTGAGGGTGACTTTCTCTCATCAGCAGATCAGCAAACCTTTGCAACTGCCATGTACCATAGCATGCTAAGTCCGATTGTATTTGAAGATGTTGACGGTTCCTACCGGGGACTTGATGGAAACATTCATCTGTCTGAGGGCTTTGTCAATTACAGCATTTTCTCCCTTTGGGACACCTACAGAGCCCTGCACCCCTGGTTCAACCTGATGCACGTGGATCGCAACCGTGACATGATTCAGTCTATGCTCGCTCATGCTGATCAGTCCGTGCATGAGGTCTTGCCCGTATGGAGTCATTGGGCTAATGAAAACTGGTGCATGATTGGCTACCATGCAGTATCTGTTCTAGCTGATGCACGGGCAAAGGGTATGTCGGGCATCGATTGGAATCGAGCCATTGACGCCGCCATTCGGTCATCCACTTGGTCTGATTACGATGGATTGGGGGACTACCTGTCCACGGGCTACGTCCCTTCAGAGCATGGTAGCGCATCCATCTCAAAGACCCTTGAGTACGCCTACGATGATTGGTGCATTGCACAGCTGATCGCTACCGATGTGCCATCACATTATCAATACACGGGCACAGATCACCCGCTGCTTTCCCTGCAAAAAGGCTACGAAGACCGTTCAATGCACTACAAGAACAGCTTCAATCCGAAAACTGGATGGGCCACCCAACGCCACCAGAATGGGACATTTCACCAAGACAATGACCTCTTAAGCACCCATGGTCAGGGATTCATTGAAGGCAATGCATGGAATTACAGTTTTTACGCACCACATGATGTAGAAGGCCTAAAAACAGCCATGGGTGGAGAGGAAATTTTTGTTCAGCGTTTGGATTCCCTTTTCACCATGGATTTGCCTGATGAATACATCGCTCACACAGAAGACATCACAAGAGATGGCATCATGGGGAATTATGTGCATGGCAATGAGCCAAGCCACCATGTCCCTTACCTCTACAACTGGACAGATCAGCCTTGGAAAACGCAGCACAGAGTCAGGTCCATTCTCCAAGAAATGTATGGACCTGGTGTTGACGGACTTTGTGGCAATGATGACGCAGGTCAAATGAGCGCTTGGTACCTCTTCTCTTCCTTAGGATTCTACCCTGTCACACCTGGCAGCAGCACCTACGCAATTGGCAGCCCAAACCTGCACAAAGCAATCTTGCACCTGAGCAATGGACAGGATCTTCATATTGTCACAAAGGGCAACAGTCAAGCGCATGTCTATGTGAAATCCGTCCTATTTAATGGCCAACCATTGTCTGAACCGTTCATTGAGCATTGGCAATTGATGCAGGGTGGCACATTGACATTCATCATGTCTCGTAGACCCGTAAAGCAACTTGATCCAAATCCTTGACGGGCTAGTACGCAATCACATCAAGCATTAACCCTTGCCACTGGCAGCTCTTAAAGCCTTCAGCTTGCTGTAGCGCAAGCTAACTCCCCATGCGGCATAGCGAGACACTTGAAGCCCAATCGCTCCATCGAGAAATCCCCGCTGGAGAAGGAAATGCTTCAAAAATCGCCATGCAGGCTTGATGTGGGTGTGGTAGGACGTGATAGCTCCCGTTTTGCTGTCGTAATCCTCTGCTTGCCATTGTGCGTAGCGATGCAGCTTTTGCTCCCATTGCGCAAGACTTTTATAGGTTTCGTGCTGCAATTGATGTTTCAGTGAGCCAATGCTGCCCGAGCTTCGGATTTCCGAATGGACGTGTTTGTCTTCATACCGGCAGTGATCTCGATCAAAGAGTCGAATAACCTTGTCCCCTTGCAGGCCACTGAATCGAACCCGTTTGCCCATGAAGTGATTGGATCGATAGATCCAAAAACCTTTATGACGTGGCAATGGCCCCTGTTTGATGCGAAGAACTTCCTCCCGCAAGGGCTTGGTCATCCATTCATCTGCATCAAGCAGCAAAACCCATGAAAAACTTGCTTGAGGGATGGCCCAGTTTTTTTGCGATGCTGAATTCTCATAAGCACGCTGAATGACACGGGCACCAAGCTTTTTTGCAATGTTGACGGTCTCATCCGTTGAAAAGGAGTCTACAACCAACACCTCGTCAAATACCCCCTTAGCTGAGACAATACAACGCTCAAGCATGTCAGCTTCGTTATAGGTAGGTATCAGCAAGGTGAGTTTCATGGCGTGAAGGTAAAGCTGTGGGCTTTAGCTGCCGTAAGTTTGATGCATGATTTCTCTACGCTTCCTAACCATTCCTTTGATTGCCTTGTGTTGTTTCACCGGGGAAAGTCATGCGCAAATTACTGATTCCAAAACCCATTACCGACAAAGCATCAAGGGTTGGCAATCAACCATGAACAGTGATTTCAAGGGCCGGAAATCACCATTGACTGAGTCTGATCTCAAGAATTTTCAAGGTCTGCCATTCTTCCGCATTGCGAAGCATTGGCGACTGGAGGCCCAATGGGAACGCTGTGATGACTCAGCTTGGTTTGGGATGCCTACCTCTACAGACCGATTGCC
>DFSH01000036.1:23398-87928 GCA_002378565.1 Flavobacteriales bacterium UBA3442 | reverse complement strand
CCACCCATGGCTTCCACTTCATCAATCAATGCCTTCGATTTATTGATGAGGTCATTGGTGAGCTGTTCCAGCACATGGCTGCCCCCAAAGGGATCGACAAATCGAGTGATACCAGTGTTCTTCTGAAGGCGAAGTTGGGTTTCACGTGCAATTCTGGCAGAGTAATCCGTTGGCAAGGCAATGGCTTCATCCAAGGCGTTGGTGTGCAAGCTTTGTGTGCCTCCAAGAGCTGCAGACATCGCCTCATAGCTGGTTCGGGTCACGTTGGCAAAGGGACGTTGTTCAGTGAGGCTCCACCCTGAGGTCTGGCAATGGGTCCTAAGCATGCTGCTTTTGGGGTTTGTGGGCTCAAATCGCTTGAGCAAATGGGCCCATAGGTAGCGTGCCGCACGGAGCTTGGCAATCTCCGTCATGAATGACATGCCAGTTGCAAAGAAAAAGGAGAGGCGAGGTGCAAAGTCATCCACTTTGAGGCCAGACTGAATACCTGCTCGAAGGTATTCCAGGCCATTAGCCAGGGTATAGGCCAGCTCAATCTCAGGTGTGGCACCTGCTTCATGCATGTGGTATCCGGAGATGCTGATGCTGTTGAAGGCAGGCATGTGCTCACTGGTGAACCGGAAGATGTCTGACATGAGTCGAATCGATGGTTCAGGCGGGTAGATGTAGGTGTTGCGCACCATGAACTCCTTGAGGATGTCATTTTGGATGGTGCCTTTGAGTTTGGCCAATTCAACTCCCGACTCTTGCGCCGCAGCGATGTAAAATGCCATGATGGGGATGACGGCACCATTCATGGTCATCGACACCGACATGCGATCCAAAGGAATGCTATCAAAGAGCACCTTCATGTCTTCAATGCTATCGATGGCAACCCCTGCTTTGCCAACATCTCCTGTCACCCTTGGGTGATCACTGTCATAGCCTCTGTGGGTAGCCAGGTCAAACGCTACGCTCAGTCCTGCCTGACCTGCAGCGAGGTTTCGTCGGTAGAAGGCATTGCTTTCTTGCGCTGTGGAAAAACCTGCGTATTGCCGGATAGTCCATGGGCGCTGGCTGTACATGCTCGCGTAGGGTCCTCTCAAATAAGGGAAACTGCCCGCTTCGTCAGCTTCATGGGGAAAGGGCTGCTGTTTTGCCATCACCAAATCCTTGAGTCCTTGTCCAACAATTTCATCAGCCCACCGGCTTGTTTCCAACGATCCATGTGTTCCGTGGCCATGTTCACCATTTGAGCGGTCCATGCGTCCAAGGTGTAGCTTCCACGCAATGGCTCGTCATCTTTGAGGTCGGTTTCATTGGCAAGGACCAGTTGCTGCTCCAGTGCCCAGTGCCCAGCTTCCGCGCTGCGGTTGATGGGTTGGTTCAATAACTCGTCACAACCACCCAGCCACAAGGCTTGGAGGTTCATTCCAGTGTCTATCAGGTTGGCTGCATCATCACTTGCGTCGCGGTCAGCAGTGAATCCAGCCACCCACAAGCTGGCGTTGGCTTGCTGGTGCTTGATTAGCATTGACTGCCATAGTTCACGGGCAGCCTGAACCATGGCGATGCTCCCCAGGTAATCGTCGCTTGCTTGCAGGATCATCATGCAGCGATTGGCATGGTGCCATCCGACATGCTGGAGTTGCGCTTCAAGAGAGGCTGCCGCAAAGGCGATTTGCGCTACATGGCCATGCTTGGATTGGCTGTTGCCATTGCTGGTAATGCATCGCAGGCCTGAAGGCAAGATCTCAGAGGCTTGAGCCAGTCGATCCATGTCGCCTTGAAGGGTCTGGGTGAACCATTGCTGGGTCCGTTGACGATTTTCTGCAGGGTCCATGATGAAGCCACCATGCCATGCCTGGTAGTTCGGGTGTTTGTCCATGGCCATTTTCACCTTCAGGGGATCCATGTTGCCAATCAGGTGAACGGGCGCAATGTCCAACCGAACTCCCTGGGTTAATGCGGTCAAGTCTTCTTCGCGATGCAGCCAGAACAGGAGGGAGGTGGCGCCGTTTTGCAAGGCAGACTGTGAAGCAATGGTCGCCTGTTTGACCTCACCACCATCGATGGCCACCACGCTGTGTCTTTGACTGAAAGGTCTTGCTGCGGCAGGTCCGCGTTGCACAGAATCCGCAGCCCCACTAGTCACTGGTAGGTCAATGCCATCTGAGGTGATGTGCGATGCCTTCATGGCTTGTCTGCGGGTTGAACCAGGATGATGTGTTCGCCAGGCCGATGCATCCAATGCTGTTCTCGCGCAAATTTTTCCAATTTCTCAGGATCTGAAGCCAGTTCATCAAGTTGTCGGCTGATGTCCTCCAGTTCTTTTTGGTAAAATTCGATGCCATCCTCCAGGGCACGAACCTCAGCTTCCAATTGCATTTGAATCAGCATGGAGTTGCTGTCCACAAAGGCCATCCAAATGATGAAAAAGCCGGTAGCAAGGGTGTATTTGTTGCTGAGACGCTTCCACCAGATATTGCCTAAGATGGCTTTGATGCGATCCTTGATGGCCATGCTTAGAAGCGGTTTTTGTCTTGAAAATCCAGAACTTTTAGGCCCATTTTTTCCAAGAGTCTCTTGAGATGAATCTTCACAAACTCCTTGCTCTTGGTCGCCTGTTTGCGAAGCCATGGGTCATCAGGGCGAGACACAAATTTGCTGTCGCTGTAGGTGAAACCTTCACCTATTTGCGTGAAATAATAGGCGTAAAAACTTTTTCTACTTTCGCCTTCCGGTACATCGATCGCTTTGTAACCGTGGGGTGCTTGATCATCGGTAAGGAAAATGATAGCTCGGTTGTGCAAGGGTGCAACCTTGTGCAGGATGTCAGTCATGGCTGGGTCCCATAGCTCTAGATCGCCACCCCATTCTTCTTGCCAGTGGGGGTTCAGGTACACCAAAAGATTGATTCGTCGCCACAGTTTGGATGCGGGGTCATAGTTCACGTCAATGTGTACGTCAACATAGGAGCCTTGACTGCCTTGATGGATGCCAGACCCCAGCCCATTGTCAGGCGTGCTCAGTCCGTCAATGCCGGTCAGTGTTGAGAGCCATTGACAAAAAGCATCTGTCCGTATGTGGTTTCGAGCCTTTAAAAAAACGGGGTCCCATCGCTCAAAGTGGTAGTCTTCCACTTTGCTTTCATTCATGCTGTTTCGCTTAACCTTCAAGCTATCAGCCGGCGGGAAATGCTGATGCATGCCATCGGCGATGTCTTGACTGAAAAAGTTGTCAATCACCACATGTTTAGGAGTGCCAGCAGCAAAGCTTTTGGTGAGTTCCGTGAGGTTGGCGTGAACCGATGGGTTGATGATCATGATTTGCGTCGCAATAGGAAATAGAACAGACGAGGGCAGCAATGGTGCAAAAATAACCCCAATCGTTCGGCGGGGCTAGCAATAATTAGGTGAAATCTACGGCTGTTACACAGGCGTTGAATCTTTGATGCGGCAACAGCTGGCAGGATGCCAGATCGACCTGAAGGGTCTCGGTTTCGCATCAGCTCACCATCTGCATTCAATCCACGAGACATGATGCCTGTTCGAATCACGCCTGGTGTTACCGTATGGACCCGAATGGGGCTCATGTGAACTTCTTCCTTCAAGGACTCCATGTACACGGTGAGTGCAGCCTTGCTTGCGGAATAAGCAGCCAGGTGGCCTTGGCCAAACAAGCCAGCGATGCTTGATACCACAGCAATTCGACCATGGGCGACCTGCTGCATTTTAGGCAACAAAGCTTTGATGCATGCCACGGGAGATCGGTAATTCAGGGTAAGGACATGGTCATCTACCGCTTGCAGGCTGCTGACTGCAGTTCCCCATTGGGCAATGCCAGCATTGAATATGGCGAGGTCAATACCACCACAGGTGTCCCAAGCGGACTGCACAAGAGCTGGTAAGGCATCCATGTCCATCAAGTCAGCCGTCAGTAGGTGTACATGGTCAGGTTTTGAGCTATTCTTTGCGACAGCCTCGAGGGCTTCTTTCCCTCGGGCTGTGGCAATCACATGCCACCCTTTGTCGACATAGGCGTGAACCAGGGCAGCGCCTATGCCGGAGCTGGCGCCTGTGATCCAAACATGTTGTGGGCTAAGCATGAAGCGAAGGTAAGTGCTAAGAATGGGGAGAGGACAATGGAGTAAATATTATTGGATGAGACATCCCTACATCCAACCCTATGGCACTGATCACTGGGAATATTGGGTTGGATCGGATTAAGTTCAGTCGATTGCCAAATTTTTCTTTCATCTCCTTTTGGAAACCTAAAATCTCTGCCTATATTTGCAGCCCGAAATAAAGCTGTCATGAAACGCACCTACCAACCATCTACCCGCAAGCGCAAGAACAAACACGGATTCCGTGAGCGCATGAGTTCAGCCAATGGCCGACGCGTTGTCTTACGCCGTCGTTCCAAAGGACGTGCACAATTGACAGTATCTCACGCAGGCAGCCACAAAGGCTAATGCGTCATGATTCAACGACTTTGAAGGTGTTGCTGTTGCAGCACCTTTTTTTTGCGCTCACATTTGGTGACACACCCATTGCAACCGATTTTTGAAGGAACCTAAGACTATGCCACGCAACACCAACATCAAATCCGTCCTCATTATCGGTAGCGGACCCATCGTCATCGGACAGGCTTGTGAATTTGATTACGCGGGATCTCAAGCAGCTAGATCCCTTCGTGAGGAAGGCATTGAGGTTTCATTGATCAACTCCAATCCCGCGACCATTATGACCGACGAGGTGGTTGCAGATCACATTTACTTGCTGCCTTTGGATGTTGAATCCATTGAAAAGATTTTGAACGAGAGAGACATCGATTGCGTTTTACCAACTGTTGGTGGCCAGACAGCATTGAACCTATGCATTGAAGCAGACAGCCAAGGCGTGTGGGAAAAATACGGCGTTGAAATCATAGGTGTTGACATCGATGCCATCAATATCACTGAAGATCGTGAACTATTCAAGCAATTGATGACTAAAATTGGCGTGGGTGTAGCGCCTTCAAGAATTGCTAAGAGCTACTTGAATGGCCAGGAGATTGCACAAGAATTTGGCTTTCCCCTTTGTGTTCGACCTTCCTACACGCTGGCTGGAACGGGCGCCTCCTTTGTCTGGAACAAGGAGGAATTTGAGGATTCTTTGCATCGTGGATTGGAATCAAGTCCCGTGCATGAAGTGATGATTGACAAGGCCTTGTTGGGTTGGAAAGAGTACGAACTGGAACTGCTTCGCGACAAAAATGACAATGTCATCATCATTTGTTCCATTGAAAACATGGATCCCATGGGGATTCATACAGGAGACTCCATCACCGTGGCTCCTGCCATGACATTGAGTGATACGGCCTACCAACGCATGCGTGACATGGCCATCTTGATGATGCGTTCGATTGGCAATTTTGCTGGTGGATGCAATGCACAATTTGCTGTGAGCCCTGATAAAAAGGAGGACATTGTTGCCATTGAGATCAACCCAAGGGTGTCTCGATCCTCAGCACTGGCCTCCAAGGCAACAGGTTACCCTATCGCGAAAGTAGCAGCCAAGTTAGCCATCGGCTACACCTTGGATGAACTCAACAACCAAATCACCAAAACCACCACGGCTTACTTTGAGCCAACCTTGGATTACGTGATTGTTAAAATCCCCCGTTGGAACTTTGACAAGTTTGAAGGCGCAGATCGCCGCTTGGGATTGCAAATGAAATCCGTGGGTGAAGTGATGGGTATTGGCAGAACCTTTCAGGAAGCCTTGCACAAAGCGGCACAGTCCTTAGAGATAAGACGCAATGGTTTAGGTGCTGATGGCAAAGGGTTGCGGGATCAAGCCATCATTCTTCACAAACTGGAGCACGCCTCGTGGGATCGCATCTTTGTTTTGTACGATGCCATGCAGATGGGTATTGCCTTGCGGAAAATCCATGAAATCACCAAGATTGACATGTGGTTCTTGAAGCAAATTGAGGCCTTGGTTGAAACACAAACCCGACTTGAAGGACATGCCCTGGCCAATTTGCCCAAGGAGCTTCTTTTGGACGCAAAGATGAAAGGCTTTGCTGATCGCCAGATTGCTCACATGACCCATTGCTTGGAGAGCGACATTCACAACTTGCGTGTAGGTATGGGCATTGAACGTGTATGGAAATTGGTGGACACCTGTGCTGCTGAATTCCCTGCACAAACGCCGTATTACTACAGCACGTTTGAAATGCCAATGACCCTTGCTGGGGGTGAGTCCTTTGCAGAGAACGAGTCTGAGGTGAGTGACAAAAAGAAAATCATTGTCTTGGGATCAGGTCCCAACCGCATTGGTCAAGGCATTGAATTTGACTACTCCTGTGTCCACGGTGTCCTAGCAGCTAAAGAATGTGGCTATGAGACCATCATGATCAACTGCAACCCCGAAACGGTATCCACCGATTTTGACACCGCAGACAAGCTCTACTTTGAGCCGGTTTTTTGGGAGCATATCTACGACATCATCCGGCATGAAAAGCCCGTGGGGGTTATTGTACAGCTTGGCGGGCAGACCGCATTGAAGCTGGCAGAGAAGCTGGAGCGGTTTGGCATCAAGGTCATTGGTACCAATTTTGAATCCTTGGATCTTGCAGAAGATCGCGGCCGTTTCTCAAACACCTTGAAGGACCTAGGCATTCCCTACCCTAAATTTGATGTGATTAAAAAATCGGATGAAGCGCGGTTGGTTGCAGAAAAGTTGGGTTACCCCATTTTGGTTCGTCCATCCTATGTCCTTGGAGGTCAAGGCATGAAGATTGTCATTAACGATGAAGAATTGGAAACCCATGTGGTGGAATTGTTCAAGAATTTTGATGGCAATGTCTTGTTGGACCAATACCTTGATGGCGCCATTGAAGCAGAGACCGATGCCATTTGTGACGGGGAAGATGTTTACATCATTGGCGTGATGGAGCATGTTGAGCCTTGTGGGGTGCATTCAGGTGATTCCCATGCCACCTTACCGCCATTCAATTTGGGAGAATTGGTGATGGATCAAATCCGTGAGCACACGGAGACCATTGCCATGGCTTTAGGTACCGTTGGCTTGATCAACATACAGTTTGCCATCAAGGATGAAGTCGTTTACATCATTGAAGCCAACCCTAGGGCTTCACGTACCGTGCCCTTCATTTGCAAGGCCTACGGTGAATCCTATGTCAATGCGGCAGCTAAGGTGATGATGGGTGAGGCGAAAGTGAAGGACTTCAATTTCAAACCACATTTGGATGGTTATGCCATCAAGGTGCCCGTGTTCAGCTTTGGTAAATTCCCCAATGTCAACAAGACCCTTGGGCCACAGATGAAATCAACAGGTGAGGCTATCCACTTCATCAAGGACCTCAAGGATTCCTTCTTCCGAAAGGTCTATTCCGAAAGGAACTACTACCTCTCAAGGTAGCATTCTCTCAATCTATTAAGCCATCAAGGCCTTTGCCAGGCCGGCTCGGGTGTAGGCTTCTTTGCCTGATTGGCTTGCCCCACTCGGGCAGTCATGCATCCATGACAGCAATTGTTGACTGGCCTTGTTGGGATCCTCGTGGAGCTTGCCTGCGTTGACCTTGTCAAGGATAGCTTGTGCATCTGAACCATCTGGCCCAAACCCCCATATGGGTCGACCTGAGCCGATGTATTCAAACAATTTACCTGTGAGAATGCCTTTGTTGTTGGGCAAATCAGGAATCAGCAAAAGCAAAGCATCTGCACGTTCCAGCACTTTGACAGATTCTGCATGGGGCAAGTAGCCCAATGCCTTGAAGCTGAATAATCCATTGGATACCCTTGCCATCTGCTGCAATTGGTCAACGCATTCTTTGGCGGGACGACCTGCTATAACCAAGTTGATGGCTTGGCTGGCATCGATCACCCCTTGAATGGCTTTGTAGAGTGCATCTAAAGGGTATTGAAGGGTCAATGTGCCAGTGTATGCCAGAGTGAAGGCTTCATTGCTTGGCTGACTGGCTGCATCGCTGAAGTCTTGAGGGTCGTAGCCGTTAGGCATGATGTGAAAATCATTGCTGGATCGCTTGACTTTGCTGCTGAGTAATCGCTTCAAATCCTCACTGACACAAAGGATTCGGTCTGCTTGACTGAGCACAGATTGCTCCATGGCCATGTCTTTTCTTCTGGCCCATCGGGTGGGGTAGAACTGATCATAATAGTAGATATCGGTCCAAGGGTCCCTGAAATCTGCCCACCAGGTGATGCCATGGGTTTTTTGCAGGGTTTGCCCGATTAAATGGGTGGAGTGGGGCGGTCCCGTGGTGATGATGAGGTCCCAGTCCTTGGACTGCAATAGCTTGTTGGCTAGAGCAGTGGCTTGCTTGTTCCACCCCTTTCTTGGGTCAGGCAAAAAGCAGTTGCCCCGGATGAAGCGTGACAGCTTTTGCAAGGGGCCAGGCGTGCCTGCTTGATTGGCAAAGCCACTGAAGGGAACCTCTTTGCGCCGGGTCAGTTGTTGGTAGCGCTTGAACCAATCCGT
This sequence comes from Flavobacteriales bacterium UBA3442, assembly GCA_002378565.1. GTDB lineage: Bacteria > Bacteroidota > Bacteroidia > Flavobacteriales > Schleiferiaceae > TMED14. The sequence goes on along the minus strand of DFSH01000036.1, from coordinate 79,439 downwards.
TGCGCCACTGTGATGAACGGTGAGGGATTCGCTTTCCTTCAGCAAGCTCATGTCCTTCAGAGGATAGGTTGCTGCCTTTGGGTCAACGGTTAACACCTCAACGTCATGCCCTTGATCTTGCAGTGCAAGGGCTGTCTTGAGCCATCGCTGCACCCCCGGACCACCTGCAGGCGGCCAATAGTAGGAGATGACAAGCAGTTTCATGTCAGTCTTGCTTTGCGCGGAGTTCAGCCCATCCAGCACCCAATAAGGTGAGCAAAAGGAGTATACTGAACAGCAAGTTGACGCTTTCCCCTTTGCGGTAAGTCTCAGGATGGAAGGCAAAAACCAGTTCCTTGGTTCCCGCAGGAATCACGGCAGAGCGAAGGATGTAATTGGCGCGTAAGATGTCAAGATCAACACCGTCTGCAGTCAATGTCCATGCCTGGCCTGGCGCCTGGTAGAAGACCTCTGAAAAAAGCACGTAGCGGTCCTCGCTTAGGTTCTTCACCTGGTAGGTCAAGACATTGGCAGCGTATTTAACGATGTCAATGCTTGCTTCAAAAGAGCTGTCAGTTGCTGAACGAAGTGTTGCTGCATAGCTGCCAGCATCTTCAGGGTCAATCATGTCAGACTCAACAATGGCAGTGGTCTTAGGGTTGAAACCTTCTGAGCTGATGGCATCCATGGCTTCGTTGGCGCCATCCACCACCCGTATTTCTGTTGGGAACCAGGCATGACCGCAAGCTTCGGGGTTCAGCTCCGCACGGTTGCCACCTTGGCCATCAGAGACAATGAACCATTTGGCATTCAGCATACCAAAGATTGGCAGTTTGCCTGCAGACATAGGCCCTGCAATCAAGTCTTGGTAGCGGGCCAATTTGGCTCCGTGGTAGCCCCCAATGGATTTGTGATGGGCAGAGGTGTAAGAGTCACTTGTGAGGTTGACTGTGGTGTTCAGCACGCGGTAATGCGGGTCGGCATCCTTGAGGATGAACAAGTCAGTTGCTGTGGGCTGCAGACGCGCATTGGCATCCTGCTGTGTGATGAAGTCCTCATGGCCTAATTGGTCCTTGTCAAAGGACCACAAGTCACCCACAACGATCAAGCCTAGCGCTGCAATGAACAGGGCTGTCTTCAATGTGCCGCGTTGGTGAAGGAATAGCGCCAACCAGGCAGCTGCCATGATCATCAGTGAGCGCAATGCTGAAGCTTTCACCAGGCCAGACCGGTCATCCAGAACGATGTCCATGGGTAGGCCTTTGCTAGCCCAATAAGCATCATTGGAACCTTCCAAGCCCATGATCATGCCGCCAAAGAGGTAGATAACGCCACAGAGACCTAAGGCGATCAGGCCACTTCGCTTCAAAATCGTTAAGGCCTTGGCCTTGTCCATGTTAAGCAGGCCTTCTAAGCCTTTGAATCCAATCCATGGAATGACCATGAAAGCCACGACAAGTACCATGGATGGCACCCGGAACTTGTTGTACAATGGCATGTGGTCAAAGAGGAACCCGTTGAAACCTGGTAAATGCTTACCCCAGGCCATCAATAGCACCAATAGCAAGCTGCCTAAAGCAAGCCACAGGGTAGCACCTCGGACCACGAATAGCCCAATGAGAAACAAGAGGAAGACGGCTGCGCCCACATAATAAGCACCGTTGACAAGGGATTGGTCACCAAAGTAGAGCACTTGGCCAACCACTTGTTCAGCTTGCTTTTCAGCCAGGGGTTTGCCCATGCCTTGAGAACGGAAATTGTTCACCAGGAGTTCATGGAGTTTGCTGTCAGGGTAGCTTTGTTTTGCGCCACCGCCCGTGGCATTAGGGATGATCAAGTTGAGCGTTTCAGCAGGTCCATAAGACCAGCTCATGGCATAGTCAAAGTCCAGCCCACCGGTGCCCTCGGCTTCAACCAAGGCAGAATGGCCGCCACGCATGGAGGCTTCCGTGTAAGCAGATGAAGACCAGAGGTTGCCAATGTTGGGGCCAATACCTAAAACAGCAGCTGCCAACAAGATGAAGGATTGCTTGATCCATGATCGGCTTTCTCCTGCTTTGAAACGGATGAAACCATAGGTGATGACAGCAGCCAGAATAGGGATGGCCGTGTAGTAAGTGATCTGAAAGTGGTTGGCATGAATGCTCAAGCCTGTGAAAAGCGCGGTCAATGCAAAGCCAACCAGATGCTTGCCCCTGTAGGTGAGAAGCACGCCCATGATTAGGGGCGCCATGTAAGCTGCCGTACGGATTTTCGCATTGTGGCCTGCGGCAAGAGAGATGATAAAGAAGGCTGAGAAGCCAAAGGCTAAGGCTGCAATGGTGGCAAGTTCAGGTCGCACTTTTTCACTGCGCATCAAGGCAAAAAACCCAATCATCAATGAAAGGATGATGTAGATGCCATTGTGTTTGATCATCACCGTGGACATGAATCCCTGCAAATGGCTCAGCCAGTTGTTGGGGTATTCGGTGGAAATTTGAAAAGTTGGCATCCCGGAAAACATGCTGTTGGTCCAGAGCGGCTCTTCACCGGTAGCTTCTCGGTGATCAACAATCTCTTTGCCTTTAGCCAACCCCATCATGATGTCATCTTGTGCAATCACCTGATCGCCAAGGATGACGGGATAGAAATAAATGACAACAGCTGTGAAAAGGACTGCGATAGGCAAGAGCCAGGACGTCAAGTTGTCGCGTTGGAAAAGAGACATGCGAGATGAGTTAAGGTTAAAGGCAATGTTACGAAGAAAAACACCTTAATTTGGCTCTCAGATGCAAGCCCTTGAATTACCCCAGATTATTGTGGCCGGCGCGCCCAAATCGGGTACCAGTTCAGTGTATTTCTGGCTAGCGGCACACCCGGACATTTACGCCTCCCCGGTGAAGGAAACTTTTTTCTTTGCAGACCAAGTCAGTCGCTTCAATCGACAGGCCAATGTGATCGATCATGATTTGTCAACCTACGCCTCCTACTTCAAGGGGCGCAAGCCAGGTCAGCTCTGCATGGAGGCCACGGCTGCCTATATCTACCAGCACAATGCCTTGAAGCACATTCCTGCCTTGCCGGGTCCGCCAAAGGTCATTTTTCTATTGCGAGAGCCAGGTGCCAGGCTCTACAGTCAGTACCGTTTTGAGCGCCATCGGACCAAGCGAATCACCACAAGCTGGGCAAGCTATGCCTCAGACCCCCAGCTACTAAGCCACGGCCGTTATGCCAACTACCTCAAGCCATGGATTGATGCATTGGGTGAGGAGCATGTGCATGTCGACACGTTTGAGAACCTGGTTAGCAATCCTGCTGATGCCATGGCATCTATGGCCAATTTCCTTGGTCTGGATGGGGCATTCTATCAGCACTACGATTTTGTTCAGCACAATGCGACGGTGGCCATCAAAAGCAAGATGTTGCACCGGTTAGGTTTGCAATTGCAGCGCTTCATCCCTCATGGGGTTCAGGAGGCTTTGCTTCCTTTGTACTTGCGATTCAATGCAGGTCGAATGCCAGAAAAAAATCAGGAAGAGCTTGAGTTGCTGAGTCAAGTTAAAGCCGCCTACACAGAGGACGTGCAAGCACTTCAAACGTTATGCCCTCAATTGGAATTGTCATCATGGGTATCGTAGCAAAGCAGTCTGGCTGGATCATGCTATCTGGCTATGTTGGAACCCTCTTGGGGGCATTGAATGCCTTCCTTTTGTTTCCCATGACCTTCCCCGATGACCCGGGTTTCATGGGTGTTGTCCGATGGATGATTTCTACGGCCATGATTGTTGGCGCCTTTGCCCATTGGGGTTGGCCGCAAGCCATGGTCACTTGGTTGCCTAAAATTCCCCAGGGAAGTCACCGTTATTTACTGCGATTTGGTAGGAATTTGCTGTCATTGACCTTATTGGTTCTGCTTTTGCTGGGCTACTGGCTAGGGGATGAGGCGCTGAGCCAGCTAGTGATTGGCCATTGGCCAGATGCCATGGTGGCAGTCATGTGGCTCTTGGTGGCAGCCTATGTGTTCTTTGAGCTCTACGCTTCTCAACTGATCCATCGCCAGGAAGTTATTCTGCCTTACGTCCTCAAGGACAGTGGCAGGAAATTGAGCATCAGTATTTTGCTGCTACTAACCATGTTTGGCGTCTTGGATTTCCAGCAAATGATTGCAGGCATCGTCATCAGCTTCTTGTTGCAGGCTATCTGGGTGGGGCATCGCGCCCTGAAAACCTTGCCGCCCGCCAGTCAAGAGACCGTGGCGGTAAAGCCTATTGTAACCTATGCATTGACCATGGTGCTGACCTCTGTTGCCGCGATGATGTTTGGCCAATTGGATATTTTGATGATTGGCGCGTGGCTTGGCATGGTTGCCGTGGCGCATTACGCCATTGCCTTCAACTTTGGGATCGTTGTGGCAATTCCCATGAAGGCAATGAATGCCTCTTTGCGACCCATCATTGCTAAATTGGTTGCAGAAGAATCATGGGAAGAACTCAAGTCGCTTGGTTTGCGATCGCTTGCCAGTCAATGGATGTTGTCTTCCTTTATCTTTCTCATGGTTCTCACCATCGCCCCGTGGATGTTTGCTTGGCTTCCCCCAGCTTACCAGGGTGGTGAGTCGGCTGTTTTATGGGTTTCAGCGGCACAGTTGATCCATGTAATCACCGGGCCATCCGGCTTGGTTTTGGTGACATCCAAACTCTACCGTTGGGGCTTGTTTGCCAATGGATTGATGCTTGCAGTCGCCTTTGGGCTGGGTTATTATTGGATCCCCGATCACGGGGTTGTGGGGGCGTCGCAGGTCTTTTTTGTTGCAGTGCTCAGCTACAATGCCTTGAAATTGGTGGCTTTGTACCGGCTGTCCGGTCATGTGTGGATGGATGCACGCTTCATGCTTGCCTTTGCCTGGACTTTGCTCGGGCTAGCGGCCTGGCTGGCTTGGGGACAAGCGCAGGTGCTGCCTGACCAACTGTGGACGCTATCAACCTGGATGACAATGGGGCTCCATTGGTTGTTGGGGTTGTTGTGGTTTGCGATTGCCTTGTACGGCTTCAAGCTGGCTCCTGATGTGAATGCCATGATTCGTCGAATCAATCCCTTGCGATCATGACGCTGTGGGTCACGACCTGGTTTCCCGATGTGAATCACCCGGTTCGCGGCACGTTCATTGATGCCCATTGGAAGGCCTTCAAGGCAAGACAACCCTCTTGCAGGCTATTGTTTGTTGATGTATCCCCTGCATCGCGTTGCCTGACAATCAACCTGAAAGATCAGGGGGATGGGTTGCTGGTGCTCGAGATCCGATCCGTCTTTTGGCAATGGCTCTTGCACATGCCCGCTTTGCTTGCTTGGATTGTTGCCAAATCTTATGCGCGTCAGGGTTATGATCAACCGACATCCCTGCATGGTCATGTGGTGTACCCTGCGGGTAGTTTGACCAGACATCTGGCGGGTCGTTGGTCTTGCCCGTATTGGATCACGGAACATTGGTCCAAGGCAGCTAAGGCTTCAACACATTGGTTCAAAGGGCCATCCATCCGATCCACCTACGCGAAGGCACGTGCCATTTTCCCAGTCAGTGAACACCTTGCCAATGACCTTCGAGGAACACTTGAGAACCTTGCCCCGATCACCGTCATCCCCAACGTGGTCAATTTGGAGGCCTTCACCCATGAGAAACGCCATAGGCATGCTCGGTCAGCTGAGGTGAACCTATTGACAGTCGCCAGTTTGATTGAAGCCAACAAGCACATCAAGCGCATCGATCTGTTGATTGAGGCCCTTGCCATCTTGAATCAACGCCATCCATCGGTGCAATGGCATTTGCACCATGTGGGTTCAGGCGATCGATTGCAGGCGCTTCAGGCACTGGCGAACAGCCAATCTGTCCAGGTCACTTGGCATGGTACCCTCGATGCAGAGGCATTGGCCTTGAGGTATCGCCAATCTGACATGCTGCTTCAGGCAAGTTTAACAGAAACCTTTGGTATTGTAGTTTTGGAAGCTCTGGCAAGTGGTTTGCCGGTGATTGCCAGTGACATTCCAGCCTTCCAAAATTGGATTCATGCAGGAACTGGCTTTCTGGCACCTTTGACGGCAGAGGGTTTTGCGGATGCCGTGGAGCAATTGTGGCAACAGCCCATAGCGGTGGCGAATGATGCCCTTGATTTCTCAGCCTTTGATGCGTCTTCTGTGGGTCAGGCCTTGATGGCAGCCTACAACCAGTGATCGAGGTTGCGACCGGTCAATGAAGCCAACAATGCCACATCCTCACTGAGGGCCTCTTTGATGTCTGCTTGAAAATTCAAACTGATTCCTTCAGATGCGACCTCCTTGCTGTTCAATTGACTCAGGGTGCTCAACGGGCCTTTCCCCATCGTGAATCCCAAGGATTGCTTGGTTTTCCGAATCCATTTGGATTGACTCAATCGCCCAATCACCCACGCCAGCCATTTGGCATGAATCACCTTTCTTGGGTTGTGATTGCTGAAGGTTTCAATGGCTTCAGGCTGAATGCCTAAAAAGCCACACGTTGATTCATAAGCTGCTTTAGGGCTGGCCTTGAAGTCATCAAACCAAATGCAGTGGATCCGATTTTCAGGCACCAAGGATTGTAGGCGTTGCATTTGCTTGCCAAGGCTTGCCACCTCGGTGTAAAGCAACTGATGCAAATTGCGGCTTGTGGCCGGAATGTGCTTGCCTTGTCGCCGTTGGTCTTGCAGCAGGAAGGCTTGGTGAGCGTCATGGACGTCTTCAGTGAGTGCCCTGAGCAGTGTGGCATGTAAGGATGGGATGAGTTCCTTGGGATCCCTCAGCATCACAATACAGCGCGCCTGCGGAACGGCCTTAAGAATTTCTTCAATGGCAACATCGGAGACCAAATGCCAGACAGTAGCTTCACCCCGAAGCAGGTCTTTGGATGCCGCAGGAAAGCATGCATTGGCATAGCTGTCCAAGCTGTGAAATTTGCGATGCGACTCGCTGAAGTCCATATTGAAGTAATTGGGCTCTTTGGGTTGGCTGAAATAGACCTTGGGGTGATCCGCTAGGTAGGCAGCCAATGATGTGGTGCCACACTTGGGTGCGCCTAGAATAAAGAAATGCGGAAGGTTAAGTTCTGACATGGTAGACAAAAATAAGCGCCCAGTCATTGCTGATGGGCGCTTGTTAATCGGTCTTGGTCTGTTTATTCCACTCGGGTCCAAGAGGTAGATCGACCAATGAACCGTATGCCTAGCAGGTAGCCCTTGAAGTACAAGGAACCATCCTCTTGCAAATAAGCATAGCAATCGTAGGTGTTGCCAGATTTTGTATCATAGATCTGACCGCCGGACCATTCTTTGTCATCAGCATCCCATCGCATGTCAATCATGACACGCATGCCTTGAATAACCCTTGAACGCTTGGACTCATCAGGATTGAAGTTATCCAGCTTCGGAGATGTGCCATCGGGGTTTTTGTTGTCAACCACATGGACGATACGGCCACGGTAGCTGTCTTTGTATTTGTAAACTTCCACTTGGCCACTTTTCTTGTCATCGTGGTAGGTCCACCAAGTGCCAGTGATGTCATCAGCGCTTTGTGCTTGGGATTGGAATGTGAAGAGGGCCATTGTGGCCATTAATAGGATGCGTTTCATAGTCTTATTTCTTGTTTGTTTCTGGGGATGAATTTACGCGGTTTTTTGCAACGGCAACACTGGCGTTGAATTCAAAGCCTGCAATCAGGACAATGGCATTGATATAAATCCACAATTGAATCACCATCAACGTGCCAATGGAGCCATAGAATTGGTTGTAGGTATTGAAGCTTGAAACGTACTCGCCAAAAAGGCTTGTGCTTAAAATAATCAGCAAAGTTGAAAGGATTGAGCCAGGTGAAATCAAGCGCCACAGAGCTTTTTTTGTTGGGCCATAATAAAAAAGCAAGGAAACTGAAATCAGAATCAATGCAACCAAGATGCCATCTCTACTCAGGCTCACGGCCGTGTCATTGGACAGCCCAAGGAAGGAAATCGGGATGAGGTCATTGATGACAGCAGAGGAGAAAATAATCATGGAAATGCCTGCAATCAAGATCAAGGCCAGAATGATTGTCAGCGCCAATGCGGCAATGTATTGCCCCCAAAAAGCCCTGACTTGGATGTTGTGCACAGTCAATGCCATGTTGCCAATGAGGGATAATGTGCCATTGGTCGCAAAAGCCAATGTGGCTAAAACTGTAACCGATAGTAAGTTGCCTCGCTTGATGGTCAAGATATCCATGATGATTTTGTGGGTGGCCTCAAAGCTGTCTGGTGGCATGATGTCTTTCAACAAGCTGAAAAGCTCCACTTGAAAACCGTCAATGGGAATGAAGGGAATCAGAGTGAAAAGAAAAATCACCCCAGGAAACAGGGCAAGAAAGAAGGAGAAACTGATGGATGCTGCACGGCTTGTCACAGAGCCCTCGTACAAGCCATGCCAGTAGAACACAGCCACGTCATGCATGGTTAAGCCACCGTAAAATGGAATTTTCTTAAGTAGGCGCGTCAGTCCTTCCATGTTGCTTTGAAATTCATAGGCAAATAATCCGCGCCACGTTGTGCATAAGCAAGCAAGGTAGCACTATTGAGTTTGCCATTGGCTTCAGTTTCACGACACTGCTGATGGGATGCGCTGGACGGCTGTTTTGCATTGCTCAGGACTTGATTGGCTTAATCCAGGTTGTGGGTTGTCATCTCAGCTCCAATGACCCTTTTGCGGTCCATGAGTTGATTCTGTGATAAATTCTAAGAGATCTTTCAATTCAAATGAGGCTATGGCGTAAACTTGTCACAAAGAAAGGCAAGGCATGGAGATTGTGATGTTGGTTATTGGAAAAACGGGTGATGCCTTGATACAGCAAGGCATGGATACCTACCTGAGCCGTCTCCAGCGCTACGTAAAAACCTCCATGAAGGTTGTTTCGAGCAGAGATGCTCAGCTGAAATACCTGAAGCCAGGGGACACCTTGGTGCTATTGGATGAAAAAGGCGCCTTGCATGACAGCGTGAAATTGGCAGGACAGATGCAGAAATGGATGAATGCAGGCCCCAAGCGATTGGTGTTTGCCGTAGGAGATGCCTATGGGTTTTCCCAAGAATTCCGTGCAATGGCAGCTGCTACCCTTGGGTTGAGTCCATTGACATTCACCCATGACATGGTTCGATTGATATTCCTTGAGCAATGTTATCGCTGCATGACCATTCTTCATAACGAACCATACCATCACAGGTGATAGTTTTGCCAATATGATTGCAAAAGGAGATCAACTGCTGACTGAGCTCAAACGAGGTCGCTACCGACAGATTTATGTCTTTGGTGGCGAGGAACCTTTTGTGGGTGATGAGGCCTTGAATCACCTGGCTGATCATGTCTTAGGTGAAGGGGAGAGGGATTTCAACCTCAGCATCCTGTACGGCAAGGAAACCGACGCAAGCAGCATTGCTTCTGAGGCAAAACGCTACCCCATGATGGCTGAATACACAGTAGTCTTAGTGAAGGAGGCTCAGCACGTTCGAGATTTGGATGATTTAGCGACCTACGTGGAGCAATCTCAACCGAGCACAATCCTTGCCATTGCCCTCAGTGGAAAAAAATTGGACAAACGCCGCGCCCTTTACAAGGCATTGAAGCAGGCTGGTGAACAAGCCGTTTATGTAGAGACCAAAGCCATTGCAGACCACCAATTACCACCATGGATAGCCAATCAAGCCCGTTTATTGGATTTAAACATCAGCCCCAAGGCCGCTGCATTGATGGCAGAGAGCATGGGCAGTAAATTGAGTAGGGTACGCATGGAGCTTGAGAAATACCGTGGCCTTTTAGGGGCGGAAGGCAATGTGGATGCAGACGTTGTGCAACGCCATACAGGCATCAGTAAGACTTACAACAATTTTGAATTGATCAAGGCCTTGGCAGCGAAAGATCACCCCAAGGTTTACCGCATCGCAAAGAGCATGGCTAGAAACAGCAAGGAGCAGCCGTTGGTGCTGACCATAGGCCTGCTGTACTCAACCTTTTCCAAGGCTTATGCTTACAGCAGTTTGATAAATAAACAAGCCAGCCATGCCTGCAAGGCATTGAATATGTCTGAGTGGGCCCTGAGGGATGTGGCATTGGTGGCACAGAATTACACACAGGCAAAATTGCAGCGAATCATCGGTTATCTTCGCGCCGCTGATGGCCAATCCAAAGGCATGGGTGCTCCACATCTCAATGATTCAAACATTTTGCATGAATTACTCTTCAAGATTCTGGCTTAATTGCCTAACGATGCTCATGGCCATGCAGGTCATGGGTCAGGCCTCAACCATTCGCGGTTATGTGCTTGAGAGAGGAAGCCAAGTGCCATTGGAGTATGCGGAAGTTCAGTTGCAAGGGCATGCCTTAAAAACCTTCACCAATGGTGATGGCTTTTTCCAGATCAATGATGCGCCGGTCGGCCAACAGACCCTAGAGGTGCTGCGGGTTGGCTATGCCAAACAAACCCGGAAGGTTGATGTGAAGTATGCACGTGCCAGCTTTGAGCGCTTCTTAATGGAAGAGTCCACCATTGAATTGGTTGGTGTTGTTGTGAATGCTAAACGGCAAGAGCAGCAAACAAAGGTTGCGACGGCATCGATTCAATTGAGCCCCAAAACCATTGGCACCTTTTCCATTGGCGGTGAGCCTGATTTGGTTCGCGCTTTGCAAGTTTTACCAGGTGTCATCACGACAGGTGACCAAGGTGGGCAATTGTACATCCGCGGTGGCGCACCCATTCAAAACCTCATCAAGCTCGATGGGATGATACTGTACAACCCCTTTCATAGCATTGGGTTTTTCTCTGTATTTGACACAGATATTTTGCAAAAGGCAGACATTTACACGGCGGGATTCGGAGCCAAATATGGCGGTAGGACCTCCTCGGTGATGGACATTAAAACCCGTACGGGTAACCGCGAACGCATTGCTGGTAAGGTGTCAGCTTCAACCTACATGGCAAAGTTGCTGTTGGAATTGCCCATCGGCGAGGCCAATGATCAAGGCCTGGCACCCAGTTCCTTGATGATTTCTACCAAGAAATCTTACTTGGACAAGGTTGCACCTTACATCTACCCCCATGCATCCACGCAGTATGGTGGCATTCCTTTCCAGTTTGAGGACCTGTATATGAAGTACACGGTTGAAGCTGATGGCGGAAGCAAACTCAATATTTATGGCTTTGACTTCAATGATGCTGTTAGCTTTTCGGGCGACAAGTCTATCTCCTGGCATGCCGTGGGTCAAGGTGCTGAATTTTTGATTGTTCCACCATCATCTGCCACGTTGATCGAGGGGCATTTAGCAACAAGTAGCTACAAAATTCAAAGCACGGAATTGGAAAATCGCCCCAGGGAGAGTGAGATATCTGGATTCAATGGTGGGCTAGATTTCACCTATTTGCTGCGGGATCACGATGAGTTTCAGTATGGCTTGGAATTCATTGGTTACCGCACGGATTACCAATACACCAATACCGTTGGTCGCCAATTTCAGCAGCTAGAAAACACCCCTGAACTGGCTGCATACATGGATTATAAGATGGAAATTGGTCGGTGGCTGATTCAGCCGGGACTTCGCATCCATAATTACGGATCATTAGCCATCACTCGCGTGGAGCCTCGATTGGGTGCTAAAGTAAATGTGACAGAGAATTTCAGGTTGAAGGCATCTGCAGGCAAGTACTCACAGAACTTGGTTGCAGCCAATTCTGACCGAGATGTGGTCAACTTGTTCTATGGATTCCTCAGTGGTGATACCGATCTACCCTCACAGTTTGATGGGCAGTTGCTCCTCAATAAATTGCAAACAGCTGATCATTTGGTGCTTGGGATGGAGACCAATTTGACCGATCGATGGACCTTGGAAGTTGAGACCTACGCAAAGCGCTTCAATCAGATCACCAACATCAACCGGTACAAGCTTTACGATGACATCCCAGCCTATGATGACGAGCCTGAATTGCTTAAAAAAGACTTCATTGTGGAATCGGGCATGGCCAAGGGCTTGGATTTTCTTCTAACCTATGAAGACAAGCATTGGTACCTGTGGACTGTATACTCTTATGGCAAAGTGACCCGTTTTGATGGCGTGGTTGACTACCCCCCACATTATGATCGCCGCCACAATGCCAACATGGTTGTGTCCTACACGACGGATAAGGATTGGGTGTTCAACCTTCGGTGGAACTATGGCTCAGGCTTCCCCTTCACACCCATCAAGGGCTACTACGAGCTTCTGCCATTCACGGAGCCTGATGGACAGCCCTATGTGGACTACACCTACCCACGAAGCAATGGCCAAATGGGCATCCTTTACGGGGGGTTGAACAGTCAACGCTTGCCTGACTACCACCGCATGGATGTCACCATCAGTAAATCATGGAAGATGGCCAATCACCAAGTCTTGGATCTGTCATTTGCCGCAACCAATGTGTACAATCGCGCCAATATTTTCTTCTATGACACCCCAAACGCAGAGCGGGTAAATCAATTGCCAATCATGCCCACTTTGATGTTGGGCTACGCCTTCTAATACCCTACTTTTGCTGGAACCTAATTTTACATGGCTTCTAGCACGAAATACATCTTTGTCACAGGCGGCGTAACCTCTTCTCTCGGTAAGGGAATCGTTGCGTCTTCATTGGGAACCCTCCTTCAGGCAAGGGGCTACCGGGTCACTATTCAAAAATTTGACCCCTACATCAACATCGATCCAGGTACCCTCAACCCCTATGAACATGGGGAGTGCTATGTGACTGATGACGGCGCTGAAACCGACTTAGACCTAGGCCATTACGAACGCTTTCTCAATCGACCCACATCGCAGGCAAACAATGTCACCACTGGTCGCGTGTACCAATCGGTCATTGACAAGGAGCGTCGTGGTGATTTCCTTGGTAAAACCGTTCAAGTGATTCCCCATATCACCGATGAAATCAAGCATCGCATGCAACTGCTCGGTCAAAGCGGAGATTATGACATTGTGATCACAGAAATCGGGGGCACAGTTGGAGACATCGAGGCCTTGCCATACATTGAAGCAGTTCGTCAACTCCGCTGGGAACATGAAGGACATTGTGTCTGCATCCACTTGACGTTGATCCCATACCTCCGCGTCACCGGTGAATTGAAAACCAAACCAACTCAGCATTCTGTGAAAACTTTGCAGGAAAATGGCGTTCAGCCAGACATTTTGGTTTGCCGATCTGAGTATGCATTGGACGCATCGGTCAGGGAAAAATTGGCCTTGTTTTGCAACGTGACCCCTAATGCGGTCATTGAGTCATTGGATGCGAAAAGCATTTATGAGGTACCCATGAAATTGCATGAGCAAGACATGGATGCCGTGGTGTTGAGTAAGTTGGGTCTCTCAGCTGAAATCAAGCCTGACATGCGTGACTGGCAAGACTTTGTTGACCGTGTGATGGAGCCTAAATCACAAGTTGAAATTGGTTTGATTGGCAAATATGTGGAATTGCACGATTCGTACAAGTCCATCACTGAGTCCATGATTCATGCAGGCGCTCGAAATGAGGTGAAGGTGAATGTGCGTTGGATCCATTCTGAAGCATTGAGCGTGGACAATGCTGGCGAAAGCCTGAAAGGTTTGGATGCGGTGCTTGTAGCTCCTGGTTTTGGTTCCAGAGGCTTTGAAGGCAAAATTGAGGCAGTGCGTATTGCACGCGAGCAGGGCATTCCATTCTTGGGTATCTGCTTTGGAATGCAGGCTGCGGTTATTGAGTACAGTCGCAATGTTTTACAGCTCAAAGGAGCGAATTCCAGTGAGGTTGAACCGGACTGTGCACAACCTGTCATTGGCCTGATGTCTGAGCAAAAGCAAGTAACGAACATGGGTGGAACGATGCGACTGGGTGCTTGTGATTGCGTTTTATCTGAAGGGTCACGTGCTAAGGAAATTTATGGCAAGGATTCCATCAGTGAGCGCCACCGCCATCGCTATGAATTCAACAATGCCTACCTCGAAGATTTGGCTTCAGCTGGCATGCAAGCATCAGGAATTAATCCACAAACTGGCTTGGTAGAGATCATTGAAGTCTCTGATCATCCATGGTTCTTGGCTGTTCAATTCCATCCAGAATACCAATCTACTGTGGTCAACCCACATCCACTGTTTGTTGCCTTTGTCAGGGCAGCGAAGACTTATAATACCACCAAATAATGATGGAGGAAAAGCAAGGATTTGACCGAAATCAAATCATCGGTTTTGTTTTAATTGGCGTCATTTTCATGGCCTACACTTGGTGGGCTGGAGAGAACCTGCCTGATGAGCCGGTCGTTGCTGAGCAGGTTGTTGCCGTTGAAGAGCCGATGGCTATCAGTGATGCTGCCCTACCTGTAACCAATCAGGGCATATCGGCCGTTGACAGCAAATCAACAACAGATGTTGCAAGCCTTCAAGGTCAAGATTTCGTGTCGAATGAGGCAGTCGCTCAAGCTGACATAGTTATAGAGGAATACACCTTAGAAAACGACGTGGTTCGCTACGTCTTCACCAATGACGGCGCTCAAATGGTGGAGGTTCAGGTGAAGGGTCAGAAAGATTACTTGGGGAATCCCCTGATGCTAGTCAATCGCCAGCAGCGACTCGGCGGTGCCAATGAGGGCCTGTTTGTGGCAGATCACCAAGGCAATCACCTCAGTCTTACCCAAGGTGAAACCACATGGACATTTGAATTAGGCGAAAGCTTTGGTTTGGCATGGTCACTGGTGTCTCCTAGTGAAGGGTCATTGGATCTCACATGGTTCCAAGATGGCATTCGCCATGAAAAAGCCTTTAGTCAAGAGGTGACCACAACCACCACGTATTATTGGGAAGCTTCTGAAGGCGATGAATCATCCTTGAGTGATGGTCGCGATGATGAGGAGAGCGCAAGCAATGTGTCTTGGGTCGCTCACAAGCAACAGTTTTTTTCAAGCATTTTTACCTGTGACCAGCATTTTACCCATGTTGATTTGCGGACAGAAACACCGGTTCAAAACGATTCAACACGGACTAGGGCATTCCGTTCTAAAGTTAGCCTAGCTGCGGTCAATGGCGAAATTCGCGCATCAGGTTTATGGGTGCATATGCCAAACCAGTATGACATGCTGCGCGAGGTGGATGAGACATTTGGCAACATCATTCCATTTGGATGGGGCATTTTTGGTTGGATTTCTAAGGGCGTTGTAGTGCCCTTCTTCGGTTATTTGGAAGGTCTTGGCTTGGGTTATGGCCTCATTATTTTTGTCATGGCACTCTTTTTCAAAGGCATTCTTTCGCCGTTGACGTTTGCTTCCTACAAATCCATGGCGAAGATGCGAGTCCTGAAGCCGGAAATGGATGCCATTGCAGAGAAATACCCGGATAAGGGGGATTCCAAAAAGCAACAGGAGACCATGGCCTTGTACCAGAAGACAGGGGTTAATCCGCTGGGAGGTTGTTTGCCCCAGTTGTTGGGCTTGCCAATTTTGATTGCATTGTTCCGCTTTTTCCCAGCAAGTTTTGAGTTGCGACAGCAGGGCTTTTTGTGGGCGGATGATTTGAGTTCTTATGACTCCATCATGGAATTGCCAATGACCATCCCATTTTATGGTGATCACGTTAGCCTCTTCACCATCTTGATGGCAATATCCACATTCATGTACACAAAGATGAATAACCAAATGTCTGCAGGCAGCACAGCTGGCAATAACATGATGCAGCAGCAAATGAAAGTCATCCAGTACTTGATGCCAGTCATGCTTTTGGTGTGGTTTAACAGTTACTCGTCTGGCTTGTCTTACTATTATTTCTTGTCCAACATCTTGGTCTTTGGCCAGCAATGGGCCATTCGCAAGTTCTTCATCAATGAAGACGCCATTCGCGCGAAGATTGAGGTCACCAAATCAAAGGGAGGCCGCAAATCTAAATTTGCCAGTAAGATGGAGTCCATGATGGAGCAGCAGACGGAAGGCAATCGCCGGACGCGTCGCATGAAGTAAGCAAAAGCGTTTCATGTGTCATGCCAACCCGGATGCTTGGCGTCATTTGCGCCATGCAATGGATGGTATTTTTTGTTTTAGGTCTGTTTTCAGGCCATGTCATGCTCGCGCAATCCACGGATAGCATTCATGCGATTTGGTGGAACCTTGAAAACGCCTTTGATACCATTGATCAGCCTAACGTAGCTGATGAGGCCTTCACCCCGCAGGGTGTGAAACAATGGGGAAGTCAGAGATACCACGTTAAGCTGCAGCGATTAGCTCAGGGCTTGATGGCTGTTTCTCAGGGTCGCCCACCTGAAATCATGGCCTTTGCTGAGGTTGAAAATGCCGAAGTGATGGTTGACTTGCTGCGCAAACTGCCATTGTCATGGTCCCACTGGATTCTGCACCAGGACAGCCCAGATGCCAGGGGTATTGATGTGGCTGTGATGTATGACCCTCAACGAATCAAAGTCTTGCAGGTTGCGTGGCTGCAACCGAAGGGGTCACCAAGCAGGGATGCGGTGCAGGTAACCTTTTATTGCCGCAAGGGTGGCGATAGCCTGACTTTGCTGTTTGTTCACCTGCCTTCCCAACGCGACCCTCGTCCCCATAGGCGATTGCATGCCATGCAAAGCATTTTATCGCAATGCGAGCAAGTTGACTGCCTTGTGGGCGACATGAACGAGCACCCCAAAGGCCCCATGGGTCAATGGCTTCAAGGGGAAGGAATGCATGTGCGCGATGCAAAAGGGCCACCAGGCACCTACATCTACCGCAACCGTTGGTCATGGTTGGATCATGTCTGGCTGGTCGATCAAAGCCTCTGGCAAGCCAATGTCCGGCATGTTCCCTTTGGTTTGAAAAAAACCAATCAGCGGATGATAATTCACCGAAGTTTTCAGGGGAGTCGTTACCTGGCTGGGTCCTCAGACCATTTACCTGTATCAATTTGGCTGAAGCCATTGTAATTGACTATGTAGAGATTTTAGTTGTAATTTGGCTGCATGAAAAAAATTGTTATTCTTACCCTTTTGATAGCATTGACTATGTCTTGCGACAAGCCAGTCACAACTGAGCCAACCCCTGACCCGTACATCACTGACAGCTTAGTTGTGTACAACGAGTCCAACGCCTTGGTTATTGAGACTACGGGCGCATGGTGTCAGTACTGCCCCAATGGTACAGCTTCATTGAAGCAAGAGCAGAACATATACAATACTGAGCGTTCGCGTGTGGTAGCCTTTGTTTCTCACACGGGTGACCTTCTTGAGACAGCGGTATGCACCAAATTGAATGCGGCTTTTCCAACATCAGGTGTTCCAAACTTCTATGTAAACAATACGGATGCGGGCCAAAGCATCTCAGGTCCTATTGCAGCAGCAGTATCTGCAACCCCAACCACAGTTGGTGTGGCACACACGCACCATGAAAATGCAGCAGGTGACACCATCACTGTGGATGTGAAAGTGCAGTTCTTTGAGACGAGTAAAACCACATCCTATTACGTGCAGAGCTACATGATGATCAGCGGTATTGATGCTAAAGAGTACAACCTAGGTGGCACAGTGGTCGATTTGAACCAAGTTTCAACAGTTCCATGGGTCACCACTGGGTCAGGAAACACCCCTTCAACATGGGCTGTGACTGACCCAACTGTTGGCGTGACTTCTGGCGACATCTACCAGTACGACCACATTCCTGCAGTTGAAGGCATCGCTGATTTTGACTGGGGCATCACCCTTGACACCATCAACCCTCTAGGCAGGGCTTACTTTGCTGGAGACATCTTTGGTTCGCAATACACGCCAATCCAGATCAAAATTTGGAAGGGTGCATTGTCAGCCTTGCAAGGTCTTGACTACAGCTACGACATTGTGACCGTCATTTGGTCTGAGCGATTTGATGGCTCAGCTGGCGTACTTTACGTGAACAGCGTGGAAGGCGAATAAGCCACACGCAATACCTTATCAAAATGGTGCCCTCTGGGCGCCATTTTTTTTTGCATTAGCGGCGATTGACTTCCAGGAATTGACTGTCCCCATAGCTGAGAAAACGGTAGCCATGTTGCATGGCCTCTTGGTAAAAGGATGCCCATTGAGGGCCTATGGCCGCTGCAACCAGTAAAAGCAAGGTGCTTTGTGGTTGATGAAAGTTGGTCATCAAGTAGCTCAATGTTTTGAATCGGTAGGGCGGTGCTATGATCAATGCCGTGCGACCTGATACATGGGACAACTGCTGATTCTTTGCCCATTGAGCTAAGGCTTGGTAACTGTCCTTCATGGAAGGCTGATTACCAGATTGTTGGTAGGGTCTCCATTGTTCGAGGTCCATAGAGGCTTGACCGGTTTGCATCAAATCCACACCCATCCAATAGATGGATTCCAAGGTTCTTGCCGCAGTTGTTCCAACGGCAATGATGGGTTGATCATCAGTCAATGCAAGCAGGCTTTCAACAGGCATAACAAAGGTCTCCGCATGCATGGGATGGCCTTCCATGGTTTCGCTACTGACGGGCATGAAGGTGCCTGCGCCAACATGCAGGGTGAGGCGATGCAGCTGGGCTCCGGTCAAATTGCCCATGAGCTCTTCGCTGAAATGTAGCCCTGCTGTGGGTGCGGCAACTGAGCCTTCCACAGAGGCAAAGACCGTTTGGTAGCGGTCGTCATCCACCTCATCAGCTGGTCGATTGAAGTAGGGTGGGAGAGGGACGGCACCAATGTCAGCTAAGATCTCTGCCCAGCTCAAGGCACTGTCCCAGGTGAAATATGCCAGAATCCGATCGTCCACCGTTGCCAACCGTTTAACCTTCAGTTGGTTTTGATCCCCCATGTGCAATGTGCTGTCAGTCTTCCACTTCTTTGCAGGCTTGGCTTTGACCCAGGCCTTGAGTTGTTTGGTTGCCTGCATGGCTGACTCAATGGATTGATCAGCAGGCTCAAGGTAGAAGACCTCAACCTTGGCCCCCATGCCGCTGGGTGGCAGGAAAAACATCCGGGCTTTCACCACTTTAGCTTCGTTCAAAACCACATGACAGGGTCCAATAGCCCGGATGACTTCAGGCAGATCAGCAACATGAAAATGCTGAGTTTGTCCTTGAATCCGCGTGAACATTTTAGCCGCATGGCGGGGTTCCAAAGCCTTGGTCGCAATGCGGTCCTTGGGCAAATCGTAATGGTAATCTGCAATGGCAATGTGCTTGGGGTCCATGTGGACAAAGGTCGTCAAGGATGGGGATTGGGCGATGGAAATCTTGCCTAAGGGTTTACCTTAGCCAACATGCCACGCATAGCCATATCTGTCATCAACGATTTGCACAGCGATCAACGCGTCCGGCGCACGGCCTTGGTGTGGAAGTCCAGGGGTTATGACATCACCTTCATTGGCCGAACCTACCCCAATCCTGAACCGGTTGCGGTAGGCATGGAAGCAGATGTTGAGCGTTTCACCTGTTGGTTTAACCGGGGTCCCCTGTTTTATTTAGCCTACCAATGGCGCTTGTTTCGAAGCTTGAGCAAGCTTGATCCAGATTGCTATATTGCCAATGATGTGGATAGCTTGCTGCCCAATGCTTTGCTGGCCTATGCCCGATCAAAGCCCTTGATCTATGACAGCCATGAATACTTTCTAGGGACACCAGAGCTGCGTCAGCGACCCTTGGTTCGTTGGTGTTGGAAGCAGGTTGAGTCTTATGGCATTCCCCGCGCAGATGCACATGTAACGGTCAATGCATCCATCGCAAACCAATACCTCAAGGAATACGGTCAGTCCTTTGATGTCATTCGCAATGTGCCCTTGCTTCCTGATGCTGGCTTGCCTTTTTCTAAGGAAGGCAATGCTGATCAGACCAGTCTGCATCAAAAAACAGCCAGGCAAGCATTGAGTTTGCCGGAGGATGGCGTGATTTGGTTGATGCAGGGTGCTGGCATTAACATGGAGCGTGGGGCGGAAGAACTGGCTGAAGCGGCCAGTCTGGATGGCTCGGTAGTTTTGCTATTTGTGGGTTCTGGCGATGCGTTGCCAGCATTGAAGCTTTTGTATGCCAACCATGACAATATCCGTTTCATCGACCGCGTGAATTTGGCAACATTGAAGCAATACGGACAGGCTGCAGACCTAGGCTTCTCCTTGGATAAGCCCTTGAGCAAGAATTACCAGTGGAGCCTGCCAAACAAGCTTTTTGATTACTTCCAATCGGGCCTGCCTGTGGTAGTGAGTGACCTGAAGGAGGTGGCGTCGGTGGTGAGGTCTAGCCAGGCAGGTGTAGTGGTTGAGGATGTCAATCCTCAGGCTATTTTAGCTGCAGCGCGCCAAGCCATGGCTAACCATATCAGCTTATCATTAGCCTCTAGGAAGGCTGCCCATGTTTACCATTGGGGCAAGGAATCGCTTGGATGGGATGCAATCATTGATCGAATTGAAGGCAAGTCAACCTTGCATGTGTGGTCCATGGATCGCCTTGAAGCCCCATTGTATGGTGGAACGGTTGAGGTATCTGGCCAGATCAGAATGGCACAGGCTTCCGGGTTGCAAGTTGTTTTGCACGCCTGGGGTCAATTGCCGAATAGCAAGCCATTTGATCAGGGAATCACCTTGCAAAGCATGCAGCGACAGTCCGTGCCTTTGTTGTGGCGGCTGAACCTTCCGTGGATTGTCAGCAGCAGGAAAAGCTCAATGGCCAATCATCGAGCACAGGTTCAACGGGGCATGGTGTTGGTCAATGGACCCCATTGCACGGGGCCCGCCCACCCAAAACAAGCCATCTTGCGATTGCATAACCCAGAGTCTGCCTACTATGCCTCATTGGCGCGGTCAGTCACTGGATGGCAGAGGTGGCACCACCAATTGGAATCTTACCGTCTCAAGGCCTATGAAAAGCAATTGGCAAGCCGCTGGCAAGGGGATGTGTGGGCCATCAGTTCAGGGGATGCCAATTTATGGACTTCAGACCGGCGCATGCTTGTGATTCCACCACTGGCTGACATGAAACTGGCTGTCAAACCCTGTGAAGCTTTGCCTGATCAACCAGTTTTACTGGTCCATGGCAAATTCTCTGTGGATGAAAACCGGTCAGCGGTGTTGGCTGTGATTCAACGGGCTGAGTCACTGATGAGGTATGATGTGCAAGTGATGGGGCATGGATTGGATGCATCGCTCGTTGATTCCCTGGTTGGGATCCCACACATGACCTATGTTGACAGCCCCAGTGATGCGGAATTGCACAAAGCATTGTCAACTGCCCATGTGGTGTTGGTTCACGCCAATCATGCGCTGGGCGTCAAGCTTAAGTTGTTGCACGGCATGGTCCGAGGGGGGCATGTTCTAGCGCATGCCTTAGCAATCAAAGGCCTGCCTTATACCGATTCATGCCATGCCTATGGTGACTGGCAAGATGCATTGAGGCAACTGGATGTGCTAGCTGTTCAGGTTTGGGACAGTGAGGCAGTTGATCAACGCAGCAAAGATTTGCAGCAGATTGCAGCCATGCAGCAGATTGCGATGCAGGCGTTCAAAGGGTGCGTTGCACCGTAGCGCTTAGCGTGCCTCCCGCACATTTAACTGTGGGGTGGGGGAACTTCAACAAGAGGGAGTAGTCATGGGTAGCCATGAGGATGGTGCTACCTGAAGCAGAAATCTCCTCCATCAAATGCATGATTTCTTCAGATGTGTGAGGGTCAAGGTTGCCTGTTGGCTCATCAGCTAAAATTAGCGGCGGCTTGTTGAGCAAGGCACGAGCAATGGCCACGCGTTGTTGCTCGCCACCGGATAAGGCATAGGGCATTTTATGCTCCTTGGTTCCCATGCCAACGCGCTTCAGCACTTCGTGGATGCGATCGGCATTGCTTGCCTTGTCTTTTTGTCCTGTGGCGCGAAGCACAAATTCTAAATTATGGAAGATGGAGCGATCCATTAATAGTTGAAAATCTTGGAAAACAATGCCAAGTGACCGCCTCAACATGGGGATGTCTGATTGCTTCAAGTTCTTCAAATTAAAGCCAGCAATGTTCCCTTCACCTTGGGTTAGAGGTAAGTCAGCATAGAGGGTTTTCAACAAGCTGGACTTGCCAGACCCTGTAGATCCGATCAAATACATGAAATCCCCCGCATGGAGTTCGAGGTTGACTCCTTGCAAAATGACATGGTCTTCTTGATGAATTTCTGCCTGCGAAAGTTGCAGGACGGGCTGGCTTGATAACATGGGCATGATTTATGCAACAAAGTACGAGGATTTTGCCTGACCTTCCTACCTTTGTATGATTCCATGAAGCGCATATATTTTCTCCTCCTCGCCAGTCTGTTGTCTTTTACTTCAGCGGCGCAAGCCCATTTTCCAAATCAAACCCCCGAGGCAGATTATGCTGAGAGCCGTTCCCTGTATGACAGGGCACTTTACAGCTCTGCGTCTGAAGGCTTTCAATCGATCTTGCGTCGGGTAGATAAGCAAACAGATCTTGCTGAGCAGAGCCATTGTTACAGGGTGTTGTGCGCCATCAAGTTGATGAACCGGGATTCAGATGAGCAAGTTCATGGCTTCCTTCAGTCCTATCCGACGTCTGCTAGGCGCGTGGAATTGTTGATTGAAATGTCTGAGTACGCCTTCAACCGTAGGCGCTACAAGGATGCAAAAAAATGGTTGAAGCAACTGGATGGTGTGAGATTGCCCAAGGCGCAACGTGCTGCTGTTCAATTCAAGTTAGGTTACAGTTACTTTTTATTGAAGGAGTACGATCAGGCACGACCACAGTTAGCCGCGGTAAAAGCAAGCAAGTACCCCGATGCCAAGTCTGCACAGTACTATTACGGGCACATTGCCTACTTGGACAGCAATGATGTCACTGCATTGGCCTGCTTTGAGCCTTTGAGGAGCCACCAGCAGTTTGGTGCTGTGGTGCCGTACTACCTGGCTCAAATCTATGCGAGAAATGGCATGGACAATGAATTGCTTGGTTTGGGAGAGCAATTGTTGTCTAAAGCAACCACCCGACGTGCACCAGAGATTGCTAAGCTGATAGGGCAAAGCTTGTACCGCAAATCACGCTATGTAGAATCCTTGCCGTACCTCGAGCTGCACAAGGTTCAGGGAGGCAAGCTGTTTGCTTCAGATCATTACATTCTTGGTGTGGTTTACTACCGAACAGAACGCTACGAAGAGGCGATGCAGTCCCTGAATAAGATCACAGGTGACAACAATGCCATGGCTCAAAACGCTTACTACTTATTGGCGGATTGTTACATCCGAGCGGAGCAGCCACAGGAGGCCTTGACCGCATTCAAAGCGGCCAGTCAAAGTGATCATGACAAGGTCATACAAGAGGAGTCTGCTTACCAAGCAGCAAAGCTCACCTACCAGTCAGCTTCGCCATTTGGCAATGCCATCAAGGCTTTTCAAGACTTTTTGAAGGATTACCCCAAGACTGAGTACCGACGAGAGGTCAATGAGTACCTCGCTAACCTGTATATCTCATCCAAGGATTACAGCAAGGCCATGGAGTCCATCCTTCAGACAGGCATGGCAAGCATGGCTATGATGGAGGCTTACCAGCGCGTGGCATACTACCGTGCGGTGGAGTTCTACCATGTCAGTGATTGGTCCAATGCAGTGGAGTATTTCCAGAAAAGTCTGGCCTACCCGAAAAACATCACCTATGTGGCATTGAGCCATTTCTGGATGGGTGAGTTGAGCTACCGCAAGGGCAATCACCAAGAAGCCTTGTCTCGATTTGAATCCTTTCTCAACACGCCGGGATCCTACACCTTAACTGAGCGACCCGACGCCTTATACAACAAGGCCTATTGTTTGTACCAATTAGGTCAGCATGAAGATGCGGCGGCGGCATTCAGGGTTTACCTGGCTGATGCCCCCAAGGCCAGCAGAAAAAAGGAGGATGCTACATTGCGTGTGGCTGATTTGTATTTCTTGCTCAGGCGACATGCTGTGGCGCAGCAATTCTACCAGAAAGCCAGTGCGCTTCAGGGCGTGGATGTAGCGTATGCAGAATACCAGCGAGCCATGTGTCTTGGGCTGCTCAATGATCAATCAGGAAAAATTGCTGTTTTGAAGCAATTGGAGACCCGTGGTGGATCGTATGCTGAAGACGCCCTTTTTGAGCGGGCTGAAACCCATCTGCGTGAAGGGGAAAACCTTGCTGCAGAGCAGGCATTCAAGGCCTTTGCGCGCTTGAAGCCAAACAGCCAACGTGGGCGACGAGCCTTGCTGAATGTGTCGTTGGCACAGCGCAATGCAGGTCAGCTTGAGCAATCCATCCAGGGTCTGAGGACTTTTGTTGTTACCTACCCAGGGACAGCTGAGGCAGATGACGCGGTATTGGCAGCTAAGATGGTCTACGATGAATTGGATCAAATTGACAATTATTTAGCGTGGGTTCAAGGCTTAGCCTTTGTTCATGTACGTGCCAGTGAGTTAGATTCCGTGGCCTACATGTCTGCATACAGCAAGTATGCCAGTGCCAACTATGATGAAGCGTCCAAGGCCTTCGGTCGCTACCTTAAACGTTACCCAGATGGCTTTTTTGCTATTGAGGCCCACTACCTTAAAGGAGAGTCTCATCGCGTTGAAGGGAGCTACCCATCAAGCCTTGAGAATTACCAATGGGTTGCCAATGATGCCTCGCCAGGCAACAGTCGCCGGTTGTCTGCATGGACCTGGGTTATGAAATTGGCCAATGAGCTGGAGCGAATGCCGGTTGCCATGGCTGCAGCTGAACATGTGTTGGCTCAATC
Organism: Flavobacteriales bacterium UBA3442; assembly: GCA_002378565.1. GTDB lineage: Bacteria > Bacteroidota > Bacteroidia > Flavobacteriales > Schleiferiaceae > TMED14. The sequence continues at coordinate 54,733 of DFSH01000036.1, read as the reverse complement.
AGAATCTGAAGAAGCAGTGCGTTTGGCCAATGTGACCTTGATGGTTGGTTATTGGGACAATGCCAATGCCACCCAGGAAAATCAATCCTATGACCTTGCATACAGCTATGCTGAGGTCGTCCATGCCAACGATCGCAATGAACCACAAGACCGTGACTTTGCAACCTTGGTCATGGCTAGGTCAGCCATGCATGAATGGCGCAATAACCCCAACGACCCTATAGCAGGGGATCGAGCTCGCAGGGCTAACACTGCATTGGCAGCTCTGGCTTCACCTGCGGCGCAAGCAGAGGCAGCCTTTCAAGAGGCCGTATTTTTGCGGGAGATGGATTTGGATTACCAGCAATCCAACACCAAGGTGTTTTGGTTGATTGATAACCTGCCGGGTCAAGCTGAATGGCGCTACAAATCCTTGCTTGTGTTGGCGAAAAACTACGCTGACCTCAATGACTTATTTCAGGCCAATTACACCTTGGACTTCTTGATTGACGAGCAATACAGTGATGAAATTGTCACTCAAGCCTTGGCTTTCAAGACCGCGCTGAAAGCGCAAGAAGCTGCAAAGTCTAGTACCGATACATTGATTAATCTCAACGAACCACAGGCATGAACAAACCTTGGATAACCCTGGCTATTTTCGCCACCTTGACCATCAACCTTTCTGCACAAGAAGAAGGCATTGGCGGTGTGGAAGTTTCAGTCACTGAGCAATTTCAAGCTTCTGTTGCACAGCCCTTCAAGTTGACAGGCCAGCCGCATGTGCTCGACAGTACGGTGTCAAAATTGCCCATCAAAATTGCCATTCGAACGCGTTATTTGGATCCTCAGACACAGATGAAATTGATTCCGCCCATTCATATTGCTAGAACGCGGTTGAAGCGTTTGCCAAGCAACCATGTTTACCTCAATGTGGGCTCACGGTCAACCGAATCTACTGGCTTTGCTCTAGGGTCTTCCAGAAACCCTAATTTGACATGGGGTGTGGCAGGTGATCACATGTCAACACAGGGTGGTTTCAGAGGCTTTGAGGAGCTTTACAACGAGCCTGCGACGTCTTATGAAAAGACCCTATGGATTGAGAATGCTTTGCGTGGCCAATTCACCTCTGTGCTGGGTCGATCACGTATTCGGAGCGCCATTGACGCATCGTGGAATCGCTACGCATTTTACGGCATGAAAGACAGTGTGGATCACCCTGAAGCCCCAGGTCGATGGGTACAAGATTACCAGGCATCTGTCAGTTATGAGGCACCACAATTCCGTCGCAAACAGGTCTATGGCGGTGCAACCCTCAATGCCCATCACTGGATAGATCAGGGCGGTCGGCAGGTGGAAACCGGGCTAAGTGCCTTGATTGATTGGAAATTCCCTGTGCAAGACTTAGTGCTTGAAATGCCCTTGCGTGCTTCTGTGAATCAGTTGGGAGGCTCAGCAAGGCCTGATCAGAACAACTACTGGGCCATGCAGTTCTCACCGGCCATTGCAGATTCGCTGGGACAGATTCATTTCAGAATAGGGATGAACATGATCTTCACCGATAGCATTTCGGGGTCACTCCCTTATTTCCCACCAGTGATTCACATGGAGTTCCCCTTGGTGAAGCGCTTGCTGAATGTCTATATTGGCATGGAAGGTGGGGTTGACAATGATGGGATGCGTTCTCGCGTGAAAGACATGCCTTTCTTGTCTGAAGTTTCTGAATACGAGGTGGTTAGACATGCTAATCTTTACGGAGGTATTTCTGGCCGAATCTCCCACGCTATGGGCTATCGGATGGCTTTGAACAAAAGGGATTACGACAACTATGCGATGCTTGTCAGGCCGGTTGAGGCAGATCAGCTCCGCCGACTGGATTCAGGCCGTCTCTTTTTGGATCATGTGAGAGCTAGTGTCATTGCGCCTTCAGCAGAACTCACATTGAAGGTTGGTAAGTCCGTTGAGTTGCGTGGCCACTCCTTGGTTCGATTGAAATCCATCAACAAGGAGACCAATCAAAACATTGACCATTTGCCTCTGTTTGAAGGTGGTATTGAGGTCATGGTCAATTTGGAGGATAAAATTCGATTTGATGCGGACATGACTTACCGTGGTTATGTGGATTATGCAGGCGATGACATTGCCCGGACTCCCTTAGCTGACTTCGTTGGTATCAACGCACGCATGGTGTACACGTACAACAGCCAGCTCAATGCGGTATTGTCCGTCAATAACCTGCTGAATCACAAGCAGCCAGTCATTGCTGGGTACCCTGTTCAAGGCATCCGTGCGCATGTGGGTTTGATGTACAAATTCTAGCATCTGCAACTGCTCAAGAGAAGCACATTATTGGCTGCTTGATGTGTTGACAAAATGTTGATAAACACAGCGTATTTTCCCACTTAGATGCCTTGCAGGCATTGGCTCTGGGTTATTTTTGTAGGAACCCCTAATTCCCGGGAAATCTTATGAGCAATCAAGAACAATACAATGCGGATAGTATCCAGGTCCTAGAGGGGCTTGAGGCAGTACGCAAACGCCCAGCCATGTACATCGGAGATGTCGATGTGAAGGGACTCCATCACCTGGTTTATGAGGTGGTTGACAACTCCATTGATGAAGCCCTTGCAGGGCATGCCACCACAATCAATGTGGCCATCAATGAGAACAATTCCGTTACGGTCAAAGATGACGGTCGTGGCATACCCATCGCTATTCACGGCAAGGAAGGCGTATCAGCCCTTCAGGTTGTTATGACAGTCCTTCATGCTGGTGGCAAGTTTGATAAGGACTCCTACAAGGTGTCTGGTGGTCTTCACGGTGTGGGTGTCTCTTGTGTGAACGCTTTGTCTTCACACCTGCAAGTCAATGTGCACCGCGATGGCAAGCAATACCGCCAGGAGTACGAAATTGGTAAGCCAAGCTACCCAGTGAAAGAGGTTGGCGCGTCGGATTACCGCGGCACTGAGGTGACCTTTTTACCCGATGACAGCATCTTCACAGAAACGGTGTACCATTATGACATCATTGCAAATCGTATGCGTGAACTGTCTTATTTGAATAAAGGCATCACCATCACTTTGATAGATCACCGAGAGAAGGATGAAGATGGCAAGGAGAAAGGTGAGACCTTCCATTCTGAAGGCGGACTCAGAGAATTTGTTACGTTCATCGATGAAAATCGTGAGTCATTGATTCCAGCTCCGATGTACCTCGAGGGGGAGAACGAGGGCACCCCTGTGGAAGTGGCCATGTTGTACAACACATCCTATTCAGAAAATCTGCATTCCTATGTGAACAACATCAACACCCATGAAGGAGGCACCCACTTGGCAGGTTTTCGCCGGGCATTGACTCGCACCTTGAAGAAGTATGCAGATGGATCTGGCATGTTAACCAAAGAGAAGGTTGAAGTCGCTGGCGATGATTTCCGTGAGGGTCTAACAGCGGTCATTTCTGTGAAGGTTATGGAACCTCAGTTTGAGGGTCAGACCAAGACCAAATTGGGCAACAAAGAAGTTGCAGGTGCGGTGGATCGCTTGGTGGGTATTATGCTGACCAATTACTTGGAAGAAAACCCCAACGAGGCACGCATCATTGTACAGAAAGTGATCTTGGCGGCTAAGGCTCGTGTGGCGGCAAAAAAGGCACGAGAAATGGTGCAGCGAAAGACCGTTCTGGGCAGTTCAAGTTTGCCAGGGAAATTGGCTGACTGTTCTGAATCTGATCCAGAAATTTGCGAAATATTCCTTGTGGAGGGTGATTCTGCGGGTGGAACGGCCAAACAAGGTCGTGACCGGAAATTCCAAGCCATCATGCCACTTCGTGGCAAGATTCTTAATGTGGAAAAAGCCATGCAACACAAGGCTTTTGAGAATGAAGAAATCCGCAATATTTTCACTGCACTGGGTGTCAGTGTTGGCACAGAAGAGGACAGCAAGGCTTTGAATACCACCAAGCTTCGCTACCACAAAATCATCATCATGTGTGATGCTGATGTCGATGGTTCGCACATTGCGACACTCATCATGACCTTCTTCTTCCGCTACATGAAGGAGTTGGTAGAGGCTGGCTATGTTTACATTGCTTCACCACCTTTGTACTTGGTGAAAAAAGGCACCAAGCATAGCTATGCTTGGAATGACGATCAGCGCGATAAAGCAGCTATTGAGATGGGCGGCATGGATCAAACAGGAATTTCTGTGCAGCGCTACAAGGGTCTGGGTGAAATGAATGCTGATCAGCTATGGGAAACCACCATGAACCCTGAGGAGCGAACCATGCGTCAGGTTGTCATTGACAGCGCCGCAGAAGCTGACAGAGTCTTTTCCATGTTGATGGGTGACGAGGTGCCACCGCGCCGCGCTTTCATTGAAGCCAATGCGAAGTATGCAAAAATTGACGCCTAACAGTTTGACAATCATAAATTAAGCAACAAACCAATCCATTCACCAATGAAAATTACCGTTGTAGGCGCAGGCAATGTCGGCGCATCCTGTGCTGAATCCATGGTTCGCATGAACCTTGCAGAGGAAATCGTCCTTTTGGACATCAAAAAGGGTTTTGCTGAAGGCAAGGCCATGGACATGAATCAATGTGCCACCTTGCACGGTTTTGACGGCAAGGTGACAGGTGTAACTAGTGACTATGCCGCCACAGCAGGATCGTCAGTGATTGTGATCACCTCAGGCATCCCCCGGAAGCCAGGCATGACGCGTGAGGAGTTGATAGGAACCAATGCAGGTATTGTGAAGTCTGTTGTGAAATCAGCGCTTGAGTATTCGCCTGAGGCAGTTTTTGTAGTGATTTCAAACCCTATGGACACCATGACCTACTTGGCAGCAAAGGAGTCTGGTTTGCCAGTGAATCGCATCATTGGCATGGGAGGTATTCTGGACAGCAGCCGATTCAAGTACTATTTGAGTCAAGCCATGTCATGCCCGCCCAGTGACCTGCAAGCTGTAGTGATTGGTGGTCATGGAGATACAACCATGATTCCATTGACACGCCTTGCAAGTTACCAGTCCAGTCCAGTTTCGGAGCACATGAGTGCCTCTGATTTGGAAGCTGTGAAGGCTTCAACCATGGTTGGTGGAGCTACGTTGACTGGCTTGATAGGAACCTCTGCCTGGTATGCGCCTGGCGCAGCTGGTGCGGCCTTAACTGCAAGCATTGTCAGGGATCAAAAGAAAATATTCCCTTGTTGTGTATACCTTGATGGTGAATACGGTCAGAAGGATATTTGCTTGGGTGTGCCCGTGGTTATTGGTGCCAATGGATGGGAACACATCGTTGACTACCAGTTGGACGACCAGGAGCAAGCAGCATTCAATGCAAGTGCAGACAAGGTTCGCGCCATGAATGCAGTATTGGCTGATTTTTGATCGGACAGAAAAAGCAAAGAAAAGCCCGGTGATCTCATCGGGCTTTTTTTTATGGCTTTACCCATTTGCTTGCATAGGCACCCATGCGAATGACATACAAGCCTGCTGGCCATTGCCGGCAGTCGATGGTCAGGGTTTTATGAGCAACGGTAGCTTGCGTCAACATGGTTTGCCCATTGATGTGATGCACATTGACAGGATTGCCATTGCCAATCAAGCTGAAGGAAGATTGACCGGGGTTTGGCCAGACGGCCATGCCTTGATTGGGGCCTGTCAGTTCAACCAAAGAGATGCTGGCACTGTCTCCACGCATGAATCGCAAGCCACCAGTGGATAAGCCAAAAACCATTTCAGGATGACCATCACCATCCATGTCAGCGAATGTTGGCGCATTGATGCGGCCATCCTTTGCAGCGATGTGCCTGATTGGCATGTTGGGGACCATGGTGAATGCCATATCAATTCGCAAGCTGTCATGACCCAATGTAGGCATGACGCAGCCATCGGAAATCATGGAGTTGTTGTTGAACACATCTCCATAGACATGGGATGGGTTGGCTGTGGTGTGGGCGCTTAAATGCACGTCGGTGCTTGGTAGATTTTTGCTGAAGCAAACTTGAACCATCAGGTCAGATGATCCGTCATAATTGAAGACCTGTTGTAAAGGGACAGTCATCCAACCAAGGCTTGGCACTTGAATGTAGTTGAACACGGTTTGCCCGCCAGGACTGAAATTGACCAAGCTGTCTTCGTTGACATGCTTTAACGTGATAGTGAAGCCCTGACTAAGGTAGGGGGCACTGTTTGTGATCACATTGAAGCCGATGTGGGTAATGCTTGCTGCGCTGATGCCTGATGCGTTGAGCTCTGATGCTTTGTAAAGGTATTGGTGTCGACCGGTTCGCTTGCTGGAGCCAAAAGGGGTTTCCAAGAGGCTGCTTGTCGACGTGCTGGCGTTGCCAATGCTGTGATTGACCACTGCAGGTGCATTGAGGGTGAAATTTAAACTATCAAGTTGCATGATGCCACCTTCTGCACTCCCTAAAAACATGATAGGTCCATCGCCAAAATCTACAATGCGAGGAATGGCTCTGCCTGAATACAAGCCATTAATATCTGCTTCGATGCCGCCAAAGTTGGCATTGGATAAGCTGTAAGTGCCGCCATTGTTGATGTAATGTGCCACATGGCCTTGTTGGTTGCCAACAAAGAGATCCAGGTCCCCGTCGCCATCCGAATCATGCCATTCAGGGCTTGCCATTTGGCCCACATCGATGCCGGCAAATTGATTGGTGGATACCCCGTTGAATGCCGGTAAGAAAAAATTGCCATTGTTGATCAGCAGAGCCAATGTGCCGTCACTTCGCCCCACCAATACATCCTTGAGCCCATCACCATTCCAGTCGGCCAGGGTGGGTGAAGTCCAATCGGCATCCAAGAGGCCATGATTGCCTCCAATCAAGGGACTTTGTACCCACTTTGGGGCCGCGGCTGTGCCTGTGTTGACATAATAGAGCAATCCCCGGGCGCTTCCAACCAGTAGATCCATCAAACCATCGGTGTTGAGATCGACCAGCAATGGCACTGCATAGCGACCAAGGTCTAACATGGTCTGCTGCAAGAAGTTGGAATCTATGAGTGTCCAGTCGGGGCTGCTCAAGCTACCTGCATTGCGGTAGAGCCAGACACTGGTGTCGCTGATTCCTGTTGGCATGTTGGGGGCTGCGACAATGTCTATCAGCCCATCTCTGTCTGCATCGATGTCAGAAAAACCTGGAAAAACAGGCAGGTGCAAAGGGATGTCATTGCTAGGCCAGGATGAGTCTTGTGACTCAATGTTCGCAAGGCTAGCGGTGCCAACATTGAAGCCGGCAACAGCTTGAGGGAAGCTGATATCGCCCAAGAGAATGTCCAAGAGCCCATTGCCATCCAGGTCAACTGACAGCATGGCTGAACCGGCATGCTGAGTGCCTTCTGGTAGTTGGAAAGGGTCTATGGGAATCTCGCTGCCGGTGCATGCATCAATGATCAAGCCGTTGGTGACACCTGATTCCGTGAAATCTCCCCAGCATAAATCTGCCACTTCAAAGTTGATGCCACAGGCAGATAGGTTGCGGTGAAATTCAATGGATGTGCCGTTGAGTCCAAAAGTGAGCACGTCGACGTCGCCATCGCCATCCATGTCCTTGATGACAGGTCGATCATTGGATGCGACATAGAGGTTGACGGGGTTGCCGCCTGTGTTGTAGTTGGTTGTGATGTAGTTGCCCGTCAATGACCAGGTGTATGTTAGTTGGCCATTGACCCGACTTCCATCGTAGAGGCCTACGCCACCAATGGCTGCGCAAAACAAATCTTCAATGCCATCACAGTTGTAGTCAATGAGTTCCACCCAGTCTGTTACTGCTGGGAAGCAGGATGCCCATTGGGCCTGAAAAACCCATTGGCCATTTTGCCAATCAAAAACCAGCCAGCGATAACCTTCCCTATCAAAGACGACCATGTCTTGCTGTCCGTCGCCATTGACGTCCATTGTGTGCAGCTGAGGGTTATTCAGCCCGCCAGCAAAGGGGTTTAAAAGAGAATCAGACAGGGCATTGATGAGGCTTGCTTGGCTTGAAGCCTGAAAGGCATAGGTCGGTTGCGCCTTCAAGCTGTTGAAACCGGTCAGTCCAAGGGAAAACAAGAGGAGAGCAATGCGGTAAATCATAAGGATGCTAAGGTAAGAACACTTATATTTGCGGCCTCATTTTTCAGGGAATATTTACATGCAGAACAAAGTTATCATTCGCCTCTTTGCCATCGCCTTTGCCTTGGCATCTCTTTATGAATTGTCATTCACTTGGATGTCACAACGCGTAGAGAGTCAAATTGCAGAACAAGTTAATCACGATCCAGAGCGACTCAATTACGCCTTGGATTCCTTGTCAGACCAAACGGTTTATGACATAGGAGTAGCTTCGTTTACCTACAAAGAATTGAAGTCCAAGGAGATGAATCTTGGTCTTGACTTAAGGGGTGGCATGAATGTCATCTTGGAAGTGAGCGTTCGCGACGTGCTACTAGGTCTTGCAGGAGATGCAGATGATGCGCAATTGCGTCAAGCCATTGAAGAAGCTGATGCTGCTCAGACCAATAGTCAAGATGCTTACTTGACATTGTTCTTCACCTCAATGGATGCCATTCGAGGTGATCGCAAGTTGAATGATCCTGCTTTGTATGGTACAAAGGACATGACCGATAGAGACGGTATTGGGTTCAATGCAACCGATGAAGTGATCAAAACTGCCCTAGCAGGTGATGTAGAAGCAGCCATCACCAATGTGTATACGGTATTGAAAGCTCGAATTGACCAATTTGGTGTTGTTCAGCCTAACATTCAACGACTTGACGGCACAGGCCGAATCTTGGTCGAATTGCCTGGTGTGAAAGACCCTGCGCGAATGCAGCGATTGCTGCAGTCAACGGCTCGTTTGGAGTTCTGGCGTGTAGATCAAGGTTCTGAGTGGATGCAATTCATCGTGGATGCCAATGTTCGACTGCGTTCTGTCATTGAAGCACCTCGTTCAGCCACTGCATCAACTGACGGTGATGTTGCCACAGATGATGAGCCAATTTTCCAATTGGAAGATAGCAATGATGCAAGTTCTGATGAAGCAGCTTCCGAAGATGTTGCTTCACAGGATTCAACGGTTTCAACCTTCAATCCTTTGCTAGACATCTTTGCTCTGTACATTGATCAGCAGACATTCTCCCCACTGCCTGGCGCCATCATTGGCGTTGCGCAGTCTCGTGACACGGCGAAGGTCAACGATTACCTATCCCGCGATGTGGTGCGTAAATTGATTCCCGGCGATCGCCGTTATGTGAAATTTGCTTGGAGTCGTCCAGAGGCGGGATCCAACAATTGTTTCTTGCTTGCCCTGCGTGGAAACCGCAACAATGAACCTGAACTGGATGGTTCAGTGGTTGTGGATGCCCGTCAGGAATTTGACCAAGGCAACAATCCCGTTGTAACTATGGCCATGAATGGTCAAGGCGCACAGGCATGGCAGCGTTTGACTGCGGTAGCTTCAGCTCAAACTCCCCAGGGCCATGTTGCAGTGGTGCTTGATAACTTGGTGTACAGCTTCCCCGTTGTGCGATCTGAGATTTCAGGTGGACGCACACAAATCGAAGGCGGTTTTGCTTTGGATGAGGCCACTGACTTGGCCAATGTATTGAAGGCAGGTAAGCTTCCAGTTCCAGCACATGTCATTCAATCAGACATCGTTGGACCAAGCCTTGGTAAGGAGGCGATTGCAGCTAGCATGAACTCCTTCCTTTTTGCTTTGCTTATTGTCTTGTTATACATGATTTTCTACTATAGCAATGCTGGCATTGGTGCCAGCTTGGCATTGTTGCTCAACATGTTCTTCATCTTTGGTGTATTGGACGCTCTCAATGCAGTGCTAACCTTGCCTGGCATGGCGGGTATCGTCTTGACCATTGGTATGGCAGTCGATGCAAACGTGTTGATTTATGATCGCATCCGAGAGGAGCTGCGTGCGGGTAAAGTGATAAAAGAGGCTATTAAGGATGGTTACAAGTTTTCATTGAGTGCGATTTTGGATGCCAACATCACAACCTTGTTGACGGCCATCATCTTGTTCTCTGTGGGAACAGGTCCTATTCGTGGCTTTGCTTCAACATTGATCATCGGTATCATCAGTTCTTTGTTCACGTCCATTTTTATCACGCGACTGTTCTTCGAATGGCGCCTAACCAAGAAGGCAAAATTGTCCTTTTCAACCAAGTTGACTGAAAAGCTATTTGTTGGCACCTCATTCAATTTCATGTCCAAGCGTAAGATGGCTTACATCTTCTCAGGTCTGATGATTGTTGTGTCATTGGTTTCCTTGTCAACCAAGGGTTTAAGCTTGGGTGTAGATTTTGAAGGTGGCCGTTCATACCAGGTCCGCTTTGACCAGAATGTCGACGTAGCAGATATTTCCAGTGCCTTAGCTCTTGAGTTTGTCAATGAAGAGGGCCGTGTGTTCACGCCAACAGTTAAAACCTTGGGCTCCCCGAATCAGGTAGTCATCACCACCAACTTCCGCATTGATGAAAATGGCCCCGATGTTGAAGAAGCCTTGAAACTTCAGGTTTATCAGTCCTTGTCCAGGTTTTATTCTCAGCCAATGGAAATGAAAGTCTTTTTGAATCCAACAGCTGATGATGCCACAGGCTTGGTTGCTTCGCGCCAGGTGGGTCCAACAGTTGCTGATGACATCAAGAATACAGCGGTTTATGCAATCATATTCTCTTTGCTAGCTATCTTCTTGTACCTCTTGTCTCGATTCAACAAGTGGCAGTACTCATTGGGAGCTGTAACGGCAACAGTGCATGACACAATCATTGTGCTGGGTGTCTTTTCAATGCTTGATGGCATACTGCCTTTCGCAATGGAAGCTGACCAAGCCTTTGTTGCGGCTATTTTGACAGTGATTGGTTATTCCTTGAATGACACGGTGGTGGTCTTTGACCGAATCCGCGAATACTTTTCGGGCAAGCGCAAATCAACCCTTGACAAGGAGACACTCAACCGCGCCCTGAACGGCACCTTGAGCAGGACCTTCAACACATCCATGACAACAACCATTGTGTTGTTGATCATCTTTGTCTTTGGTGGAGAGATCCTTCGCGGATTCATCTTTGCCATCTTGTTAGGTGTGGTGGTTGGAACCTACTCATCCTTGTTCATTGCCTCACCAGTGATGTACGATAGCTTGAAAGGAAAGAAAGCCAAGCAAAAAGCTAAGGGTTAGCCACATGGTATTATTCATCAGCACCGGAGAAATCGTCTTTCTGCTTTTCGCGGTGCTGATGCTTTTTGGTGTTGATCGATTGCCTGAATTTGCACGCACAGCGGGCAAGGCCATCCGCTCAGTTAAAAACGCAGCCAATGACATCAAGTCAGAGATTGCTAATGCAACCCCTGAGGATGTGGACCCCAGCAAGGCCATCAAGAAAATCACCAAGGAAGTTGAAAACTCCATCAAGCGCGGCTTGTAGCGGTTATAAACAACTTTTATCCTGAATTGTTGAAAAAATAGGGGGGGTGTCCCCTGAAAAAGTCAACTATTAGGACATGTATCGTAAAAAAAAGGGGGTACATTTGCCAGTAAATACATTTACTATGGCACAGTCACGATTTCACGCCCTCCAACTTGCAGGTGGACGCAAACCAGTCTCCTTCACTCAGCATAGCAAGCGGTCATCCGAATATTTTGGTTGCAATGTCTTCAACAAGAAGGCCATGCATGAGTTCATGTCCAAGGAGGCTTATGTCAGCATCAATGACGCCATTGAGCATGGCAGCAAGATCAACCGCAACATTTCAGATCAGGTGGCGACTGCCATGAAGGCATGGGCCATCGCCAATGAGGCGACCCATTACACCCACTGGTTTCAGCCCTTGACCGGTTCTACGGCTGAAAAGCATGATGGATTTTTTGAGCCAACCTCTGATGGTTTTGCCATTGAGAAATTCAATGGGGACATGTTGATTCAAGCGGAGCCAGATGCGTCTTCGTTCCCTAATGGTGGCATACGAAACACGTTTGAGGCTAGGGGTTACACGGCCTGGGATCCAACATCTCATGCCTTTATCCTGGATGGCACCTTGTGCATCCCAACGGTTTTTGTTGCTTACACAGGCGAGGCCCTTGACAACAAAACACCCCTGCTTAGGGCTCTTCAGGTTGTGGATCATGCAGCCACTGATGTTTGCCAGTACTTTGATCGACAGGTCACCAAAGTCAACGCTTCATTGGGATGGGAGCAAGAGTATTTCTTGGTGGATGCAGCCTTGCATGACGCTAGACCCGATTTGGTGATGACGGGTAGAACCCTGTTGGGCCATTCTCCAGCAAAGGGCCAGCAGATGGATGATCATTACTTTGGCAGCATTCCAGAAAGGGTGTTGGCATGCATGCGTGAAATTGAGTACGAGAGTCACAAGCTTGGCATTCCTGTGAAAACACGCCACAATGAGGTTGCGCCAGGCCAGTATGAATTTGCCCCTGTCTATGGTGAGGCTAACATCTCAGTGGATCAAAATTCTTTGTTCATGGATATCATGGATAAGGTGGCACGTCGCCACGATTTCCGCGTGCTATTGCATGAGAAGCCTTTTGCAGGAATCAACGGATCAGGCAAGCACAACAACTGGTCACTGAGCACCAACACGGGTGTCAACTTGCTTTCCCCCGGCTCGACGCCTAAAAAGAACTTGCAGTTTCTCACTTTCTTCATCAACACCATTAAGGCCGTCCATGATCATTCCGACTTGCTGCGTGCAGCGATTGCCTCCGCGGGCAATGATCATCGTTTAGGTGCCAATGAAGCGCCGCCAGCAATCATTTCCGCCTTCATAGGTAGTCAGCTGACCTCTGTGTTGGATGAGCTTGAGAAGCTGGAAGGTGGCAAGATGTCCCCTGAGAAGAAAACGGAACTCAAGCTCAATGTGGTGGGTAAAATCCCTGAAATCCTGCTGGATAACACGGACAGGAACCGGACTTCCCCCTTTGCGTTCACGGGCAATAAATTTGAGTTTCGAGCGGTTGGTTCTTCTGCTACCTGCGCACATGCCATGACCATCTTGAATTTGATTGTGGCTGATCAGCTCACGGTTTTCAAGGCTGATGTAGATGTGTTGATTGCTGAAGGAATGAAGAAGGATGATGCCCTATTCAATGCGTTGAAGGGTTGCATTATAGCTTCCAAGGTTGTAAGATTTGAAGGTGATGGCTATTCCGATAAGTGGAAGGAGTTGGCCAAGCAACGCGGCTTGAATAACACCCCTGATTCACCACGTGCTTTCGATTTTTACATCACCCCGGAAGCTGAAGCTCTGTTTGCCCGCAATGGTGTATTGAACAAGGTCGAGCTACATGCTCGTTATGAAATTCTTCAAGAGGAGTACTTTATGCGCATTCAAATAGAATCTCGCACTTTGGGCGATATGGTGAGCAATCACATTGTTCCAATAGCCATCAGGTACCAATCAACCTTGAGTGAAAACGTTTTGCGATTGAAGGAGTTACTTGGTAAGGACTATGCTTTGCATGCAAAGGAGCAATTGGAAACTATTCGTGAAATATCAGGTCGTATCAGCCGCATCTTAAGGGCTGTAATGGACATGACAGAGGCCAGAAAGCAGGCCAATTTAATCGATGACGCGCGAGAGAAGGCCCTGGCCTATTGTGATAATGTCCTTCCTTATTTTGATGCCATCCGCTACGATGTAGATAAGCTAGAACTCACTGTAGATAATGAATTGTGGCCATTGCCAAAGTATCGAGAGATGCTTTATGTGAAATGAGTTAAGCTTCTTTGCTGACCCAAAAAGCCCCGTTGAAATAAGCGGGGCTTTTTTGTGGATATACCTTACCTTGGGGTCTTGACAAAATCTGACCGTTTCGCCTTGACCTGAACTCTCTACGACACACCCTATGATCCCTATTTTGCGCAAATTTATTCTGCTTTTTTCCTTGAGTTTTCTATGCATGGCTCCGGCTTTTGCTCAAGTCACTGGTGCTGAATCAGACGAGGTGGAGAAGCAGTCACGTGTGTCTAAGCAAGCCGATGAGTTCTTTGTGGCAAAGGAGTATTCAGAGGCTATTCGACGTTACAAAAAGGCCTATGGCAAGTCAAAAGTGCGCACAGAAAAAGCAGAAATTGCATTGAAGCTGGCTGATTGTTACCGGCACACTTACGATTACCGCAATGCAGCCAGTCAGTACAAACGTGCAGTCAAGTTGAAAATTAACCGTGAGGAGGCCTACTTAGGCCATGCGGACATGTTGAAGGCTCAAGGTGAATACGCTGATGCAATCGAGGCCTACGAGGAATTCGCTAAAGCCTTTCCAAAAGATGCTCGTGCGGCCATTGGTATAGCATCAAGCAAGGATGCCATTGAATGGATGATGGCCATGACCTTGTACCAAGTGGGTAACGTGACGTCACTGAATTCAGAAGCCAACGACTTCAGTCTGACCTTTGCAGGCAGGGTAGGCTCCTTTGACGAGCTATTCTTCTCTTCCATGCGTTCAGGCGGTATGACAAAAAAGGAAGATGGATGGACAGGGGAGAAGTTTTCTGACATCTACTCTGCTGAGCGATTGGGCGATGATGGTCAACCAAAGTCAGCTAAAAAATCTCGCAAGTCTAGAAAGGTACCCAAAGCCAATACGGCTCGATTGCAGAATTTTTCTGATCCAGTCATGTTGACGGAGATCATCAACACAGAGGATCATGAAGGTTCAGGGGTGTTTGACGCCAGGCGACGCACCTTTTATTTTACGCGATGCATGGATGTCAAGCAAGCTCAATTGGGTTGTGGTATTTACCAAACCCGCAAAGCCGGCATCAATTGGCAGGACCCTAGTCCTGTTGTTTTGACGACTGATTCCTCTGAGTCTGTGGGTCACCCTCATTTGATTGATGACAAGGTCATGGTATTTGCTGGAGACATGACAGATGGTCGAGGCGGCAAGGACCTATGGATCACCACCTTTGATAAGAAAAAACGTGGGTGGGGCATGCCCGTGAACATGGGCCCATTGGTCAACACCACTGGCGATGAACTCTTCCCTTATGTCCATGATGGCTATTTGTACTTTGCCTCAACGGGTCATCCAGGGATGGGTGGCTACGACCTTTTCCGCATTGCATTAGATAAAGATAACCTACCAAAGGGGTCTGTCATGAATTTGCAGGCACCCATCAACAGTCCAGCAGACGACTTCAACTTGATTCTTCGACCTGGGAATATCATGGATGGTTACTTTGTGAGCAACCGCTCAGACGGCAAAGGGAGCAATGACATTTGGTCCTTGTACCAAGTGCCTAAAAAGCACCAAATCAGTGGCAATGTACTCAGCTCAAAGGACCAGAGTCCCATTGCTGGTGTCACAGTGAAGGTTCGAGGAAAGAATGGGTTTTCACAGATTGTTCAGACCGATGGGTATGGCAATTTTACCGTGGATTCAGATGACCTTCAAGCCGATGAAACATACAGCTTCGCCTTTGAGCGCAAGAAGTTTTTGCGGAATGGCACGGCGGGTAACACCATGGGTCTAACGCTTGAAAATTACAGCTTCCAAGAGGCTAGCAATGTATACATGCATACCATGTCTGTGGCAGGATCTATGGACCCCATCGAGATCCCGATTGTGCTGCCAGAGGTTAATTTTGACCTAGCCAAATGGGATTTGAGGCCAACGGCTCAGGTTGCACTTGACACGGTGGCTCGCACCATGGTCCGAAACCCTAATATTGTTATTCAGTTGCGCTCTCACACCGACTACCGTGACGCGGATGATAAAAACGTTATTCTGTCACAAAAGCGCGCAGACACCTGTGTGAAATACCTGATATCTAAAGGCGTCAGAGCTGACCGACTGGAGGCTATAGGTATGGGTGAGGGCACACCATTTGTGATTGCTGGCAATTACGAAGGTTTTGGTAAGGGTGCTTTCAAGGAAGGCACAGAATTAACTGAGGCCTTGATTCGCAAGATGAACAAGGCCAATCAAGAGATTGCACACCAAATCAATCGACGCACAGATTTCCGTGTGCTTCGTGATGATTATGTGCCACCCGTTGATGAGGCAGCATTGGCTAATACTGATGAAGCAGGTCAAACCAAGGGCGATGAAGTCGCAGTGCGTGGCGTCATTTATGTCGTCGGTGATCGCGAATCCTATTCAGTGATATGTAAATCTAACAACATCACATTGGCCTCGCTGAAGAAGCTCAATGGTGGCCTTCGAGGCGTTCGCCCATTCCCGGGCATGCAGATGAAGGTGACTGACGGTGGTGATTATGCATGGTTTGATAAAGACCATCGCCAAATCCAGCGCAATGAAACCTGGAAGACCATCGCTAAGGAATTGGGGATGAAGTTGAAGGCCTTGAAGGCACTCAACCCAGAATACGGCAAAGAATTGTCTGCTGGAGGTTACTTGTTGGTGCAATAAGCTGAGGCCTCGGCATTACCTTTGCCAGATGGATCCAAGTGCACGGTATGCAAGTCGCGGGGTTTCTTCTGGTAAGGAAGAGGTCCACAAAGCCATTGCTAACATCGACAAGGGATTATTCCCATTGGCATTTTGTAAAATTGTACCTGACACACTCAGTGGATCAGCTGATCACTGCTTAGTGATGCATGCGGATGGCGCAGGCACAAAAAGCTCCTTGGCCTACATGCTTTGGAAGGAAACAGGAGACCTATCTGTATGGCGCGGCATCGCGCAAGATGCCGTTATCATGAATGTGGATGACTTACTCTGTGTTGGCGCCACGGGTCCCATTCTGCTCTCAAGCACCATTGGAAGAAACAAGCATTTGATTCCAGGTGAGGTGATTGGCGCTCTGATTGATGGAACTGAATCTGTGCTGGCAGACCTGCGGAAGGCAGGCATGGACATCCAATCCACGGGGGGCGAAACAGCTGATGTTGGTGATTTGGTTCGCACCGTGATTGTCGATTCAACAGTCATGGCAAGAATGGCCCGCAAGGATGTCATTGACAATGCAAACATTGCTGCGGGTCAGGTCATTGTTGGCTTGTCTTCAAGTGGACAGGCAAGCTATGAAAGCGAGTACAATGGCGGCATGGGATCCAATGGCTTGACGTCTGCACGCCACGATGTATTTGCTAAGTACTTGATGACTGAATACCCGGAATCTTTTTCACCAGAAACAGATAAATCTTTCATCTATTCAGGCAGCAAGCAATTGACAGACCCCATTGAAGGGAGTCCATTGCCTGCAGGCCAATTGGTGCTGTCTCCAACAAGGACCTATGCACCAATCATCATTGAATTATTGAAAAGCCTTCGCCCTCATATCAAAGGCATGGTGCATTGCAGTGGTGGTGCACAAACCAAGGTTCTTCACTTTGTGAAATCTGGCAAAATCATCAAGGATAAGCTCTTTGATGTGCCGCCATTGTTTGCTTTAATCCAATCAGAGTCAGGCACACCTTGGCGTGAAATGTACCGGGTGTTTAACATGGGACATCGCATGGAGATTTATGTTGACCCTGAGCATGCACAAGCCATCATTGATGTGGCTGCATCATTCCAGGTGGAGGCGAAGGTTATTGGCCATGTTGAAGCAAGTGATGTAGCTGAAGTGCATATTCACACCGTTGAAGGCATTGAAATCTACCAAGTCTGATGAATCATTTGACCGACAAGCTGCATGCCATCTGGCTTCGCTTCAACGAGGTGAATGATCTCCTGATGCAACCGGAAATTGCCTCTGATTCAGCGCGATTTATTCTCTTGAACCGTGAATTCAAGTCCCTCAACGACATCATGCAGGTGCGCAAGAATTACTTGGATAAACTTGCCCGTTATGGAGAGGCAAAAGGCATGTTGAAGACGGAAAAAGATCCGGACATGAAAGCCTTGGCGCAGGAGGAATATGATGAGCTGGCCCCAGCCATTCAAGATCTTGAAGAATCCATTCGTATCATGCTGATACCCAAGGACCCTGAGGACGAGAAAGATGCGGTTTTAGAGGTTCGCGCTGGCATTGGCGGTGATGAAGCTGGTATTTTTTCTGGCGAGATTGTCCGCATGTATTTGCGTTTCATTGAAGACAAGGGCTGGAAGGCTGAATGGATTTCTTCCACGGATGCTACCCATGGTGGCTACAAAGAGGCTACCATTCAATTGCGAGGAGAAGGTGTGTATGGCATCATGAAATATGAGTCAGGTGTTCACCGTGTGCAGCGTGTCCCGTCGACGGAGTCACAAGGCCGTGTGCACACCTCAGCTGTGACTGTGGCAGTCATGCCAGAAGCCGATGAATTGGATGTTGTGATTGACAACAAGGATATCCGAAAGGACACTTTCCGCTCCAGTGGGGCAGGGGGGCAGCACGTCAACAAGACTGAATCGGGTGTGCGATTAACCCATGCGCCAACAGGCATTGTCGTTGAGTGTCAGGATGGCCGGTCACAGCATAAAAATTACGCTCAGGCCTTGACAGTCTTGAGGGCAAGGATTTGGGATAAGGCACGAGCTGAGCGGAATGAAGTCATCGCTGCCAAGCGGAAATCCCTCGTAAGCACCGGCGATCGCAGTGCAAAAATCCGCACCTACAACTACCCGCAAAGCCGTGTGACAGATCACCGAATCGGCTTAACTTTATACAACTTGCCAGAGATTATTAATGGTGCCATTGCCCCGTTGATTGATGCCTTGCAGCTCGCAGAAAACGCAGAACGATTGAAGGAAGGAAGCGAATGACACGCAATCAACTCTTAGCCAACATTGAAGTAAAGCAATCTTTGCTTTGCGTAGGGCTTGACCCTGACTTGAAGCGGATGCCTCAGGGTCTCAAAGGGGATGCTGAGGGTGTGGCAACTTTTTGCAAGCTCATCATTGATGCCACAGCAGATCATGCCGTCGCATACAAGCCAAATTTTGCCTTCTTTGAGGCCCTGGGTCGTCATGGTTGGCAGGCACTGGATGAGGTGGCAAAGCATCTGTCATCCATGGATGTTTTCACCATTGCAGATGCCAAGCGAGGTGACATCGGCAACACCGCAAGTCAATATGCTCAAGGTATTTTAGGCGAAATGGGTTTTGATGCCATCACCGTTGCGCCCTACATGGGCAAGGACAGTGTGACACCATTTTTCATGGAAGGTAAATGGGCCATTGGCTTGGGGCTGACAAGCAATGCTGGCGCAGAGGACTTCCAAATGCAAACCATGGCAGATGGCCGGCGCTTGCATGAGTTGGTGTTGGATAAGTACGATGAATGGGGAAGTCCAAATCAACTCATGGTGGTCGTGGGTGCAACCCGGACCGAGGCCTTAGCAAAAGTCAGGGCAAGGCTGCCTGAACATATTTTCCTGGTACCCGGCGTAGGTGCGCAAGGTGGCACCGTCCAAGATGTCATGAGCGCTGGTGCCTTCAAGGATCAACGAGGGGTTGGTTTATTGATCAATGCATCGCGTTCTATCCTTTATGCCTCATCAGGCTTGGATTTTGCTGCAGCTGCAGCAAAAGAGGCATCCTCATTGCATGCGAGCATGCGACAATACTGGCCGGCTTAACATGGCATCTTCTGAGAAACGGATTTTAATCACGGGCGCCAATGGCTTGCTTGGTAAATCCTTGTTGCACGCGGGAAAGGGTAGGCACACCTTGCTAGCAACTGGCAGGGGACCCCAGCGAGGTGATTGCTTCGGCGCAACGTATGCCACGGTAGATTTGATGGTTGATGGAGACTTGCAGCGGGCCATGGAGGATTTTCGTCCTGATGCGGTCATACACGCAGCGGCTATGACACAAGTTGATGATTGTGAACGTAACCCCAATCAATGTCAAGCACTCAATGTTGAAGCAACGGCAAATGTCATTGCTGCCTGTGAGTTGCATGATGCCCATTTGCTGTTGTTGAGTACGGATTTCATTTTTGATGGAAAGGATGGGCCTTATGCAGAGGATGCAGAGGCAAACCCATTGAGTGTTTATGGCCAATCAAAGCTGGATGCAGAGACCTTGGTCAAGGCATCAGCCTGTGCTTGGACCATTGCGCGAACAATTTTAGTGATTGGTTATGTGCCAACGCTGTCTCGAAGCAACATCATTCTGTGGGCACGAGAAGCCTTGGCAAAAGGACAAAGAATCCAGGTTGTCAATGACCAATACCGGTCACCGACATGGAGTATGGACCTGGCAGAAGCCTGTCTTCAGATCATTGATAGCCATTCACTTGGGACCTACCACATCAGCGGTCCAGAGTCCATGAGTATTTTGGATTTGGTGCATCGGGTGGCTCGCCATGCAGGACTTGATGCAGGCTTGATCGATGAGGTGAGTAGTCAGACGTTGAGTCAAGTGGCCGCACGTCCGCCAGTGACAGGGTTTAATATTGACAAAGCGAAGAAGGATTTTTCCTTTTCTCCTCACAGTTTTGCTGAAGTCTTGGATGCGATTCCCTATATTTGAGCATCACCTAATCGCTCAATACATTTTATGTCAACACAAACGCAAACGTGGGGTACCCGCGTCGGACTCATTTTGGCTATGGCCGGCAACGCCGTGGGCCTGGGTAATTTTCTAAGATTCCCCGTGCAAGCCGTAGAAAATGGCGGTGGCACATTCATCATTCCTTACCTGATTTGTTTTCTGCTCATGGGCATTCCCCTGCTATGGATGGAGTGGGCAACTGGACGATTTGGCGGCATGTTTGGCAACCATAGTACACCATTTATTGTGGACAAAATGGGCAAGAGCCGCTTTTGGAAATACATAGGGGTCTTTGGGATATTCACCAACATTGGTGTTGCAGCATACTACTGCTACATTGAGTCTTGGACACTGTCATATGTGTTTCATTCATTGAAGGGAACGTTCATTGGCATGAATCAATCAGAGGTTGTGGACTTTTTTGCAACCTATGTGAGCCTCACGGAAAGCACATTAGGTATTCCTTTTGAGACGGTTTTCTTTTATGTGATTTGCTTGGCATTGAACACATACATTCTGTCCAAAGGGCTGAAGGGTGGTGTTGAAAAGGTTGCCAAGGTTGGCATGCCATTGTTGATCTTATTTGGGGTCTTGTTGGCTATACGTGGTATCACGTTAGGCGATTCAGGGGCGGTTGCTGGTTGCACGGATTGCGATTCCTTTTTGGGGTTGAATTTCTTGTGGCAACCACAATTTGACACCCTATGGAATCCAGATGTTTGGTTGGCAGCTGCTGGTCAAATTTTCTTCACCCTATCCGTAGGCATGGGGACAATTCATTGCTACGCTTCCTACGTGAAGCCAAAGGATGACATTGCATTGAATGCCATGACAGCCGGTTGGATGAATGGATTTGTGGAAATTGTGCTTGGCGCATCAGTGGTTATTCCTATTGCAGTTGGCTACCTTGGCTTGGATTGGGTTCGCGAAAATGCAGGATTCTCCATGGCCTTTGAAACCATGCCATACCTCTTCAATAAGTGGGGAACCTTGCTGGGCTCCATCTCTGGAATGATGTGGTTTGGTCTACTGTTCTTTGCTGGCATTACCAGTTCGTTAGCCATGGGCACCCCCTGGATGGGCTTCATGCAAGATGAGTTTGGTTACAGCGTTAAAAAATCAGCCTTGACCTTTGGTCTTGTGACCTTGGTGATGGGTTTGCCAACGGTGATCTTCTTCCAAGAGGGGGTCTTTGATGAATACGATTATTGGGCGGGCACTGTCAGTTTGGTGGTCTTTGGCCTAGCGGAGGCCATATTGTTTGGTTGGGTCTTTGGCATTGATAAAGGTTGGGCTGAAATCAAAAAAGGTTCAGATCTGGCTTTGCCCAGGATCTACAAGCCTATATTGAAGTACGTCACCCCAACCATTTTATTGGTCGTTTTCGTCATGAGCCTTATCAAGCCCGTGAACAATGATTGGCAAGGTGCTTGGAACAATGGTTGGGAATTCGATAGTGGCAGCATCATTGGCAAGATGATGAATGTTGATGTAGTGCACAATCGCACAGCTATTGCTGACCACTTTGAGGCTGAAGTCTCTGGTGTGGTTGAAATCATTGAAATGGAGAGCCTCACCAAGGTCTTGATTCATGGCGAGGGAGCAGAGAATGCTTTAGCCAGTTACGATTTTGAACGTGGAGATGAGGTTATTGTTGGCAATGGCCAAGTTGTGAAGGCTGGAGATGACATTGCGAATGGATCTTTTGTGAACCCTATATTCTACAAGCATTTATCCCGACTGCTACTGCTAGGTCTCTTTATC
This sequence comes from Flavobacteriales bacterium UBA3442, assembly GCA_002378565.1. Lineage (GTDB taxonomy): Bacteria > Bacteroidota > Bacteroidia > Flavobacteriales > Schleiferiaceae > TMED14. The sequence goes on along the minus strand of DFSH01000036.1, from coordinate 32,568 downwards.
TTTATCATGGGCATGGTTTACTATGCCACCATCCTTAGAAACCCCAATAAATCATGACAAATTCTGCATTTTGGATGATGTTAATCACCCAAGCCACTGTAACTGTAGTGACTATTTACTTTTTCTACCGCGTGCTCACTGCACCAGATCGACAAGAACCAGACTCCTATTCTGACAATGATCAGGAATGATTAGACGGAATAGACAATACATTCAATGGATCTGGGCGGGAATTTTTTCCGCCCTTTTTCTTGCTCGCTATGCAAGCAGCCAAGGCGAGATGGTTCAGCCATGGGAGCATTGGGCCATTGATAGCAGCTTGGTTGTAAAGCAAAGGCCAGCTTACTTAAAGCCAGCTGTGACTGCATGGCAAAGTCGGCGTCAAGCAAGCAGGGTTTTCGAAAGGAAGCATGTCATGGCTGACAGTGTGCAGCCTCATTGGCTGGTCAATCAAGCGGGCTGGCCTGACTGGAAGGCTGAACGCCTATTGGTGATCAAAGATCGTTGGGGTGGCTTGGATTCCTCAGTGTTGCCACCAGGCTATGATCAAGGTGTTCGTTGGGAGTTCCAACCCATTCCCTGTTTTTCTTTCAATGAGATGACCAAGGAGTTCATGGGAAGACATCCGCTCATTGGCTGGGATTGTGCCACAGCAATACATCGATACCGAAGCAGGGTGAGGCCTTTGATGGCTTGGGATGAGGTTTGGGCATTGGCGGTGGCAGACTCGATACAACAGCTGCAATGGCCTCGCTATTTCAGCTTGGAATGAAAAAATCAATCTGAAGATTCAAATGATGCTTTCTGATGTACATTTGCCGTCCCAAAGAGAGAAGATATATACGCTATGTTGATTATTAAGATAAAAGAAGGAGAGGGCATTGATCGCCCGTTGAAGCGATTCAAACGCAAGTTTGACCGTACAGGTAAAATGCGCGCACTGCGTGGCCGTCAACAATTCAATAAGCCGTCTGTTGTGAAGCGTAAGCAGAACATGAAGGCAGTCTACGTTGAAGGTTTTCGCCGCGCTGAACAGGAATAATATCCTGTCTCTCGACACAAAATTGACGCCCTGGGGATTATCTTCCCGGGGCGTTTTGATTATAAGCAACGATGTTACAACCCTTCATTGACTACCTAAGCCTGGAAAGACGACTATCCACCGCCACCGTGAAAGCGTACAAAGCGGACTTGACGCAGTGGTTAGATTTTCTTGCCTGCGAACAAGGTGACGAGCTGGACTTATCCTTGGTTGAAAAGGCCCATGTCAGGCGATGGGTTATTTACCTCTCAAATCAAGGTTTGGATCCAAGGAGTGTCAATCGCAAGATATCATCTCTCAGGACATTCGGCCGTTTCTATAAGCAAGTCTCAGGGAAAAGTAACCCCATGTCAGACGGCATCATGGCTTTGAAGCAAAAGCAACGATTAGTCAGAGCATTAACCCTTGATGAGGTTGATGCGTTGTTGGGTGATTCGCAGTACGCTGATAACCGCATTGGTTTGCGTGACCGATTCATGATGCTAACCTTGTATACCTTAGGCTTGCGGCGCATGGAACTCATCAATTTGCGGCATTTAGCAATTGATGTTGAATCAAAAACAGTTCGAATACTTGGCAAGCGGAACAAAGAACGCCTCTTACCCTTGCTTCCGGTGTGGCTGGCATCATACCATGCGTATTGCGCGGCATGGCCAGAAAATAAGTCTTGGTTGTTCACGGACCGCCAAGGGAAAAAAATGGGCGAGCGATTTGTCTATGGTTTGATTAATGGTTACCTTAAAGGTGCTAGCAGCATCGAGACACAAAGTCCACATATACTGCGTCACACATTCGCGACGCATTTGTTGGACATGGGTGCCGATTTGTCGGTGATTCGGGAGCTCTTAGGGCATAGCAATCTATCGGCCACGCAGATATACACCCATGCGTCTATTGAGCAGCTGAAGCGCGTTTATGAACAATCGCATCCGCGAGGCCGCAAGGATGCTTAAATCTGACAGCATGAAGACCAATGTCCAATCCATTCATTTCAAGGCCAGTGAAAAGCTACTTACCTACATCAATAAACGCATTGCCCGCCTGAGCCGAGTCAGTGATCAGGCTGAAAGCAGTACGGTATACTTGCGACTGGACAACAATAAAAGTCGAAACAACAAAATCGTTGAATTGAAGGTTCACGTCCCAGGTGAAGATATCATGGTGGTCAAAGAGTCCAATTCCTTTGAAAAATCCATGCGCATGGCCACCGCTTCCGCTCGTCGCATCATGAGGAAGTCAAAGAGAAAGCAGGGTAAATTTAAATTGTTTAGAAGGGCATTGTAGAACGCCTAACATTATCTACATTTGCAGTCCGTTTGAAAAATCGGGAATCGCTGCTTTGCAGCAACGTTCTTTTCATCGCACTGCGCGGATCGTCGACAAGCTTAACCAGCCAGCATAGCTCAGTTGGTAGAGCTACTGACTTGTAATCAGTAGGTCGGGGGTTCGAGTCCCTCTGCTGGCTCTATGTCATCCGGGTCTGCGTTGTTCGTTGAAATACTTCATGTCGCAGCACTCGGGAGTGTCGCATAGTGGCTATTGCACCAGACTGTAACTCTGTCGCCTTCGGGCATCGATGGTTCGAGTCCATCCACTCCCACAACATTCAGCGGAAGTAGCTCAGCTGGTAGAGCATCAGCCTTCCAAGCTGAGGGTCGCGGGTTCGAATCCCGTCTTCCGCTCCATACCAGCCGATGTAGCTCAGAGGTAGAGCGTTTCCTTGGTAAGGAAGAGGTCACGGGTTCAATTCCCGTCATTGGCTCAACAACAACATTTAACGTACCTTATTTGGTTCAATTTTCTCTCTATTATTAACACTTATTTACAATGGCAAAAGAGACATTCGTGCGGAACAAACCGCACCTTAATATCGGTACCATCGGTCACGTTGACCATGGTAAAACCACACTCACTGCAGCAATCACTCTCGTGCTTGCTAATTCAGGGACTGCGACAGCAATGGACTTTGAGTCCATCGATTCTGCACCTGAAGAAAAGGAGCGTGGCATCACGATCAATACTGCTCACGTTGAGTATGAGACCCCTAATCGTCACTACGCACACGTTGACTGTCCTGGTCACGCTGACTATGTGAAGAACATGGTTACGGGTGCGGCACAGATGGACGGAGCGATCTTGGTTGTTGCTGCAACTGATGGCCCTATGCCACAAACTCGTGAGCACATCTTGTTGGGACGCCAGGTTGGTATTCCTCGCATGGTTGTCTTCATGAACAAAGTTGACCTGGTCGACGACGAGGAGCTTCTTGAGCTCGTTGAGATGGAGATCCGCGAATTGCTTTCTTTCTACCAATACGACGGTGACAACGCACCAATTATCCAAGGTTCTGCCCTCGGTGGTTTGAACGGTGATGATAAGTGGGTTGGTGCCATCAAGGAATTGATGGAAGCTTGTGATAGCTATATTGAGGAGCCTGTTCGCGATCGCGCGAAGCCGTTCTTGATGCCTATTGAGGACGTATTCACAATCACTGGTCGTGGCACCGTTGCAACAGGTCGTATTGAGACAGGTGTTGGTAACACTGGCGATGCAGTTGACATCATCGGTTTCGGTGATGAGAAATTGACATCTACCATCACTGGTGTAGAGATGTTCCGCAAGATCCTTGACACTGGCGAAGCTGGTGACAATGTTGGTCTATTGTTGCGTGGCATTGAGAAGACTGATATCCATCGCGGCATGGTTATCTGCAAGTCAGGTAGCCAAGTTCCACACAGCAAGTTCACTGCTGAGGTTTACATCTTGAAAAAGGAAGAGGGTGGTCGTCACACACCTTTCCATAGCAAGTACCGTCCTCAGTTCTATTTGCGCACCACAGACGTCACAGGTGAGATTTTCTTACCAGACGGCGTTGAGATGGTTATGCCTGGTGACAACCTCACTATCACTGTTGAGCTCATTTCCCCTGTGGCAATGAACGTAGGTCTACGCTTTGCGATTCGCGAAGGTGGCCGTACGGTTGGTGCTGGTCAGATCACCAAAGTACTTGACTAACTACCACAAGAAGAAGGTGAAAGGTGTCCCGGTTTCCCGGGACGCCTTTTCACGTCTACGGGTGTAGTTCAAGGGTAGAATAGCGGTCTCCAAAACCGTTGATGGGAGTTCGAATCTCTCCACCCGTGCAAAAACGGTTAAGAATTAAAAACAATGATGCAACGAATTAAATCTTATTTAAAAGCCTCTTACGAGGAATTTGTGCTAAGAACCACTTGGCCATCATGGCCGGCTTTACAAAAGAGCACCATTGTGGTCATCATTGGATCCATCATTTTTGCTATGTTGGTCTTTGTCATGGACAAGGGCATCACAACAGTGCTTGATGTCATTTATAGATTATTCGCATAAGATGGCTAGTCAAGAAGGTATGAAATGGTATGTGCTCCGCGCCATCAGCGGTCAGGAGAACAAGATCAAAAATTTCATTGAAGCTGAGGTTAAACATCTCAGCATGGATGATCTCTTGGGACAAATTTTGATTCCAACGGAAAAGGTGTACCAGATTCGTGATGGCAAGAAAGTGCTTAAAGAGCGCAACTTCTTTCCAGGCTACATCATGGTTGAAGCCACGTTGACTGGTGAATTGCTTCACTTGATCAAAAAAGTAAACAATGTCATTGGTTTCTTGGGTGAGACCAAAGGCGGAGTGCCTGTCCCATTGCGACTTACTGAAGTTAATCGCATGTTAGGACGGGTTGACGAACTGGCTGAAACCTCTGAACAGGTTGCCATCCCATTTGTTGTTGGAGAAACGGTCAAGGTCATTGATGGTCCTTTCCGTGATTTCAGCGGCAACATTGAAAAAATACTGGAGGATAAGCGTAAGCTGGAAGTCACTGTGAAGATTTTTGGCCGACGCACACCTCTTGAACTCAGCTTCATGCAAGTCGAGAAAGACGGATAATTGATACGAACTCAAACCAACAAAAGCTGCGCTTCCAGCATGCTGATGTTAACTGAATTAAATAACAACTGAATAACTGATCATGGCAAAAGAAATATCTGCCTTATTGAAATTGCAAGTCCGTGGTGGAGCCGCGAACCCTGCGCCACCTGTAGGTCCTGCCTTGGGTGCAAAGGGCGTGAACATCATGGAATTTTGCAAACAATTCAATGCTCGTACGCAAGACAAAGCGGGCAAACTTCTCCCTGTAGTCATCACTGTCTACGCTGACAAGTCATTTGACTTCATCATCAAGCAACCCCCTGTGGCTGTTCAATTGCTGGAAGCGGCAAAATTGAAGAGTGGCTCAGGCGTACCGCACATTGAAAAGGTCGGTAAGGTGAATTGGACGCAAGTTCAGACCATCGCTGAAGGCAAGATGATTGACCTCAATTGTTTCACTGTTGGATCAGCCATGAATATGGTAGCCGGTACTGCCCGCAGTATGGGCATCACCATTTCTGGCAAACGTCCTGAAACCGTATAATATATCGCATCATGGCAATGACAAAAAATCAAAAAGCTGCCCTCGCTAAGGTTGAACCTGGTAAGGTGTACTCACTCGATGAGGCTTCTTCACTCGTGAAGGAAGTCAGCACAAGTAAATTCGACGGTTCAGTTGATCTAGCTATCCGTTTGGGTGTGGATCCTCGCAAAGCCAACCAGATGGTTCGTGGCACAGTGAGTCTTCCTCATGGCACAGGTAAGGACATCAAAGTTCTCGCCTTGGTTCCTGCTGACAAGGAGGCTGAAGCAAAAGAGGCTGGTGCTGACTACGTTGGTCTTGACGAGTACGTTGAGAAGATCAAAGGTGGTTGGACGGACATCGATGTCATCATCACAGTACCTGCCGCAATGGGTAAGCTGGGTCCGTTGGGTCGCGTTTTAGGCCCTCGCGGCCTGATGCCAAACCCCAAGTCTGGAACCGTTACCATGGACGTCGCTAAGGCTGTTCGTGAAGTGAAGGCTGGTAAGATTGACTTCAAGGTTGATCGTTATGGCATTATCCACGCATCGGTAGCTAAGGTTTCTTTCTCGCAAGAGCAAATCAAGGAAAACGCTGCTGAATTGATCAATACCATCATTCGCTTGAAGCCAACATCAGCTAAAGGTGCTTACATCAAGAGCCTGACCATGGGTCCAACCATGGGTCCTGGTTTGTCCGTTGAATTCAAAAACGCTTAAGCAAGACATCATGACACGTCAAGAAAAAACGGTTACGATCAAGCAACTCACAGAGTTACTTGAAAACACCAAAACCATCTACATTGCAGACATCGAAGGATTGGATGCTGACACAACAAGCAATTTGCGTCGCCAAGCAGCCAAATCAGAGGTGAAGTTACAGGTTGTGAAAAACACCCTACTTCGCAAAGCAATGGAAAACTCTTCAAAGGAATTTGAAGGGCTATACGATACCCTGAAAGGCAACTCAAGCCTGATGATCGCTGAAGCTGGTAATGCACCCGCTAAGCTCATCAAGGCATTTCGCAAGAAAAGTAAGAAGCCAATTCTTAAGGGTGCCTTTGTCGAGGAGGCCATCTACGTAGGAGATGACCAACTCGAGGCTTTGAGCAACCTCAAGTCCAAAGAAGAACTGATCGGCGATATCCTCGTGCTCTTGCAGAGCCCGTTGCAGTCGGTCATGTCTGGACTGACAGGATCTGGTCAAACCCTTTCTGGTCTTTTGAAGACCTTGGAAGAAAGGAAGTCCTAACTTTTACGCACTCAGCTTCCACTTGTGCATATTCAATTAATTAATCCATCATAAATCACAAAACCATGGCAGATATTAAATCCCTAGGAGATTCTTTGGTCAACATGACCGTAAAAGAAGTCCAAGAACTCGCTACTTACCTCAAAGATGAATACGGCATTGAGCCTGCTGCTGCAGCTGTTGCTGTTGCTGGACCCACCGGGGACAGCGCCGCCGCATCTGAAGAGCAGACAGAGTTTGACGTTATTCTAACCGCTGCTGGTGGTTCCAAATTGGCGGTCGTTAAGATCGTTAAGGAACTGACTGGTCTTGGCCTCAAAGAAGCCAAAGGAAAAGTTGACGCAGCTCCAGCCGCCATCAAAGAAGGCGTGTCCAAAGACGAGGCAGAAGCTCTCAAGAAATCTCTTGAAGAAGCTGGTGCTGAAGTTGAGCTTAAGTAAGCTTTACTTACCTATCAGGTTTAGGTCCTGGGGCATGTCCCCAGGCCTAGACCTTTTTTGCGTTTCTCGCAACATCTCATTGAACTAATTCAAGATCCTCGTTATGGCACTATCTCAACCGCGTATCAACTTCTCCTCAACCTTTGCGCAGGCTGACACTCCAGACTTCCTGGAAATTCAAATCAAGTCGTTCCAAGACTTCTTTCAAATTGACACCAAGTCTGAAGACCGTGAAGATGAGGGACTCTTTCACACCTTCAATGATAACTTTCCTATCACGGATTCTCGCAATCAATTTGTGCTTGAATTCATCGATTACTTTGTTGATCCCGCACGCTATTCTGAGCAAGAATGCCTTGAGCGTGGATTGACCTACAGTGTGCCCTTGAAAGCACGCCTTAAACTCTATTGTACCGACCCCGAGCACGAGGATTTCGAGACGGTTGTACAAGACGTTTATTTGGGAACCATCCCCTACATGTCACCAAGAGGCACCTTCATCATCAATGGCGCTGAACGGGTTATCGTTTCACAGTTGCACCGCTCACCTGGTGTATTCTTTGGCCAGAGCTTCCATGCCAATGGCACCAAGCTTTACTCTGCACGAGTCATTCCTTTCAAAGGATCTTGGATTGAATTCGCGACAGATATCAACTCCGTCATGTATGCTTACATCGATCGGAAAAAGAAATTACCTGTCACCACACTCTTCCGCGCCATTGGATTTGAGCGTGATAAGGACATCCTAGAGATTTTTGACCTTGCTGATGAGATGAAGATTTCTAAAGCCGCATTGAAGCGATCAGTTGGTCGCAAGTTGGCTGCAAGGGTATTGAAGTCATGGGTTGAGGATTTTGTTGATGAGGACACCGGTGAAGTGGTATCTGTTGAGCGCAATGAGGTCATCCTTGATCGCGACACCATCATTGAAAAGGACCATTTGCCTTTGATTACTGATGCAGGTGTTGCAACCATCCTGTTGCATAAAGTTGATGTGGATGAGGCAGATTATGCCATCATCTATAACACCTTGCAAAAGGATCCAACCAACTCAGAAGTTGAAGCAGTAGAGCACATCTATCGCCAATTGCGAAATGCTGAGCCGCCAGATGTTGATACAGCTCGTGGTATCATTGACAAATTGTTCTTCTCAGAGCAGCGTTACAGCCTCGGTGAGGTAGGTCGATACCGCTTGAACAAGAAGTTGGGATTGAAAATTGACAATGAGAAGCAGGTTTTAACCAAGCAGGACATCATTTCCATTATCAAGTACTTGATCGAATTGATCAATGCGAAGACAGAAATTGATGACATCGATCACTTGAGCAATCGCCGTGTTCGCACCGTTGGTGAGCAAATGTCTAACCAGTTTGGTGTGGGTCTTTCTCGCATGGCGCGTACCATTCGTGAGCGCATGAATGTTCGTGACAATGAGGTTTTCACACCCGTTGACTTGATCAATGCAAAGACATTGAGTTCCGTCATCAACTCGTTCTTTGGTACCAACCAATTGAGCCAGTTCATGGACCAAACCAACCCTTTGTCAGAGGTCACGCACAAGCGTCGCCTGTCTGCACTAGGGCCTGGTGGTTTGAGTCGTGAGCGCGCAGGATTTGAGGTTCGTGACGTTCACTACACGCACTATGGCCGACTTTGCCCCATTGAAACACCTGAGGGTCCAAACATTGGTTTGATTTCTTCCCTATGTGTTTATGCGAAAGTTAACTCGATGGGATTCATTGAAACCCCTTACAGAAAGGTAGAAGATGGCGTTGTTCAGTTGAACAGTGATCCAATCTATCTGAGTGCTGAGGAAGAGGAAGAGAACATCATTGCACAGGCTAATGCACCTTTGGACAATGCAGGTAACTTCACCAATGAGAAAATTAAATCACGTGACGTGGCAGATTACCCTGTGGTAGAGCCAAAGCAAGTGGATTTAATGGACGTTGCACCCAACCAAATTGCCTCAATTTCAGCCTCATTGATTCCATTCTTGGAGCATGATGA
>DFSH01000036.1:16879-23141 GCA_002378565.1 Flavobacteriales bacterium UBA3442 | reverse complement strand
CATGATGATGCCAACCGTGCATTGATGGGATCTAACATGATGCGTCAGGCCGTGCCATTGATGCGCCCACAAGCACCCATCGTCGGAACAGGCCTTGAGCAGCAGGTTGCAAAGGATTCAAGGGTATTGATCAACGCTGAAGGCGCCGGTACTGTAGATTATGTTGATGCACAGAAGATCACCATTGTGTACGATCGAACAGAAGACGAGGATCTAGTGAGCTTTGAATCATCGACAATCTCTTACCGATTGACTAAGTTCTTGAAGACTAACCAGGGCAGCAGTATCACATTGAACCCTATTGTAAGAAAGGGCGATCGCGTTAAGAAGAACCAAGTGCTTTGTCAGGGTTACGCCACAGAAAATGGTGAACTTGCTTTAGGACGTAACCTATTGGTATCATTCATGCCATGGAAAGGTTACAACTTTGAGGATGCCATCGTAATCAGCGAAAAGGTTGTTAAAGAGGACATCTTTACATCCATTCACATTGATGAGTACAGCATGGATGTGCGCGACACCAAATTGGGCATGGAGGAATTGACAGCAGATATCCCCAATGTCTCTGAAGAGGCCACCAAGGATTTGGATGAGAATGGCATGATTCGCATTGGAGCAGAGATTTCTGCAGGTGATATTCTGATTGGAAAGATCACACCCAAGGGTGAGAGTGATCCATCGCCAGAGGAGAAATTGCTTCGCGCCATATTTGGCGATAAAGCGGGAGACGTCAAGGATGCATCCTTGAAATGTTCACCCTCATTGCGTGGTGTAGTTATTGACAAGAAACTCTTTAGCCGATCGGTGAAGGATAAGCGTCAACGATTGCAAGACAAAGAGGATTTGGTTGTTCTGGAGACAAAGTTCCAAGCTGAATTGTCAGATGTTCGTTCACGTTTCATTGAGAAGTTGGCAAAAATCATTTCAGGCAACGTATGTCAGGGGGTTTACAACGACCTCAATGAGGAAATCATTCCTAAGGGTAGCAAATACACCCTGCGTTTGTTGAATACCATTGAAGACTTCACTCACATGTCTGGTGGTAAATGGACAACAATGAAGGACAAGAATGCCTTGGTTGACAGGCTGTTGCACAACTACAAGATCAAAGTCAGTGACTTAACAGGTATCAATCGCAGGGAGAAGTTCACCATTTCTGTTGGTGATGAATTGCCTGCAGGTGTTGTGAAGATGGCTAAAGTGTTGATCGCTAAGAAGCGCAAGCTGAAGGTGGGAGATAAGATGGCTGGTCGTCACGGTAACAAGGGCATCGTTGCGAAAATTGTTCGCGAGGAGGACATGCCATTCTTGGAAGACGGCACGCCAGTTGACATTGTACTGAACCCCTTGGGTGTACCGTCACGGATGAACATTGGTCAGATTTATGAAACCGTTCTTGGTTGGGCAGGTCAGAAATTGGACAAGAAGTTCTCTACGCCGATTTTTGATGGTGCAACATTGGATCAAATCACTGAATACACCAATGAAGCTGGCTTGCCAGAATTTGGCCACATCCAACTCTTCGATGGAGGTACAGGTGAAGCATTTGACCAAAAAGCGACTGTTGGTATCATCTACATGCTCAAATTGGGTCACATGGTTGATGACAAGATGCACGCTCGTTCCATCGGACCATATTCACTAATTACACAGCAACCACTTGGCGGTAAAGCACAGTTTGGTGGCCAGCGATTTGGTGAGATGGAAGTATGGGCTCTTGAAGCATTTGGTGCGTCAAACATCCTTCGCGAAATCTTGACTGTCAAGTCGGATGATGTGATTGGACGTGCAAAGACTTATGAAGCGATTGTCAAGGGAGACCGCATGCCAGATCCCGGTATTCCGGAGTCTTTCAATGTCCTCTTGCATGAGTTGCAGGGTCTTGGACTCAAAGTTACCTTGGATTAATTACCTGTTAAAGCGAACATAAAGTATTTTCACATGAGAAAGCACGAATACCAACCCACAGGAAGCTTCAACGCTATCACCATCAGCCTGACGGCTCCAGAAACCTTTTTGGAGAAGTCACGTGGCGAGGTGCTTAAACCTGAAACCATTAACTACCGGACGCACAAGCCTGAGCGTGATGGCTTGTTCTGTGAGCGCATTTTCGGTCCCATGAAGGATTTCGAATGTGCTTGTGGCAAGTACAAACGCATTCGCTACAAGGGCATTGTTTGTGACCGTTGTGGTGTTGAGGTTACTGAGAAGAATGTTCGCCGTGAGCGCATTGGTCACATCAATTTGGTGGTGCCTGTAGCTCACATCTGGTATTTCCGTTCATTGCCCAATAAGATTGGTTACCTCCTTGGTGTGCCAACCAAGAAGTTGGACATGATCATTTACTATGAGCGCTATGTGGTCATTCAAAATGGTTTAGCTAAGGATGCTGAAGGCAATGCTTATGAGCACATGCATTTCTTGACAGAAGAGGAGTATTTGGACACCTTGGATGGTTTGCCAAACAGCCAGGAGAACCATTACTTGGAAGATTCAGATCCCAATAAGTTCATTGCTAAAATGGGCGCTGAAGCTCTGTTGATGTTGCTCCAACGCCTGGACTTGGACAGCCTGTCCTACCAATTACGCAACAAGGCCAACAATGAGACGTCACAGCAGCGAAAGGCAGAAGCCTTGAAGCGCTTGAATGTTGTTGAGTCACTGCGTGAATCCAACACCCGCATTGAGAATCGCCCTGAGTGGATGATTGTTAAGGTTGTTCCTGTGATTCCACCTGAATTGCGCCCATTGGTGCCATTGGATGGTGGTCGCTTTGCAACATCTGACCTCAATGACCTTTACCGCCGTGTCATCATTCGCAACAATCGCTTGAAGCGCTTGTTGGAGATCAAGGCACCTGAAGTGATTTTGCGCAATGAGAAACGCATGTTGCAGGAGTCTGTTGACAGCCTTTATGACAACACGCGTAAGAGCTCAGCTGTTAAAACTGAGGGCAACCGCCCCTTAAAATCCCTGTCTGACTCTCTCAAGGGCAAGCAAGGTCGTTTCCGTCAAAACTTGCTGGGTAAGCGTGTGGATTATTCTGCACGTTCAGTTATTGTTGTTGGTCCAAGCCTCAAGCTCCATGAATGTGGTTTACCAAAGGATATGGCCGCTGAATTGTACAAGCCATTTGTCGTTCGCAAGCTCATTGAAAGAGGTATTGTGAAGACGGTCAAGTCTGCAAAGAAGATCATAGACAGCCGTGAAGCTGTGGTATGGGACATCCTTGAGAATGTCATGAAGGGTCACCCTGTCTTACTTAACCGTGCACCAACATTGCACCGTTTAGGTATTCAGGCTTTCCAGCCAAAAATGATTGAAGGCAAAGCCATCCAATTGCACCCGCTTGCTTGTACAGCATTCAACGCTGACTTTGATGGTGACCAAATGGCTGTTCACTTGCCATTAGGCCCTGCAGCAATTTTGGAAGCCCAGGTTTTGATGCTTGGTTCACACAACATTTTGAACCCAGCCAATGGATCTCCGATCACTGTTCCTTCACAGGATATGGTGTTGGGCCTCTATTACATGACCAAGGCCAAGCGAAATTTACCCAATGACCCCATCAAGGGAGAAGGGATGATGTTTTACTCTGCTGAAGAGGTGAATATTGCCTTGAATGAAGGGGTTATTGAGCTCAATGCCTACATCAAAGTGCGTGCTGCAGTGATGGAGAATGACCAATTGGTCAACAAAATCATTGAGACATCTGTGGGTCGTGTATTGTTCAATCAATATGTGCCTGAAGAAATTGGCTTCATCAATGAAGTGTTGACGAAGAAGGCCTTGCGTGAAATCATTGCGCACATCCTTACCAAGACTGATGTACCTCGCACCGCACAATTCCTTGACGAGATCAAGGACTTGGGTTACAGCCAGGCATTCAAAGGTGGTTTATCCTTCTCATTAGGTGACATCAACGTCCCTGAGTTGAAGGAGTCATTGGTTCAAAAGGCCAATGTTGAGGTTGAATCCATTCTCATGAACTACAACATGGGTCTGATCACCAACAATGAGCGTTACAATCAAGTCATTGATGTATGGACCAATGCCAATGCGCGTTTGACCATGGCAGCCATGAAGGATTTGACCAACGATCGCCAAGGATTTAACCCCATCTACATGATGTTGGATTCTGGTGCACGTGGTTCCAAGGAGCAGATTCGTCAGCTCTCTGGTATGCGTGGTTTGATGGCCAAGCCTAAGAAGTCTGCTTCAAGCGGCGGGGCAATTATTGAAAACCCGATTATATCAAACTTTAAGGAGGGTCTTTCCATCTTGGAGTACTTCATTTCAACCCACGGTGCGCGTAAGGGTCTTGCAGATACAGCCTTGAAGACGGCTGATGCAGGTTACCTAACCCGTCGTTTGCATGATGTCGCACAAGATGTCATCGTCAATGAAGTGGATTGTGAAACCCTGCGTGGTTTAGAAATCTCTGATTTGATCAAGAACGATGAAGTCTATGAGAAAATGAGTGCCCGTATTGCAGGCCGTATCAGTTTGCATGACATCATTGACCCAATTTCTGGAGATGTTTATGTTGAAGCAGGTGAATTGATCAGCGATGACATGGCTCTTACTTTGGATACATCACCCATTGAGACGGTTGAGGTGCGTTCTCCATTGACATGTGAGACCAAGCGGGGTATTTGCTCCAAATGCTATGGCCGCAACTTGGCATCAGCAAAAATGGTTCAACGTGGTGAGTCCGTTGGTGTGGTTGCAGCGCAGTCCATTGGTGAGCCGGGTACCCAGTTGACCTTGCGTACGTTCCACGTTGGTGGAACAGCAGGCAACATTTCTGAGGTCAGCAATATTTCCGCAAAATTCGAAGGTAAAATTGAATTGGAGGATGTTCGAACGGTGATCGGTGAGGACTCTGAAGGCAAAAAGTCAACCATCGTGATTGGCCGCACAGGTGAACTGCGTGTGATTGATGCCAAGTCTGGTGTTGTTGTCATGTCAGGTAATGTGCCTTATGGCTCAACATTGCTTGTCAAGGATGGCGACAAGGTGAAGAAAGCCGAGATTCTTTGTACATGGGATCCTTACAATGCTGTCATCATCTCCGAATACGCTGGTTCCATTGGGTTCGCTGATGTGGTTCAAGGTGTCACCTACAAAGTTGAGATCGATGAGCAAACCGGTTTCCAAGACAAGGTCATCGTAGATAGCCGCAACAAGAAACTTGTACCAATGGTACAGATTTTGGACAAAAAGGGCAAGGAAATCAAGCAATACACTTTGCCTGTTGGTGCGCATATCATGGTTGATGATACAGAGACCATCAAAACAGGTAAAATTCTTGTTAAGATTCCACGCAAAAGCTCTAAGGCGGGTGATATCACGGGCGGTTTACCCCGTGTCACGGAATTGCTTGAAGCACGTAACCCATCCAATCCAGCTGTTGTAGCTACCACGGATGGCACTGTGTCTTACGGCAAGATCAAGCGAGGTAATCGTGAGATCATCATTGAAAGCCGCACGGGCGATCAGCGCAAGTATTTGATCAAACTATCCAAGCAGATTTTGGTTCAGGAAAATGACTTTGTACGTGCCGGTACACCATTGAGTGAAGGTGCCATTACACCATCAGATATCCTAGCGATCAAAGGCCCAACAGCTGTTCAGGAGTACCTCGTGAATGAAATTCAGGATGTATACCGTCTTCAGGGTGTGAAAATCAATGACAAGCACTTTGAAGTGATTGTACGTCAAATGATGCGCAAAGTCAATGTGGTTGATGCAGGTGACACCAAGCTTTTGGAAGGACACCTTACGCATGTTCAGGACTTCATGTTGGCCAATGATGACATCTTTGACAAAAAGGTGGTTATTGATGCGGGTGACAGCGAGGAGTTGACTGCAGGACAAATCATTGGCGCACGTCAATTGCGCGATGAGAACTCTTTGCTTAAGCGCAATGATAAGGCATTGGTTGAGGCACGTGATGCAAACCCTGCCACAGCGAAGTTGATTCTTCAGGGTATCACAAGGGCTTCCTTGCAGACCAAATCATGGGTATCGGCCGCATCCTTCCAGGAAACGACTAAGGTGCTCAATGAGGCGTCTATTTCAGGCAAGCGCGACACCTTGAGAGGATTGAAAGAAAATGTTATTGTTGGTCACCGCATCCCTGCGGGCACAGGACTTGAGCACTACTACGATGCAGTCGTTGGCAATGTTGATGAGTATGAAGCCATGTTGGCAACGCGCTCTGTAGATATTGAGACAGCTGAGGTCATTTCTGAGGTTG
>DFSH01000036.1:0-16595 GCA_002378565.1 Flavobacteriales bacterium UBA3442 | reverse complement strand
GAGGTTGTTACTGAGGTTGTTGCCGAGGTTGCTCCTGAGGTTGTTTCTGATACCATAACTGAAACCAAGGACTGATGTCAGAAAAAAAACAAGACCAGGAGATTCAAATTGAATTAACGCCCGAGAAGGCGGACGGTGTTTATAGCAACCTAGCTGTCATCAACCATTCCCCTTCTGAATTTGTGATTGATTTCATTCAGATGATGCCAGGTGTGCCAAAAGCACAGGTAAAATCCAGAATCATTATATCACCACAGCATGCGAAGCGCTTGTTGGGTGCGCTCAATGACAACATCAAGCGTTATGAGGCCAGTCATGGCACCGTGACCGAATTGGAGCAGCAGTCCATTCCCATTGGGTTTGGTGGCCCCACAGGGGAAGCTTGATCCCAATCATTGCATGAAACAAATAAGCCGCCTTTTCAGGGCGGCTTATTTTATGCAGTCAAGTCACTTTCAGTCTTCAAAAATTCCACGGAGAATGGTCTTGATTCCACTGAAGGCAATTACAACGCCAGATGCCATGGCTAGGATACAAAGGGCAGGGGTGAGCCATTGACCATCGGCCAATGCTGGGGCACCAATCCAAAAGTACATGGCGGGGCCACCAAACATCAATGGGAAGGCTAAACTGAGCAGGAAAGCCCCTTGCATGATGGCATTGTTAGCTGGTTTGTCAGGCAGTTTTTTCATCGATCAATTGTTGAAGATGGGCTAAGAACGCATGGCATGCTTGCTTGAGTTCTTTTTCGGTGATGCAAAGGGGTGGGCTCAGGCGCAATCGCTTGCTGCTGTAAAGAAACCAATCTAGGAAGTAACCGTTCTCCATCAACCTTCCGGCCAATGCCATGGCTAGGTTTTCATCCAGCAACTCGATACCTAACATCAAACCTTTGCCATGAATGGCTACAATGCCCTTGTGGACTAGTGTCGACCGAATCAAGGCCTCTTTGGATGCAATCTGATCAATCCATCCAGAGGTTTCAAGTATTTCCATAGCTGCCAACCCGGCGGCACAACTGACAGGGTGACCGCCAAAAGTGGTTAGGTGACCTAGTATAGGGGCAGTGGATAGACTTAGCATGTGTTCTCGTCGGGCGATAAAGGCACCCAGGGGCATGCCGCCCCCTAATGCCTTAGCAAGACAAAGGATGTCTGGTTGTATGCCAATGCTTTGATGAGCAAACAGGTTGCCAGTTCGGCCAAATCCAGTTTGTATTTCGTCGACAATCAGCATCGCACCATGCTTTTGACAGGCTGCTTGCAAGGATCTCAGGTAGACGGGGTCAACCACTTCATAGCCAGATTCTGATTGAATGATTTCAATCAAAACCCCTGCTGTACCAGGCCCAATGGCCTCAATGGCCTCAGTAGAACCCAGAGGAAAGCAATGGTAGTCAGGTAGAAAGGGGCGGTAGGCACGCTTGAAGTCCTCATTGCCCATGGCAGACATGGCCCCATGTGATGACCCATGGTAGCTGCCTTGAAAAGAGATGAAACCCGTTCGTCCCGTCACCTTCTTTGCCACTTTCATGGCGCCTTCGATGGCCTCTGTGCCTGAGTTGGTCCAATAAACAGAATTCAGGGATGCGTGGAGGGATTGACAGAGCTTTGCTGCATACATCACTTGTGGTTGCTGCATGATCTCACCGTAGACCATCAAATGCATGTAAGATGCTGCTTGATTTTGTACAGCTTGTATCACCTTAGGGTTTGAGTGCCCAACATTGGCCACGCCAATCCCAGAAATCAAATCCATCAATGAATCGCCATCTGCACGGTGTAGCATGACGCCTTTTGCATGGGTGAATTCCATGGCCAATGGTTCAGGAACCGTTGGCGCAATGTGTTGCAAAAAAAGTTGGCGAAGATCCATAGGTCTTCGCCAAAGTTAGGTGGAATGCATTAGAACCCCGTATCAGCTCATAGCTATTGTTCCCTGGCCATGCCTGGATGTCTTGAGTCCTTGCTTCGCTTGCCATGGTTGGCTTTCTTTGTCCTTGCTTCATGGCCGCGCTTGAAGCGTTCCATGACGCGCTGCTTAAATTGCATTTCTGCATGATGAAGCATCAGCACCTTGTTGGCAGGTAGAACCGCCAGGTACTTTGATTGGTAGGACTGCTCAAGGGACGTCACTGCTGAGCGGTGGGCGGTCATTTTTTCTAAAAGTACCAAGGCCTCTTTCTCGGAGAGCTTGTCCATGGATTGCTGGTTTTTGTGCATGGATTTCATGTCATGCGTGCCCATCAGGGCCTTTTTATCTGCTTTGTGGGCATTGTAAACAGGCCAGAAGGCTTGCGCTTCAGCTTCAGTCAACGAGAGCTCATTGGTGATGAAACCAACGTGCGCGGTTTGCAAGCGTTCGTGCATTTCTGAGGTATGCTTGCCGTCATGCTTGTCATGTTTTTGCCCAACAGATGTCAGGCTACTTACGGCAATCAGGGCAATGAAAAGGTATTTCATGATTGATAAGTTAAAAATTGGATTTATTGTTAAGGTAAAGGAGATCATCCTGCGTCAAGGATGCAGTCAAATCTTCTAGGTTGATATCGATGAAACCAGATTCCACAGCTTCCCAAGCAATTTCATCGGTCATCAATTCATCTTGGCTATGTGGGGTCTCCCGATTGAGCGAAACGACCAACACCAGGGAAGCGGCAATGGCATAAGGGCTAAGGGATTTCACAATGGGCCAAAAACTCAAGGGAGCAGCATGCTGAGCCCTGGACTGATCCATGGCAGTCATCATGGCAGCAACATAGCCATCGTGATCGATGGGGCTGATGGTGATGCCATCCTTGTTAGGGGCTGTAGGTTGAGTTTTCATCGTTGTTATAGAATAGACGCAAAAGGTCCTGTGAGGTTTAATTCTTTGAAATGTTTTTTAATTTTATTCACGGCATGGTGGTAGTTGGCTTTGCAGGCTCCCTCTGACCGATTCAAGGTGGCAGCGATATCTGCATAAGCATTGTCATCAAAATACCTCAACTGAAAGGTGATGCGTTGCTTATCTGGCAAGGTTGCCATAGCTCGGTAGAGTTCCTCAAGGATGTCATCACCGTTGTAAAGGGGGCTGCTTGGCGCAATGAGATCGCTGAAGTCACCTGATACAAAGCGTCGGTTTTTCCTTAAATGTGTCAATGCTTCGTTCACCACAATGCGATAACCCCATGTTTTGAACATGGAATCGCCTCGAAACAACGGGAGTTTTTGCCACATTTTGATGCTGGCCTCTTGAACCACGTCATTGGCAGCGTCATGATCCAACACAATACGCAGAGCTGTTCGGAAAAAATCGCTGGCATAAGCTTCTGCCATTGCCTCAAAGGCTAGACGAAAATCACCGCGGTCAAAGGCCGTACGAATGGTTGATTCTGAACTCATGCGTTGTCAGGCTGCAAGAACCTCGCCAAGGTTAGCAGGCCATTAATTAACGCGACATGACGCGATGCACGGAAGCAATGATGCTTTTTGTGTTCAGGCCATATTTATCCATGAGTTGAGCGGGTGTGCCGCTTTCACCAAAACTGTCATTGACGGCAACCATTTCAACAGGGCTAGGCATCTCCAAGGCTAATAGCTGTGCCAGGCTGTCACCTAGACCGCCATTGCGTTGGTGCTCCTCAGCGGTCACCAATCGACCCGTTTTTCCGACCGATGCCAGCAGGGCCTTTTTATCCAAAGGTTTGATGGTAGAGAAATTGATGACCTCAGCAGAAATGCCTTCAGCCTCAAGGGCATTGGCAGCCTCAAGAGCTTCCCAGACCAAGTGACCACAGGCGGCAATGGTGACATCGCTTCCTGTTGTCAATACATCGGCAACCCCTATCTGGAAGGTGGTGTCTGCGGGGGTGAAATTGGGCACTTTTGGTCGACCAAATCGCAGGTAGACTGGGCCATCAAAATGAGCAATGGCCTTGGTCGCAGCCTTGGTTTGATTGTGATCACAAGGCACAATGACTGTCATGCTTGGGAGCATTTTCATCAATCCAATGTCTTCCAAAATTTGGTGTGTTGCGCCGTCTTCACCCAAGGTCAAGCCTGCATGTGAAGCGCAAATTTTCACAGGTTTGCCTGAATAGGCAATGGACTGACGAATCTGATCATAAACGCGGCCAGTTGAGAAATTGGCAAAGGTGCCAGTGAAAGGGATTTTCCCACCAATGGTTAGTCCAGCAGCCATGCTCATCATGTGAGCTTCTGCGATGCCAACCTGAAAGAAACGATCGGGAAAGTCATCAGCAAAGGCATTCATTTTCAAGGAACCCGTCAGGTCTGCGCACAGGGCAACGACTTGGTCATTCTCTTGGCCAAGTTCGTGAAGGCCAATGCCAAAGCCAGATCGTGTGTCTTTATTGCCTGTATTGTGGTGATTGTGCATGGTAGGGGATTAAATGCGAACAAGGGTGGAAGACCCGGATGTCACGGTGAAGGTTTTTGTGATTGAGTAGCTGGTTTGCATGGCGCTTTTAGGGCGATATACCAGCTTGTAGTTGCCCGGTTGCAAGCTCAATTGTTGCCGCGTGAGATGGTCTTGTAGGTGCGTCACCCATGTCCATAGCCCCCCTTCGATGAGGAAAATGGAGCCATAGCCAGAGCTTTTCATTTGAACGGTGACATTTCCAGGGGCGGGAAAGGTGAGGGATTGGGTTTGCCCAGCCTTAATTGTCACCTCTTCCTGGTAACGAGGCAGGGTGAGGATGTCAATGTCGTAGGTGCCAGCGATGTATCGCACGCTGCTGTTGAATGGCTGCACGTTTAGTATGGTTGTTTCTCCTTGATTGCGAATGACAGCCAGGGGTGGGTTTTGCATGGATTTGAGCCCGGGAACTTTCAATGTCAAATTCCCTTGATGGGCTTCCGTGCCAATGTGGTTGTGCTTCCCGGGATTGATCATGACCGAATCAATGGTTACAGGTGGAATGGTGTAAACCACCCCCTCGTAAGTGATCAATGGATCCAATTGGATGGTGTCAGGGTTGTTTTGGTAATTCAAGGTGTGCACAAACGCTTCACTCACCTTGCCAGTAACCACATTGCGTAAAACCACGGGCATGTTGCTCTCCGACGGGTGACCATGCACATCCATCAGGTTGACCTGCGCCGAGGTTTCGTCAAGGATTTGATTGACAATAACACCCAACGCACGCTTAAAGGTGCCTTCATCTCGAGCGTCAAAAAATGTACCCACACAATCGAAGGCATCTATGAGGCTTTGGTCAAGGCCAACGCCAATCACAAAAGGTTTGAGCGTGATGCCTTGCTTTTGTAAAATCCTGGACGCTTCGCAGGGGTCACCACCGCATTCCTCTTTGCCATCAGTGATGAGCACGACGATGTCACGGCAATTGCCAGATGGACAGGGTGCAGAAGCAAAGTCTCCAGCAGCTTTAGACAGGGACAAGGCAATGGGGGTTGTGCCCATGGGCCGCAAACGGCGCAAGACTTTTTTGATTCGAGGGATGCTGGAGTGGCCAAAAGACACCTCAAGTCGCGTGTCTCCGCAATCCTGTGGTGGTACAGGCTTTTGGTGACCATAAACCCTCAGGGCCAATTGAAAATGTGGGTCTTCTACCTGAGCTAAACTGTCAAGCAAACGCCCCATCAAGCGTTGAGCCACTTCCATCTTGGTGCCAGAGTCCTCCCACCGTCCGTACATAGAGTTGGATGCATCCATGATGAAGAGGATGCGGTTCAATGCTGGCTCAGGTTCTGGCAAGGCAGATTGAGCCATCAGTCCTGATGACAGGATGGCAAGGATGGCTATGAGATGGCGTCGCATCATTTAAGCTGGATAGTCAGCAAGGGTTTCAGGTAATTGAGACAAGGCATCAGCCAATTGCTCATCGCTGGGAGGGATGCCATGCCACTTGTGTGTGCCGGCCATGAAATCAACGCCATGTCCCATGTCAGTGTGCATGATGACACAAACGGGTTTGCCTTTGCCAGTCATGGCCTTAGCGGCATGGAGGCCATCAACAACAGCCGACATGTCATTGCCTTCACGAATGTGCATGACATCCCAACCAAAGGCTGTGAATTTCGATGCAATATCTCCCATCGCTAGCACATCATCGATGCTGCCATCAATTTGCTGTCCGTTGGCATCGATGGTGGCAATGAGGTTGTCTACGGATTTAGCGCCTGCATACATGGCAGATTCCCAAATTTGACCTTCCTGCAATTCCCCATCGCCATGCAAACAATAAACCAAGTTATCATCACCATTGAGGCGTTTAGCTTGCGCAGCTCCCACAGCAACACTCATCCCTTGGCCGAGGCTGCCAGATGCCACACGAATGCCGGGTAAGCCTTCATGGGTCGTTGGGTGCCCTTGCAAGCGGCTGTTGATTTTTCGAAAGGTTGCCAACTCACTCAAGGGGAAATAACCAGAACGTGCCAGAACTGAATAAAAAACCGGGCTGATGTGGCCGTTACTCAAAAAGAAAAGATCCTCTCCTTTGCCGTCCATAGCAAAGGGTTTTACTTGTTTGTTCAACACGTCGAAGTACAGTGCCACAAAGAACTCTGCACAGCCCATGGATCCTCCAGGGTGGCCAGATTGCACGGCGTGAACCATGCGTAAGATGTCTCTGCGGACTTGGGATGCGATATCAGGTAAGGATGCGTTCATGGCGCGCGAAGGAGATTACAAATTCCTACCAAAAATACGGACACAACCAACTTATCTTTGCGCCTCATCCTTGAATTTCCTAACAATGAAATGTGGCATCGTTGGACTGCCCAATGTCGGCAAGTCTACCCTATTTAATTGCTTGAGTAATGCGGAGGCACAAGCCGCCAATTACCCATTCTGCACCATAGAACCCAACCTTGGCACAGTGAATGTGCCAGACCCCCGTTTGGAAAAGCTAGAGTCCTTGGTCAACCCTGAGCGGGTCTTGCCTGCCACGGTGGAAATTGTGGATATCGCCGGTTTAGTGAAAGGCGCCAGCAAGGGAGAAGGGTTGGGCAATAAATTCCTAGCAAACATCCGTGAATGTCATGCTATTCTGCATGTGATTCGCTGCTTTGACAATGAGAACATCACCCATGTAGATGGCTCCATTGATCCCCTTCGCGACAAAGAAACCATTGACATGGAATTGCAATTCAAGGACCTTGAAAGCGTTGAAAAGCGATTGGATAAGGCAAGAAAAATTGGCAAAACAGGTGACAAGGAAGCTTTGCGTGAGGTCCGAATGGCAGAGGCTATTCTCAACCTACTCAATGCAGGTAAAAGTGCACGTTCCTTTGATCGCAATGAAGAGGAAGAAGCGTGGCTTAAGGGTTATGAGTTGTTGACAGACAAGCCGGTACTCTATGTTTGCAATGTTGATGAGGCATCAGCTAAATCAGGCAATGAATATGTGTCTGTGATTGCTGCTATTGCGAAAGAAGAAGGTGCTGGGGTGATCCATTTAGCCGCAGCCACTGAGGCTGACATCATGCAACTTGACAGCTTTGAGGAGCGACAAATGTTCCTTGATGACATGGGCTTAACAGAGCCTGGTGTCAACCGATTGATTCGTGAGGCCTACGATCTGCTCAAATTGCAGACCTATTTCACTGCAGGTGTCAAGGAGGTGCGTGCGTGGACCATTCAAGAAGGTTTCACTGCCCCTCAAGCTGCAGGTGTGATACACAGTGACTTTGAAAAGGGCTTCATCCGTGCAGAAGTCATTGCTTACGATGACTATGCGGAATTGGGTTCGGAGTCTGCTGTCAAAGACGCAGGAAAGTTGCGCGTTGAGGGACGGGAGTACCTAGTGAAAGACGGTGACGTGATGCATTTCCGATTCAATGTCTGATGGCATAAAAAACATGAAAGCTTCAGTACGTAGAAATTATTGTCCGCCAAGTCAAATACGAATTGAGCAGATTGAAAAACCAATTCCAAAAGTCGATGAAGTATTGATTAGGGTTCATACTAGTACCGTCAATAGAACAGATTGTGCGAACTTAACAGCCAAGCCTTTTATCATGAGATTTATCTTAGGGTTATTTAAACCAAGGAAAATTATTTTGGGGACAGATTTTGCAGGTGAAGTCATTTCAATTGGCAAAAATGTTAAGTCATTTAATGTCGGAGATAGGGTATTTGGCTTTAATGACCTAGGTGCTGAATCTCAAGCCGAATACTTAACATCTGGAATTAAAAATATTTTCTCTATTCCAGAAAATATCAACTATAAACAAGCAGCTGCAAGTTTGGAAGGAGCACATTACGCATACTCTTTCATACATAAAGTAAATATCAAATCAGGACAAAGTATTCTAATAAATGGTGCGACTGGTGGGATTGGTTCTGCTCTACTACAATTTGTAAGACAATATGATGTCAAAATATCATCGACCTGTAATACTAAAAACATCGACCTAATACAATCTTTAGGTGCTGACAAAATTTTTGATTACACCAAAGAAGACTTTACAGACAGCAATGATAAATATGATTTTGTCTTTGATACAGTTGGTAAAAGCACATTTGGAAAGTGCAAATCATTATTAAAAGAAAAAGGTGTATATATTTCCTCAGAGCTAGGTCCTTGTTCCCAAAATATTTTTTATCCATTATTGACTTCAATTTCAAGTAAGAAAGTAATCTTTCCTATACCTTTTGACAAGCATAAGACAATACCATATATTAGTAATCAATTGGAAACAGGAAAGTTTAAGCCTGTAATTGACCGAGAATATTTATTAGAAGATATATCTAAGGCTTACGAATATGTTATTAAAGGAGAAAAAACAGGAAACGTCTTAATTAATTTTATTTTTTCTTAATCTACCCAACTAATTTAACTGTATAGGTCAAAATGGGGTGGGTTAAATACAGCCTATCTTTGTTGTAATAAACATGCCGTCATATGGATCCAAATGCAGGGAAACGAAATTTAGTCAACAAACTCAGTAGGGAAGAGCTTCAGGCTAAACTTGAAACAGAAGATTTTGATAGAATTATTCTATCGTTTTATAAGTATGTGATCATAGAGAATCCGCAAGAATTGCGCGATGAATTGTTTGAGCAATGGTCTTCATGGGGCTGCTTGGGCCGTATTTATGTTTCTGATGAAGGAATCAATGCTCAAATGAATATCCCTCAGCAACACTGGAATGATTTTGAAAAGGCCATTCGTTTGAATAGGTTCTTTCATGATGTGCCCTTTAAAATTGCTGTAACCGATAAAACGGAGGGTAAATCGTTTCTGAAGCTTAAAGTAAAGGTTCGCAAGCAAATTGTTGCAGACGGACTGCAGCCAGGTGACTATGACGTAACGGATGTTGGCAAGCATCTGGACGCAAAGTCATGGAATGAAGCGGTCGAAAAGGAAGACTCTGTTGTCGTAGACATGCGCAACCATTATGAAAGTGAGATTGGCCATTTTGAGGGAGCTATTTTGCCCGATACTGAAACATTTCGCGATGAATTGCCTATGGTTTTAGAGAAACTCAAAGGTCAAGAAGACAGAAAGGTTTTGCTCTATTGCACAGGTGGGATTCGTTGTGAAAAGACGTCAGCCTATTTAAAGCACCACGGATTCAATGACGTGAATCAGCTTCATGGTGGCATCATAGACTATGCGAGACAAATTGATCAGGAGAACCTGCCCAATAAGTTTCACGGAGTGAATTTTGTCTTTGATGCGCGACTTGGTGAAGAGATTTCACAAGAAGTGATCTCGGATTGTCACCAGTGTGGCCAGCCCTCTGCGCGTCACACAAACTGTATAAATAAAGCTTGCAACCTTTTGTTTATTCAATGCGAAGAATGCCAGATAAAGCATGAAGCTTGCTGCACACCTCAATGCATCGAAGTGATCCATGCTCCGGAAGAAGAACAAATAGAGATCCGTCGAAAAGCGAAGGAAACCAAAAAATACCACAAGCATAGTAAAGTGAATTTGCGAGATGCTTTTTCTAAAGAATTAGATTGAAGAGCTTCGAATGGATGTACATGTAGTGGATTCTGTAAAAAAAGGTCATGGGTTGCCCTTGCAAGTAGCTGAGTTGTAGCTGTGAATAACTCAATGAAATCCGTGAATTAAAAGCCGTACAAGGCCGTTGTGAGCTTGGTGTTCTGCATTAGATTAGCACCGCTACCTTATGTCAACCACACAGTACACTGAAGACAATATTCGCTCCCTGGAATGGCAGGAGCATATTCGCTTGCGACCCGGTATGTACATTGGCAAACTGGGCGATGGCTCATCGGCTGATGATGGCATCTACATCCTTATCAAAGAAACCATTGACAACTCCATTGATGAGTTTGTCATGGGTGCAGGTAAAGTCATTGACATCAGTGTCAAGGAAGGCTCAGTGTCTATTAGAGATTACGGTCGTGGCATTCCTTTAGGCAAGGTGGTGGATGTGGTCTCCAAAATGAACACGGGCGCGAAATACGACTCCAAGGCCTTCAAGAAGTCAGTAGGTCTCAATGGGGTGGGTACCAAGGCAGTCAATGCCCTGTCTTCAACATTCACTGTCAAGGCAATCCGTGATGGGAAGAGCAAGCAAGCCACCTTTGAGCGTGGCATCTTGGTGGATGACCAGTCAGTGATCGACAACAGCTCACGAAAGGGCACCCTGGTGCAGTTCATCCCCGATGCTGATATTTTTCACAACTACCAATACCAAATGGAGTATGTGGAGCGGATGGTGTGGAATTATGTCTACCTCAACCCTGGATTGACCATCATGCTCAATGGGGAGAAGTTTTATTCAGAAAATGGACTCAAGGACTTGCTGAGCAATAACCTCAGTGGAGAGGTCATGCATGACATCATCCACCTGAAGGGTTATGACATAGAAATGGCCTTGACCCATGCTGAACGATCACAAAGTGAGCAGTACTACTCCTTTGTTAATGGTCAGCACACAACACAAGGTGGCACGCATCAGAGCGCTTTTCGTGAAGCCTTGGTAGCAACCATCCGCAATCACTACAACAAGCAATTTGATGTTTCAGACATCCGATCCAGTGTGATCGCAGCCATTTCCATCAAGGTGATGGAGCCGGTGTTTGAATCACAAACAAAGACGAAGCTGGGCAGCAATGACATGGGGCCAGAGGGCCCATCTGTTCGCAAGTTCATTTTGGACTTCATGCGCCGTGAGCTAGACAATTATCTGCACCGGAACAGCAATGTGGCGGATGCCCTACTGAAGAAAATTTTGCGTGCAGAGAGGGAGCGAAAAGACTTGTCTGGTATCCAAAAATTGGCCAGGGATAGAGCCAAGAAGTCCAACCTACATAACAAGAAATTGCGGGACTGTAAGATCCATTACAGCGATGCAAAGGGTGACCGCCGTTTGGAGACCACCTTGTTTATCACAGAGGGTGATTCAGCTTCAGGGTCGATTACGCAGAGTCGTGATGTGCAGACGCAGGCTGTGTTCTCTTTGAAGGGCAAGCCCTTGAACTGCCATGGTTTGACCAAAAAGGTGGTTTATGAAAACGAGGAATTCAACCTTTTGCAAGCAGCTTTGCAAATTGAGGATGGGCTAGAGGACTTGCGATACAACAACGTGGTGATTGCCACGGATGCGGATGTCGATGGCATGCACATACGTTTGCTGCTCATCACGTTCTTCCTGCAATTCTTCCCTGAACTCGTTAGAGAAGGGCACTTGTACATTTTGCAGACCCCTTTGTTTCGCGTCAGAAATAAAAAGACCACGCACTACTGCTACAGTTCAGAAGAAAAGCAAGCAGCCATCAATGACTTGAAAAACAACCCAGAAATCACGCGATTCAAAGGCTTGGGAGAGATTTCTCCCGGTGAATTCAAGCTCTTCATTGGGCAAAATATCCGATTGGAGCCAGTCATGATGGGTAAGGAACAAATCGATGAGCTTCTTAGTTATTACATGGGTAAAAACACGCCAGAGAGGCAAAGTTTCATTATTGACAATTTGGTTGTTGAAAAGGACATAGACGATGCATGATGAATCCTTGAATGAGGCCATGCTTGACCATGGAGCTGAGGGCGATTTGCTTCCTGCGATTCCTGTGGAATCTAGGGTTAGGGGCATGTTTAAGACCTACTTCTTGGACTATGCCAGCTATGTCATTCTTGAGCGGGCAGTGCCAGGCTTGAATGATGGCCTGAAGCCTGTTCAACGGCGATTGATGCATGCTTTGAGAGAAATGGATGATGGCCGCTTCCACAAGGTGGCCAATGTCATCGGTCAAACCATGAAATACCACCCACATGGCGATGCCAGCATTGGTGATGCCTTGGTGCAATTAGGACAGAAAGACCTATTGGTTGACACCCAGGGAAACTGGGGTAATGTTCTCACAGGGGACAGCGCTGCAGCACCAAGGTACATTGAAACCCGCCTCAGCAAGTTTGCCTTGCATGTAGCCTTTAATCCAAAGATTACCCAATGGCAAGGCAGCTATGATGGCCGTAACAAGGAACCCATCGACTTGCCTATGAAATTTCCTTTGCTGCTTGCGCAAGGGGCTGAAGGTATTGCAGTTGGCTTGTCAACGAAGATCATGCCTCACAACTTCAATGAGTTGATTGATGCCACAGTCAAGCACCTTAAAGGCCGATCTTTTACGATTTTGCCTGACTTCCCAACGGGCGGCATTGCGGATATGTCCAATTACCAGGATGGTGTCAGAGGTGGCAAGGTCCGTGTGAGGGCGAGAATCACTGTTCAGGATAAAAACACCTTGGTGATTTCAGAGGTCCCTTATGGAACAACAACGACCAGTTTGATTGATTCTATCATCAAGGCCAATGACAAGGGCAAGGTAAAACTGAAAAAAGTGGAGGACAACACAGCTGAATCGGTTGAAATTGTCATTCAGCTTCATCCTGCGGTATCACCAGACCAAACTGTGGATGCGCTTTATGCATTCACCAATTGTGAAATGTCAATATCACCCTTGTTTTGTGTGATTCAAGAGGACAAGCCGGTTTTTATCAAAGTTTCGGACTACCTGAAAGCCAGCACCGATCATTCAGTGGCCTTGCTGAAGTCGGAATTGGAAATCCAATTGAAGGAGTTGCAGGAGCAATGGCATTTTGCCAGTTTGGAGCGCATTTTTATTGAGCACAAAGTATACCGTGCCATGGAAGAGGCAGAGACCTGGGAAGCCGTGCTTGAAAATATTTGGGAAGGACTCAAACCGCATGTTTCGCATTTATTGCGAGACGTGATAGAGGATGACATCGTGCGATTGACAGAAATTAAAATCAAGCGGATTTCCAAATTTGATTCATCCAAGGCAGATGATCAATTGGCCACATTGGAAGGGAAAATCGCGGAGATTAAACACAGTTTAGCTCACTTGATTGACCATGCCATTGCCTATTTCACGGCATTGAAAGATAAGTATGGCAAAGGGCGGGCAAGAAAAACTGAATTGCGCAGCTTCGATTCAGTGGTCGCGACCCAGGTTGCCATGGCCAACATGAAACTCTATGTCAATCGAGAGGAGGGATTTGTTGGGACGGGCCTTAGAAAAGCTGAATACATAGGGGACTGTGCAGACATCGATGATTTGGTGGTCATTTTAGCTGACGGAACCATGATGGTCACCAAGGTGGATGACAAGAAATTCACTGGTCAAGACATCGTTCATGTGGCCGTTTTCCATAAAGGTGATGAACGGACCGTCTACAACATGATCTACCGTGATGGAGCCAGAGGCAAGTCATTCATCAAGCGCTTCCCTATCAAAAGCATCACACGTGACAAGGCCTACTCCTTGACCCAAGGCAATAAGTCGTCCAAAATTCATCACCTCAGCGTCAACCTGAATGGTGAAGCTGAGTTGGTTACGGTGGCACTGCGGTCAGGATCGGCAGTACGCAAGCTCAAATTTGATGCAGATTTCGCAGATATACCCATCAGAGGACGTAGTGCCCGGGGCAAAACCTTGACAAAATTTGCAGTCAAACGCATTGATGTCAAATCGAAAGGCTTGAGCACCCTTGCTGCCAGGAAGGTTTACTTTGAAGAATCGGTGATGAAGCTCAATGACCAGGAAAGGGGTCGTGCTTTGGGTGATTTCCAGGGTGAAGATCGATTGATTCAAGTAGAGCAATCTGGCCGTTTCAGGGTCATTACCCCTGAATTCAGTACGCATTTTGATGCGCTGCCTTACCAATTGAAAAAATTCTCTACGTCTGCTTACACCTTAGTGTACTTTGATGCAGACAAGTCTCGCCACATAGTTAAGCGCTTTGTTTTAGAGCCCAAAGGCGATGCTTGGGATCATTTGATCCCTAAGCATCCAGGCAACCGCATTGAGTTGTTGGATGACCATGACCATGTTTGTATTCAGATTGATTACAAAAAGGTCAAAGGCAAGACCAAGGATAGCCAGACCATTCAATTGGATGACTTCATTTCGGTCAAGGGCTGGAAGGCTGCAGGCAATCAACTGACGGGTTGGGCAGTCAGAAAAATCTCCATCGTAAAAACAAGCAATGATGTGGTGGAAGATTTGGTAATCAAGGAAAACCCTGCAATTATTTCTAGCCCAAGTGATCCAAAGGACATGCCTGCTGAACCAGCGGATCCCCCTACTGAATCACCTGAATCGAAAAATTTGGATGAGGAAGGTCAAATCACTTTGAATTTTTGATATGAAATCACCCCTACTTACCCTGTGTACCCTTCTGTTGTCAGGATTGATGCTTCAAGCTCAGCCCAGCAATGACAGCCTGAATTTGGTGAAATTGATCCATTTCCCAACCTCTGATTGGAATGTGCCAGTTGGCAATGGCAAGTGCAATGACATCTGGGGCTATGCTGATAGCAGTGGCGCAGAATACGCCTTGGTCGGGAATGAAAAGGGCACCTTGGTAGCTCATCTCTCACCATTTCAGCAGGCCATACCCGCGCTGTGGGTGCCTGGTGCAACAAGCGTCTGGCGTGATTTGAAGACCTGGAGCCATTATGCTTATGTGGTTCATGATGCAACCCCAAACAACCCAGATGGATTATTGATCATTGACATGGACAGCCTTGCGCAAAGCAGGTACCGATTTGTCAAGCCAACCTACACTAACCCCGTCACAGGCATCGTGGATACCTTTCAAAAGGCCCACAATATTTTTGTCGATGAAAATGGCATTTTGTACGCCTTTGGTTCAAATATTGGCACCTCTGGGGGAGCAGTCATGATTGATGTGGCCACAGACCCATGGAATCCAAGCATTGTTGGTGTCTATGAAGGTAACTACTTCCATGACGGCTACGCCCGCAATGACACCCTATGGGGTGCAGCCCTTTGGGGTGGGGTGATTGTTGTGGATGTCACCTACAAAAGCAGCCCATTGACGATTGCCACCTTTGCCACACCAGGGAGTTTTGCTCACAATTGCTGGTTGAGTGATGATGGCAACACCTTGTACACGACGGATGAAATCGCTGATGGCTTCATTGCTGGATTTGATGTATCTAACTTGAGCAATGTGAATGAGTACTTCCGAGTGAGACCACAAGTTGGAACCGGTGTCATTCCTCACAATGCACATGTGGATGGTCAGCATTTGGTGACCTCTTATTACACCTTTGGCGTCCATATCTTGGATGTGGAATACCCTGAGCTACCCGTGTTGGCAGCTTACTATGATAGCTCACCCGTGTCTGGTGGTGGTTTCTTTGGGGCTTGGGGGGCTTACCCTTATTTGCCAAGCAATCGCTTGTTGGTCACCGATAGGGAAGAGGGGCTGTTTGTTCTCGAAGCAGATTACCCTGATGTCAGTCGCCTAAAATTAACCGTTGGCACCTTGGACCTCAGTACGGGCTCTACAGCTTGGGGTGCTTTGCCAGGGCATGAGATGCTGTATTGGAAATCTGGCGGCGATAGCCTGTATGTTGACAGCTTGAGTCATCAAGTCCTTTTTTATGGCCTCAACGCCACCAATGACACATTGATGTGGAACTATGCTCCGGGTCAAAACCTGGCTGTGCATTATGCCTTGGGTTCAGGCATGTTTCCCCATGACACATTGATTGGGCAAATTGGCTTGAGCCTTGAAGATTTAACCTTGCCAAGCTTTGATGTTTGGACGGGGAAGGAATCGTGGGCCTTGCATGGGCTGGACGGCTACCAGGATCTACGTATTCAGTTGATCGATGCCAATGGCCAGGTATTGAGACAGTTTGAATGGCAGGCAGGCGATGACATGGTTGTGCCATTTCCGCTAAGTCCGGGTGTCTATTGGATTCGTTACGAAAGCAGGCAGGGTGAGACAGCTTCAGTGTCTGTGATCCGGCCTTAAAAGCTATGGTCTGACTTCAGAAGTTGGGTTTGAAGAGGTATTGACTGTAGAAGTCATCAATGGCCTCAACAGCTTCCTCTGCGTTGTCGACCAATTGAATCAAATCCAAATCTTTGTCATTGATGAGCCCGTTAGGCGACATGGTTGACTTGATCCAATCAAGCAGGCCGGACCAATAGTCCTTGCCCACCAACACAATAGGAAAACGCCCAATCTTGCTGGTTTGAATCAAGGTGATGGATTCAAACAATTCATCCAAAGTGCCAAACCCGCCGGGCATAACAATAAAACCTTGTGAGTACTTCACGAAAATGACTTTGCGAACAAAGAAATAATC
>DFSH01000046.1 GCA_002378565.1 Flavobacteriales bacterium UBA3442 | reverse complement strand
GTCAAAGGGCGTCGATGCAATCTTGTATTCGCTTGTGAGACTTCACGCAAAATAGTCCTCAAGGCACCTTCATGCTGCAGGTCTCGCAAACCAGGTGTGTTTGGGGAAGATAAATTGACAGTGAAGTAATCAACTACATCGCTCAATGACTCAAGAGCCATCACATAGTCCTGTGCAGCCTCACTGTTAGGCGTCAACTTGTTTTTCCCAATGTTCCCACCAATAGGGCTATGGCTTTTTCTTGCGCTCAATCGCTTGGCCGCTGAGGCTGCGCCATCGTTGTTGAACCCCATGCGATTGATCAACGACTGATCTTCGGGTAGGCGAAACAGGCGAGGCTTAGGGTTTCCGGCTTGAGGCTTAGGGGTCAGGGTTCCAACCTCGATATGGGAAAAACCTAAAGCAAAGAACGCATCAACGGCCTCTGCTTGCTTGTCCAAGCCTGCTGCCAATCCAATTGGGTGATCAAAATTTAAACCCATCACCTGCAGCGGTTGGCGAGGGATCTTGCCCGCAATGCTGCGGAGCAAAGCCAGACCAGATGCTTGACTCTGAGCCATTTTCAAGGCATTCATGGTCCATTCGTGCACGCGTTCAGGTT
Source organism: Flavobacteriales bacterium UBA3442 (assembly GCA_002378565.1). GTDB lineage: Bacteria > Bacteroidota > Bacteroidia > Flavobacteriales > Schleiferiaceae > TMED14. Next base: position 10,914 of record DFSH01000046.1, on the reverse strand, counting down.
GTGCCGTGAACAACAGGGGGCGAATGATGTGTTGATAAAGCATGGATGGCAAAGGTAACTAGCCTAATTTTGCCACATGAACCCGGTCATCGATAATCGCAAAGCGAGGTATGCCTATGAAATACAGGATAAGTTCCATGCAGGTTTGCAATTAACCGGCACGGAGGTTAAGGCAATCCGGGAAGGCAAAGTGTCCCTTGCTGAGAGCTACGTTGTTGTGTCGAGTTCGGGAGAGCTATGGGTTAAGGGCATGCATATATCTGAATTCAGTCATGGCTCATACGCAAACCACCCCCCCTTGCGTGAACGCAAGTTGTTGCTGAAGAAGCGGGAGATTGAAAAGATTGCTAAAAAATTGAATGACAAGGGCTTAACACTTATTCCATTGAAAATGTACTTCAGCGACAAAGGGTGGTGTAAAATGGATATTGCCATTGCGAAGGGCAAGCATTTGCACGACAAGCGGCAGAGCATTCGAAACCGTGAGGATGCCCGTGACTTGCGGGAGGCTAAACGCATTTGATCAACCCCCTCGGTTTACATCCTTAAGCATGGGGACAAAGCGAAAAAGCCCCAAAGACTCTCTCTCCCATTTAGACTCATCGCTTCGCGTGATCCGATGCATGACCTGATCCTCTGTATCCTCACCAATTGGGATGATGAGCGCGCCACCGATTGCCAGCTGTTCCAACAAGGCTTGAGGCACTGATGGCGCAGCGGCTGTCACAATGATGCCATCAAATGGCGCAAACGTTGGCATACCTAAGTAGCCATCACCAAATTTTTGATGCAGACGGTAGCCCAACTTAGGCAAGAGCAATTTCGCAAAATCAAAGAGGCTTTTTTGTCGCTCAATGCTGAACACCTTGAAGCCCATCTCAACCAGCACAGCAGCTTGGTAGCCGCAACCTGTACCAATCTCCAAAACCTTAGCGCCTGGCTTCAGTCGAAGCGACTGACTCTGAAAAGCTACCGTGTAAGGCTGGCTGATGGTTTGGTCAGCACGAATAGGAAAGGCAGCATCACGGTAAGCAAATGCTTCAAAAGAACTGTCTAGAAAGCGATGGCGAGGTACCGCATTCATGGCTTTCAACACCAATTCATCATGGATTTCCTTTGCTCTTAAGGCGTCAATCAGTTGCTGACGTTGACCTTTGTGCTTATGTGTGTCATTTCCCATGTCTGCGTAAACATACAACAGTGAACATCTCTACTTTTGTGCGCATGAAAGGACTTTCACACAGCTTCACAATAAGCCTTCTCGTCTTGACTTTAGCCGCTTGCGACATGACACCCGCACAAGAGCCTGCGTACCTGAGAGTTGACGCCCTTGCTCTGGCAGATATCCAAGATGAACCATGGGCCGGAAATACCAATTCACACATCACCACGACGTGGGTTGAGGTAGATGGTGTGAACCTGGGTGCATTCGATTTACCGATGGAAATACCTGTTATTGTAGCTGACGGCATGCATGAAGTCAAGCTCTACCCAGGAATTGACATCAATGGCATCGCTGGTTTTCGCGGGGTGTACCCGTTTTACGAACCGCTGGTGAGCAACATTCTTCTAGGCAAAGGTTCTGTCAGCAACCTTCCTATTGGCAACAGTCCTTATGCCATAGCCTATGGCAGCAATTGCATGGTGGGCGTGAATCTAGAGAATTTCAATAGCGCAGGCAGAACCATGGTCCCTGCAGCCACCAGCGATACATCATGGACCACGGTATCCTCTGCTCAACTCAAGTTTCCCCCCATCAATGGAGAGCCCAACGTAGCCAGTGGCATGGCCATACTAAATGGTGGCATCGGGCGTTTTGAAGCTGTGTCAAACACTGCTTACAGCCTGCCAACCGGTGGCGAGAATGTCTACGTAGAACTGGACTACCGATCCACACTACCTGTCACCATTGGTGTGATTGCAAATCGACCTAGCGGAATCATTCAACAGCCAACAGCTACCCTGTACCCCAAGGATGAATGGAGCCATGCTTACATCAACCTTGTGACCGAGGTATCAGGCTTTCCGGATGCCTACGATTACCAAATATTTATTGGAACTGCTAAAGACTCAACTGGCAAGATTGACACCATTCTTATTGACAACATGCGGATGATCTACTGCCCATGAGCCCTAGGGGTAAGTCATTGTTGGCTATTCAGCGGCGTTGGCGCTGGGTCTACATCGGCTGGGATGCAACCACGGCATCACTGGCTTATTGGATGCTTTACAGCTTTCGTAAAACGGCCATTGAACCTAGCTTGTTTGGCATTGATCACCTGTTATGGGGCAATAAATTCTACATCGGTATTTTTGCAACCACGTTCTTGTGGCTAGCTTCACTTTGGCTGGTTGGCATGTACAACAACCCCCTTCGGAAGTCACGCCTGAAAGAAATGGGTCGCATTGTTCAGGTAGGCATCGTCTTTGTGCTGTGTTATTTCTTAGCCTTCCTGCTGGATGATTACGTAGGTTCTACATTGGACTACTTTCATATTGGTGGCAGGTTTGCTGCAGCCATACTCCTGCTTTCTTTAGGTGGTCGCATTTTCATTGCAAGTTTGATCCGACGACAAATTCGCAACAAACGATTTGCCTTCCCGACACTGTTGATTGGCACACGCGGCTTTATTGAGCCCAAGATCCAGGACATCAAGCGCCATGGAAGAGCCTCCGGTGAAGTCTTTGTTGGCTGGGTGAATATCTTGGATGATGGCGATTGTGATGCGCTTGACGGCATCCCAATGGTGAGTTCAATTGATGGCGTCAGTGAATGTTTTTTGTCCCTAGATGTTGAAGACTGTATTGTTGCCTTGCCTGAAAACATGCACGGATCCCTGTCATCCTTGATTCTGGTATTGGAACAGCTTGAAAGTCGGATTTTTATGTTCCCAGACACCTATGGCATTCTGAGTGGTCAAGTGCAAATGGATGACCATGGCCTCCCGCTGGTCGAGTGGCATCTCAACCCGATGACAGCCTTTCAGGCGCACAGCAAACGCCTTGTCGATGTGACCATTAGCACCTTGGCATTGATCATCTGCGCACCCATATACCTCCTACTTGCATTGTGTGTCAAGTGGAGCAGCAAAGGAGGCGCTCTTTACCGACAAGAACGCCTAGGTCTACAAGGCAAACCCTTTTTCATCATCAAATTTCGAAGCATGCTTCAGGATGCTGAAGGCCTTAAGCCTCTTCTCAGTAAAGATGATGACCCTCGCATCACAAGGGTTGGCAAGGTCATGAGGAAATACCGATTGGATGAGCTACCGCAGTTTTGGAATATCCTAGTCGGTGACATGAGCCTGGTCGGTCCTAGGCCAGAAAGACGCTATTTCGCACAACAAATCCTTCAAAGAGCTCCGCAATACCAGCACATCTACAAGGTCAGGCCGGGTTTAACCAGCTGGGGCATGGTGAGGTTTGGTTACGCAAGTCAAGTGGATGAGATGATCAAGCGCATGGAGTATGACTTGATTTACATTGAGAACATCACCTTCTTCAATGATTTGAAAGTGGTTATTTACACCATTTGGACCATTCTTAAGGGACGAGGGCTGTAGGTTTTGCTGAGGGAGTCAGCCCGCATTACCTTCACGGCATGAAACAATGCACAGTGATCGGCGCGGGGACCATGGGAAATGGCATTGCGCATGTGTTTGCCAGCAACGGCTATGATGTTGCTCTTTATGACCTGCATCAGTCGTCTTTAGACAAAGGCCTTGCCTCCATCGAGAAAAACCTGAATCGTCAAGTCAGCAAAGACCTACTGACCGCCAGTGAAGCAGAAGCAGCGCATCAACGGATTCATTGCCACCTCAACCTATCTGAAGCTGTGAAAGGCTCAGACATTGTCATTGAGGCTGCCACAGAAAATGAAGCACTCAAGCTATCCATCTTCAAGGAATTGGATGCCTTATGTGATCCTGAAACCATCCTTGCCACCAACACCTCTTCCATTGCCATAGGCAAGATTGCTGCGGCGACACAACGGGCAGAGAAGGTCATTGGCATGCACTTCATGAATCCCGTGCCGGTGATGAAGCTCGTAGAGATCATTCGCGGCTACAAAACGTCTGATGCAACGACTGATGCTGTGGTAGCTCTTGCAAAATCCTTAGGTAAGAGCCCTGTAGAATGCAATGATTACCCTGGCTTTGTGGCCAATCGGATTTTGATGCCAATGATCAATGAAGCTATTGAGGCTTTACAGACTGGCGTTGCCGGTGTGTCAGAGATTGACAGCATCATGAAAATGGGCATGGCCCACCCTATGGGTCCATTGCAATTGGCCGATTTCATTGGCCTGGATGTCTGCTTAAGCATCCTTCAGGTCTTGCACAGTGGCCTTGGTCAACCTAAATACGCCCCTAACTCACTGCTTGTTAGCATGGTAACCGCTGGTGACCTTGGCGTGAAGTCAGGTCGTGGTTTTTACGATTACGCCAACGGCGTCAAGCAGCCTGTTGTTGCGCCTTCCTTTGTTTAACTTTTCATTCGAACTTACCCCATGAAAAACCTAACCATCGCTATGCTGCTTTTGCCAGCTATGGCTTTTGCTCAAGTTGACCTCATCAACAAAGTCGCCCAAAATGGCGGCGATGAGATACCGCAATTTGAATTCACAACCGTTTATGACATTGAGGCCACCTCGGTGAAAAACCAAGCCCGCTCAGGGACCTGCTGGAGCTACTCTTCGACGTCCTTCATTGAGTCAGAGATGATTCGCATGGGCAAAGATCCCATTGATATTTCAGAGATGTACACGGTACGCAAAACCTACCAAGACAAAGCTGATCGCTATGTTCGCCTTCATGGCAAACTGAACTTCTCACAGGGCGGCGCATTGCTTGATGTCCTTTATGTAATCAAGCATTATGGCGCAGTACCACAGTCTGTCTATGAAGGCTTGAACTATGGCACAGTCAACAACGATCACAATGAAATGGAAGCTGCACTCAAAGGCATAGTAGATGCCGTTGTCAACAAGAACTCAGGCACCATCACCACGGCATGGAAGCGTGCCCTTGACGGTGTGCTGGATGCCTACCTCGGTGAAGAACCTGCCACATTTGACTACCAAGGCAAAAGCTACAGCCCTAAAAGCTTTGCTGATGAAGTGATCGGGATTGAAGTAGATGACTACATTCAGTTGACATCCTTTACCCACAAGCCTTTCAATGCGTACTACGCCATCTTGGTTCCAGACAACTGGAATTGGGATCCTTCATTCAATGTGCCATTGGATGACATGATGGGCGCCATTGATCATGCCCTATCTAAAGGGTTCACTGTTGATTGGGCTACTGACGTCTCAGAAAAAGGCTTTTCCTTGAAAAACGGGGTGGCTGTGATGCCTGAGGCCGACTGGAAGGACATGACTTCAGAAGAGCGTTCAGCCGTCTACACAGGGCCGCATGCTGAATTGGTCGTCACCCAAGCCATGCGTCAAGACGCTTACAATAACTACCAAACACAAGATGATCACGGCATGCAAATCGTTGGCAAGGTCTTAGACCAAACCGGTGATGCCTATTACATCGTCAAAAACTCATGGGGCGACCGTGAAAATGACTACCGCACAGGCTACATCTACGCATCTGAAGCCTTTGTCCGTTATAAGACAATTTCTGTGCTGATGCACAAGGATGCTTTACCTAAAGCCATCAAGAAGGCCAGCAAATAGCAACCAGCATGTGTCTACATCTGCTCTGGAGACTCAATGCCAAGCAGCAACAAACCTGACTTCAATACGGCGGCAACTTCTGTTGACAACGCCACTCGAAACGCCGCAATTTGCGGCGTTTCTGCTTTCAATATGCTGTGGTTTTGGTAAAAAGCATTGAAGCCCTTGGCTAGGTCGTAGAGGTAGGTAGCAATACTGCTTGGGTTCAAGTCCTTTGCTGCATCCTGTATCAATGTTGGGTAGGCCATTAAATGCATAATCAACTTAGCCTCAGAGGGTTGTATCTCTATATCAGACCAGGTCCATGGAGATAGGTCACCACCCAGGCGGATGATGCTGCGTATCCTGGCGTGGCTGTATTGGATGAAGGGTCCTGTGTTGCCGGTAAACTCTATGCTTTGCTCTGGGTTGAACACCATGGTCTTCTTGGGGTCAACTTTAAGAATGAAATACTTCAAGGCTCCGTCACCAAGGGTACGGTACAAATGCTGCTTAGCTTCCTCCGCAATCCCATCAGTCTTCCCTAAGGTCTCAGAAATAGTTTTTGCAGCAATCTCCATGCTGGCAAGCAGGTCATCAGCATCCACAGCAGTGCCCTCTCTAGATTTCATGCGTCCGTCAGGTAGGTTAACCATGCCATACGACAGGTGGTGCAGGTTAGATGCCCATGCATAGCCCAATTTGGCAAGAATCAAGAACAGAACCTTGAAGTGATAATCTTGCTCGTTACCAACAACATAAGTCAGGTTATCAATGGGGTGTTCGATGAAGCGCAGAATGGCTGTACCAATGTCTTGTGTCATATAAATAGATGTACCATCGCTTCGTAACACGAGCTTCTCATCCATGCCATCCGCTGTGAGGTCGATCCAAACAGACCCATCATCTCTGCGGTAAAAGACCCCTTTTTCTATGCCCTTCTCCACATGCCTTTTGCCCAGCACATATGTGTCGGACTCATAGTAGTTCCTGTCAAAAGACACCCCCATCCGCTGATAGGTTGCTTCAAAACCCTTGTACACCCATGCATTCATCATGGACCACAATTGCCTGACATCTGAGTCGCCTTGCTCCCATGCTAAGAGCATGGCTTGAACGGCTGTCATGCAAGGAGCTTGTTCAGCCGCTTCTGCTTGCGTCAAACCCTTGGACTCCCCTTCTGCAATAGCTTTTTTTAATTCCTGATTGAATCGCACATAGTACTTCCCAACAAAGTGATCCCCTTTGATGCCAGTGCTTTCAGGGGTCTCCCCTTGGCCAAACTGCTGCCAGGCCCACATGGATTTGCAAATATGCACGCCGCGATCATTGATGATTTGCACCTGCGTTATGGATTGGCCAGACGCTTTGAGAATTTGACTGACACTGTGCCCTAAGAGGTTATTCCTGATATGGCCTAAATGCAATGGCTTGTTGGTGTTTGGACTTGAAAACTCCACCATGTTTTGCCTTGAATTGTCTGTTGGTTGGTGTCCCCATTGCTCACTGTGCTGGATGACGTCAAAGGTTCTTTGCAGAAAGGCTGATGACAAAGAGAAATTCAGAAATCCCTTGACCACATTGTAGGACGATACGTCATCACTGTTCGCTAAAACAGCTTGGCCAACAGCCTCTGCCGTGACATGTGGCGCTTGTTTGCTTGCGCGCAAGTAAGGGAAGACCACCAAGGTAACATCACCTTTGAAATCCTTGGTTGTTGAGCTGAGCTCAACTGCGGCTTTTTCCATGCCGTAAAGGGACTTAAGTTGGCCCTGAATGACTGATATAAGTGAATTAAACATGTGATCGATCAGCTAAAGTTTCTACAGTTTGGTCAAGCAAAGCAAAAGCCGCCTCTCCCATGGCGTTGCCTTTCATGTCCAGCAATGGGTTGATTTCCGTGAATTCCATGCAAGATACCTTATCCCATGAAGCCAGCATTTGCAAGAGATCTGATGCTTCCTCAAGTCTGAGCCCACCTTCTACTGGCGTGCCCGTGCCGTACGACACACTGGGGTCCATGCTGTCTACGTCAAAAGAGACATACACATGATCACAATGTTGCATTTGTATTTTGATGTGATTGACGATAGCTGCCACCCCTTCTTTACGAAGTGATGCCACTGTATGGTTAGGTATGCTATGTTTTTTCAGCAAGTTATCTTCTGGCACTTCCGTTGACCGAACACCCACAAAGGCTAAATGTTTGGTCTGCAGGCGCTGTGAAGGACCTTTCATGCGTTCCCATGCAGCTACAACGGCCTCACTGGGTTGGTTAGTGGCTGATGCCAAGTTGTCATCAGCTATAGCTGTGGCCAATGGCATACCATGCACATTGCCTGATGGAGATGTGTAGGGCGAATGAAGGTCAGTGTGTGCATCGATCCAGACCACACCCAGGGTCTTGTTTGGGAAAGCCTGGTGGATTCCTGCTATGCTCCCACCGGCATTGCTGTGGTCGCCACTGATCAGAAAGGGTGTGTCACCAGCTGACATGACCTGTTTAACATGGCTGCTTATGCGATCATACATATCTGCGATGGCTACAATGTATTTCCCGTGCAATGCAGGGTTTTCGCGATGCATGATGGCATTATCCTCTCTCACCATTTCAATGTGTTGATCCTTGAAAAACTGAGGATTTGTCGATAAGCTGGCAAGCTGCATAGCTTGTAAGCCAAGGCTTGAGCCCCTTGTGCCTGCGCCAATTTCAGAAAGGCTTCCAATGAGTTGAATCATGACATATCGTTGATTTGCTGGTGGTACAAAGGTACAGATTGACCTACCTTTGGTACCCGACCTATGGCAAAGAAAAGCAAGACCCCTTCTCGCAACCCGTTTAAAGCCCTTGCTTCTCAGCGGAAGGCTTGGAAAACTGTCCTCAGCAACCCTTCATTGATTGCAGCTACAGGCTTCTTCCTGTTGACCTTACTTCTGTTTGTTGCCTTCGCAACACTGTCGGGTTTAGCAACCTGGTCTTCTGATTTCAGTGCCTTTGAAGGTGACTGGTCAGATATCCTCACAGACAAAACCGTGGTTTTGCATAACGCCCTCGGTAATGTAGGCGCACTGCTAGCCTACTTGCTCACCGTCAGATCTTTTGGCGTAGCTGTGCTCCTGCTGCTTGCCTGGGGCATCGCAAAAGTTTTTTCCATGGCTCTGAATATGAACTTCAAGGGGAAGACTTGGTTGAGAAGATCGATCCTGTGGACCTTGATGCTTACATGGTTGATGGGTATCCTGCCGATAGATCTCAGTGATGCGTGGGTTGGTGACATGGGAAGAAGCATGGCTTTCTGGACCAATCATTGGCTTGGGAGTGTGGGCGCATGGCTGGCTTTTGCTGGCCTTTTGCTCATGCATGTCACCTGGTTGTTCAAATTGGACCCCCTGCAGTTCAAAACCAAGTCAGCTGGAAACAGCCTCGATGATCAAGCTGATGCCATGAGCGACAGCCTCATTGACGACATAGCTGTTGACATGGAAGATGCCGGCAGCCTTTCAGCAATGCCTGAAGCACCCTTGGATGCAGCTGAGCCCGTTGAATTGAGTACGCCTGACATGATGGTGGATCAACCCATCGATGAGCCCTACCACACAGAAGCCATCTCTTCAGAAACTTTTGAATCGACTGAAGTAGATGACAACATGACCCTGGAGGTAGAGACCATGCCTTTGGTCGATGAGGTCGCGCCAGAAGATGTCAAAAAACGTGGCGACATCAACACGGCTTATGACCCAACGCTGGATTTGTCAAACTACCAACTACCTCGCTTGGATTTGCTGAAACCCTACGATGAGGGACAGGTAAGAATGGACAAAGATGAACTGGAAGCCAACAAGGTTCGCATCATTGAAACCTTGGAAAACTATAACATCAAAATTGCCAGCATCAAGGCCGCTGTTGGACCGACAGTAACTTTGTATGAGATCGTCCCTGAAAAAGGCGTGCGAATCAGCAAAATCAAAAGCCTGGAAGATGACATCGCACTGAGTCTATCAGCTCTAGGAATTCGAATCATTGCGCCAATTCCAGGCAGGGGCACCATTGGCATTGAGGTACCTAACAGGCACCCACAGATGGTATCCATGCAGTCCGTCTTAAGTTCTGACCGTTTCCAGAAAAGCAACATGGACCTCCCCATCGCTTTGGGTAAAACCATTGCCAATGAAGTCTTTGTAGCTGATTTGGCAAAAATGCCACACCTTTTGATGGCGGGTGCAACAGGGCAAGGCAAGTCCGTTGGACTGAATGCTATTCTAGCCTCTATTCTTTACAAGAAGCACCCTTCTGAAGTGAAATTTGTTTTGGTTGATCCCAAAAAAGTTGAATTGACCCTGTACAACAAGATTGAACGACATTTCCTTGCTAAACTCCCTGATTCGGAAGAAGCCATCATCACGGACACCACCAAGGTGATCAATACCTTGAATTCACTTTGCATTGAAATGGACCAACGCTATGACTTGCTGAAAGCAGCCATGGTTCGCAACATCAAGGAGTACAATGTGAAATTCAAGGCTAGAAAGCTCAGCCCAGATGACAATCACCGCTACCTACCCTACATCATCTTGGTGATAGATGAATTTGCAGATTTGATCATGACTGCCGGCAAAGAGGTTGAAATGCCCATAGCGCGATTGGCTCAGCTCGCACGTGCCATTGGCATCCATTTGATCGTTGCCACACAACGACCATCTGTTAATGTGATCACTGGCATCATCAAAGCCAATTTCCCAGCACGGATTGCCTTCAAGGTCTCTTCAAAAATTGATTCACGAACCATCCTGGATGCTAGTGGTGCAGATCAGCTGATTGGTAAAGGGGACATGCTGTTCCATGCAGGCAATGAGATGATTCGCTTGCAGTGTGCCTTCTTGGACACACCGGAGGTTGAAGATGTTTGCGAATTCATTGGGTCTCAGCAAGCCTACCCCGATGCCTATGCGCTGCCTGAGTACACCCCCGATGGATCTGCTTCTGAGGGAGGCAACTACTCGGCGGATGAGCGCGATGCCCTTTTCCGAGATGCTGCATTGATTGTTGTGAATGCTCAGCAAGGTTCAGCTTCATTGCTGCAACGCAAACTTAAGCTTGGCTACAACCGAGCTGGCCGCATTGTTGACCAATTAGAAGATGCCGGCATCCTCGGACCATTTGAAGGCTCCAAAGCACGTCAGGTGTTGGTTCCCGATGAAATGCGCCTCAAGGAACTGATTGATGGCTAGGTTAAAGTCAGGCATGATGG
>DFSH01000025.1 GCA_002378565.1 Flavobacteriales bacterium UBA3442 | reverse complement strand
CCGCTCGAAGCCGTGGTTACATGGTAACCCTTTCCCTCCAAGACCATCACATGTGGCTTAAAGCTTGCTATTTCATCATCTACCCAAAGAATCTTTCCTTGCTCCATATTGGCTTTGCTTACCTTTGTCATTCAATTATTGGCCATGATTACCCAGACCAACAAGTTCAAACTATTCAACGACCCAATCTATGGTTTCATTGCCATACCATCTGCATTGGTCTTTGATCTTATTGAACATCCAACTTTTCAGCGCCTTCGTCGCATCAGCCAATTAGGGCTGAGCAGCTTGGTTTACGCTGGTGCTAATCACACCAGATTCCATCACGCCTTGGGTTCGATGCATCTGATGCAACGTGCTATCCATGTGTTACAAAGCAAGGGTCATGCCATTTCTGGTACAGAAGCAGAAGCCGTTTTTGTGGCCATCCTGTTGCATGACATCGGCCATGGGCCCTTTTCCCATGCCCTAGAGAACAGTTTGGTTGACAATGTGTCCCATGAAAGCATATCAACCATGCTGATGGCTAAACTCAACAAGGACTTTGGTGGCAAGCTTGACATGGCCATTGACATCTTTCGAGACAAGCACCCCAAACGTTTTCTCCATCAGCTGATCTCCTCGCAGCTAGACATGGACCGGCTGGACTACCTCAAACGGGACGCCTTCTACACGGGTGTTGTGGAAGGGGTTATCAACTCAGAGCGGTTACTTGCCATGCTCAATGTGGCAAACAATGAATTGGTGATGGAGCAAAAGGGCATCACATCCATTGAGAAATTCCTTGTCAGCCGCAGCCTAATGTACTGGCAAGTCTACATGCACAAGACTGTCCTCTCTGCGGAGTACATGCTAGCCCAAGTGCTCAAACGGGCCAATGAACTGGCTCAAAGTGGCACGGAACTCTTTGCTGGCAAATCCTTGGCCTTCTTTCTGGCCCACCGACCCAACAAGCAAGACTTCATGGACAACCCTGAGGTTCTGGAGGCCTTCACCCTGTTAGATGACGCAGACATCACGGGGGCCATGAAGCAATGGATGCATTTCGACGACCCAGTATTGAGCCAACTCTGCACCCGACTCATCAACCGTCAGCTGTTCCAATTACGCTTCCTTGAGCAGGATGTCAGTGAACAGCAACGGAGCTATTTGGCAACAAGTATCCACAAGGCTCATGGCATTCCCATGGATCTCACAGCGCAATTCATGCTGGAGGGTGTCGCCAGCAATGCCACCTACAGGTCTGACTCACAGGAGATAAAGATTCTTAAACGCGATGGTGAGGTGATTCCTTTAACCAAGGCATCAGAAATCCTTCCGATCAGCGTTTATACCCATACAATCATCCGACCCTTCATTTGTTGGCCAAAAAATATTCCATGGAAGGACTGAATATCAGTACATTTTCCGAAATCAGTTTGACTCAACTGACCAATTGCCTGGGTATTCCATGCCCTGAAAATCAGGAGGGGCTCATCATCAATGCAGCCTGTGGGATCGGTCATGGACGACCTGGCTCAGTGACGTTTTTGGCGCAGGAAAAGTACCAACGGCTGGTGAAGAACTCCAAGGCTTCTGTCTTGATCACTGATCACGGCAAAGGCAAGGGCTTTCCTGGGCTGGTCTTGCATGTGCCAAACGCCTATGTGGCGTGGGCTCAATGCCTTGAGCTGGTTGCAAAGGATTTCAGTCCATGGCTGTCTGGGATCCATCCAGAAGCCCATGTCCATCCAAGCGCAATCATCGCGCCCAATGCAAGCATTGGCCAAGGCGTAACCATTGAAGACCATGTAGTGATTCATCCAGGCGTCGTTGTCTACCCTCATTGCCATATTGGCTCAAACAGCATCCTTCATGCCAATGCAAGCATCGGTGCAGACGGCTTTGGTTTTGCGCCAGATCCAAGCGCCAAACAGCTCTGGCACAAGATCCCTCACATTGGCGGGGTGCACATTGGTCGCCATGTAGAAATCGGCGCAAACACATGCATTGACCGAGCCGTCGTTGGACAAACTGTGATTGGGGAAGGGACAAAAATTGACAATCTCTGCCAGATTGGTCACAACGTCATCCTTGGAGAGCAATGCATCATTGCAGCACAAGTAGCCATCGCTGGCTCAGCCAGAATTGGTGACGGGGTTAGAATTGGTGGCCAGTCAGGGATTGTAGGCCACATCAATATTGGCAATAATGTCAGTATTGGCGGGGGTTCTGGCGTGACCAAATCGATTGGTGACGGGCAATCTGTCATGGGCTATCCCGCATTGCCTGTTGAAGAATTTAGACGGAACTTCGCAGCCTCAAAAACTCGGCAAGCAAAGTGACCCAAAACCAACTCCAAAAACCTTTGACACTCAGCGGTCATGGCATCCATAGCGGACAGCCATGCAAGCTGACAATATCCCCAGGAGAGGTGGGTTCTGGGTATGTTTTTCAGCGCTTAGACCTTGAGGGGCAGCCGGACTTTTCTCCCAGCGCCAAAGATGTGGTTGCCACAGATCGTCGAACAAGACTCTCAAACGGCACCTTCACCATTGACACGACAGAGCATTTGCTCGCAGCCTTGATAACATCTGGCATCTTGGATGCTCATGTCGCCATGGATGCATCAGAAGTGCCCATTTTGGATGGCAGTGCAAAGCCCTGGATTGAAGCCATTGAGGATGCAGGCCTTCAAGCTATGGGCGACATGCCTATGCTGAAACTGCCCCATGCTATCCGGGTAGAAGATGAAACAACTGGCGCATGGGCAGAGGCCGTCCCAAGCCGGCAACCCACGGTGCAATGCACTCTCAGTGACAACCTAGCCTGTGTTGGCCCTTTGCATGCCCAATGGAAATGGTCATCTGACACAAGCTTTATATCAAGCATCGGTCAGGCCAGAACATTCACCATGTCAAGCCAATTGATCAAATTGGCAGAGCGCGGATTACTCCAAGGTGCTAACAAAGATGCCGGTGTCGTCATCATTGACAAGTCGCTCAATGCGAGCTCATGGAGCCAGCTCAATGACTTGTTCCATGTCACCTGCGAACATTCAGAAGCCCTTGGCGCACACCCATTAACCCCATTGCGCATGGACAATGAGCCTTCTGCCCATAAACTATTAGACATGATAGGCGATCTAGCGCTTGTCGGACAACCAGTTAGCGCGGATATCCGTACTTTTAGACCCGGTCACCACATCAACACCAAACTTGCACTCAAGATCATGGATACAGTGAAAGCTTTCAAGAACATACCTATCTACGACATCACGGAAGAACCACTGATGGATGTCACTGCCATTCAGAATATCATTCCCCATCGCCCGCCATTCTTGTTGATTGACAGAATCATCAAGCAAAGCGCTTTGGAGATTGTCGGCATCAAGGCCGTGACAATAAATGAGCAATTTTTTCAAGGTCACTTCCCAGGAACCCCAGTGATGCCTGGCGTTCTGCAACTTGAAGCCATGGCACAAGTTGGCGGCATTCTTGCCTTGTCCACCGTGCCTGACCCAGAGAACTACCTCACCTATTTTTTGAAAATGGACAAGGTGAAATTCAGGAACAAGGTGACTCCTGGCGACACCCTTATCTTCCATTTGGTATTTGAAGGCCCCGTTCGCCGAGGCATTGTGGTCATGCATGGCAAGGCCTACGTTGGCAACAAAATAGCTTGCGAAGGCATATTCACCGCCATGATCACCAAGGATAAGTAAGCCTATGCTCCAAATATCCCCCCTTGCTTCTGTGCATCCTGATGCGCAATTAGCCAGCGATGTTACCATCGATGCCTTTGCTGTCATTGAAAAAGATGTCCACATTGGTCAAGGTTCATGGATAGCTAGCCATGCCACTGTTCTCAATGGCACACGCATGGGCGACTGTTGCCAGGTATTCCATGGCGCAGTGGTTGGCGGCATTCCCCAGGATCTTAAATTTGAAGGTGAGGACAGTCAGCTACTCATTGGCAATCATGTAGTCATTCGAGAATACGCCACCCTCAATCGAGGAACCAAAGCCTATGGCAAAACGGAAATTGGTGACCATAGCTTAATCATGGCCTATGCACATGTTGCCCATGATTGCATCATTGGAGAGCACGTCATTCTTGTCAACTCCGTGTCCCTTGCAGGGCATGTAGTCATTGGTGATTGGAGCATCTTAGGTGGCCTTTCAGCCGTGCATCAGTTTGTCCATATTGGCAAGCATGTCATGGTTGGCGGCGGATCCATGGTTAGACAGGACATCCCACCATTCATCACAGTAGCCAGAACCCCGCTTGCATTTGACGGGGTCAACTCCATTGGTCTGAAGCGGAGAGGTTTCAGCCATGAACGCATTGAGCGCATTCAATCAACCTACCGATTGCTGTACCAATCTGGACGCAATGTCACTCAGGCAAAGGAGGCCCTGAAAGACAACAAAGACCCAGACAGCCAGGCTATCCTGGATTTTATCGCAAAATCTGAACGTGGCATTTTGCTCAAATCCTGAGTCATGGCCCTTCAGCTATCTAACTTAAGTAAGACTTTTGGCAGCCAACAAGTGATTCCACCACTTGTTATGTCATTCTTACCAGGGGATCGCGTGGCCATACTTGGCAGCAATGGGTCTGGAAAAAGCACACTGATTCAACTCCTTGCAGGCAATATCCAGGCTAGCACCGGCAGCTTTCTGCTCAACGGCGTTGACCCTGTCATCAGCCATACCGGCCCAGAAGTCGACCTACTTGACATGCTCACGGTGCAAGAAGCCTTGGATTTTCATGAAAAATTAAGGCCAATGCGACACTTCGTTAGCTTCAAAAACTTGGACTTGCCTTCCTCTGCTCAACACAAACGAATCAAGCAACTTTCCAGTGGCATGAAGCAGCGGGTCAAGCTGGCATTAGCTATTTGGACAGAAGCTGATGTACTTTTGTTGGATGAGCCCTGCAGTCATTTAGATGCTGCCGGAATGGTTTGGTACAATGAACAACTGTTCAATAACCTTGCTGCCACACCTCGGCACACCCATCGCATCGCCCTCATTGCTTCCAATCACCACCCAGAGGAAGTAAAGCATTGCCAGCGTGCAATCAATCCAGCGGGAGAGAATGTAACTTTACCCGGTTCCAATACCCATACACCGAACAACTAACACAACAGCAATGGCTTCAACATCAGACATCAAAAATGGCATGTGCATACACTTCAACCATGCGCCCTACCAAATCATGGAATTTCTCCACGTAAAGCCCGGCAAAGGCGCTGCCTTTGTTCGGACCAAACTTCGAAATCTCAATGATCGTCGCGTTCTTGAGCACACATTCCCCTCTGGCACCAAGCTGGAAGAGGTCAACATTGAAATCAGAACTTACCAGTACCTATACAACGATGGCTCTGATTACCATTTCATGAATGTGCAAACCTTTGAGCAAATCCCTATGGCTGAGGCATTGATTAATGCCCCCAAGCTCTTGAAGGATGGCATGGAGTGCAAGGTGATGTTCCACGTAGAGGAGGACCGTCCCATGAGTGTGGATCTACCTAAAGCCGTCAGCCTTGAAGTCACCTACACAGAGCCAGGCCTGAAAGGCGATACAGCCACCAACACAAACAAACTTGCGACTGTTGAAACTGGCGCTGAAATCAAGGTGCCTTTGTTCATCAACACCGGTGATTCAATCGTTGTCCTTACTGCTGATGGCAGCTACAAGGAGCGCGCAAAGAAGTAAAGCAACTCACGATTAAAAAAAAGCCCTCCAATGGAGGGCTTTTTTTTGAGCAAAACTTCAATGGCATAAGCCATCCCCCAC
>DFSH01000079.1:658-6082 GCA_002378565.1 Flavobacteriales bacterium UBA3442 | reverse complement strand
GGCAAATGGCAGCTGCTTCAGCAAGGTAGTTGGCATCGGGCACCATGACACCTGCCTCACCTTGAATGGGCTCAACCAAGAAGCCTGCCACAAACTCATTGTTAAGGACCTCCTTCAATGCCGCTATGTCATTGTAGGGGATGCGTAAGAAGCCTGGTCCATAGGGGCCAAAGCCATCGTAGCTGTCTGGATCACTGGAAAAACTAATGATGGTGCTTGTGCGGCCATGGAAATTGTTGTCGCAAACAACAATGATGGCTTGATTGCTTGGCATGCCCTTGACATCATAGGCCCATCGACGGCAAAGCTTGATGGCTGTTTCAACTGCTTCTGCACCAGAATTCATTGGCAGCACCTTGTCATAAGCAAATCGCTGAGCAAGGCTTGCTTCCATGTCGCCCAGCTGGTCATTGTAAAAGGCTCTGGACGTCAAGGCCAGCTTGCTGGCCTGGTCTGTCAGGGCCTTGAGGATTGCTGGGTGTCCATGCCCCTGATTGACTGCAGAATAGGCGCTGAGAAAGTCTAGGTACGCTTTGCCATCAACGTCCCATACATGCACGCCTTCGCCGCGCGAAAGCACCACAGGTAACGGATGGTAGTTGTGTGCACCATATCGATTTTCTTGTGCGATGAGTTCCTCTGCTGTCATGGTAAGTTATTTGAAGCAAATGTAACCATGAGATATACCTTTGCCAACCATGGATTTATCAGGAATACGACTCAAGAGAATGGGCGCCAAGGGCGTTTGCATTGCAGATGCACCAGATGGTCGCGTCATGTTGGTTAGAGGCGGCGTCCCAGGGGATGTTGTTTCAGTTAAAATTCGCCGCAAGCGAAAACGCATGTACGAGGCGGTTGTAGACCAGGTTGAGCAAGCCTCAGACTTGCGCATCGAACCTGTCTGCAAGCACACTGCCATGTGCGGCGGGTGCTCATGGCAGCAGATGGACTACGAAGCACAGTCCAAGGCAAAGGGTCAGGAGGTTTACGACCAACTCAGGCGCCATGGCCACATCCTTTGCGATGACATGCGCCCCATCATTGCCGCCCCCTCGCCCCTGCGTTACAGAAACAAGATGGAGTTCTCCTTTTCTGCTTTCCGCTGGTTGACTGAAGATGAAATTCATGGAGAAGAGACCATCAGCAGGCATGCCTTGGGCTTTCACGTTCCCGGATTCTGGGATCGCATCCTGGATATTGAAACTTGCCATTTGCAAGGAGAACCGTCCAACGCCATTCGCAATTTCATTCGCGACCAAGCACATGAACGCGGCATCAGTTTTTGGCGTCCCAGAGACAAAACTGGCGTACTCAGAACCTTGATGCTTCGGAGCACGCAGGATGGACAGTGGATGCTTGTCATGCAGTTTGGCGAAGAGCCTGGCCAAGCAGGCATGCAACTACTGGATGATGTCCTCAAAGCCTTTCCTGGCATTGTCAGCCTGTACTTCGCAGTGAATGAAAAAGGCAATGACAGCATTTACGACCTAGACCTCACACTCCACCACGGAGAGGCATACATCACCGAGAACATGCCTTCAGCCATTGAAGGGGGTTTCCCACTCAGTTTTCAAATTGGGCCTAAATCCTTCTACCAGACCAACCCTGTCCAGGCACAGCGCCTGTACATGGAAGCGCTCAACCTCGCTGGCATCACTGAAGGCGACACCGTCTATGACCTTTACACTGGCACGGGAACCATTGCCTTGTTCATGGCCCAAAAAGCTGCCAAAGTTATTGGCATTGAATCAGTACCAGAAGCCGTTGAAGCTGCTGATCGCAACGCAGAGCGTAACGGCATCAGCCATGCAGTCTTCGAAGTTGGCGATATGCGCAAAGCCTTTGATGAGTCATTCATTGAACGGCATGGCAGACCCGACGTGGTGATCACTGACCCCCCAAGGGATGGCATGCACCCGAAGGTTGTTGAACGACTGATTGATCTGAAAGCGCCAAAAATTGTCTACATCTCCTGCAATCCTGCAACGCAAGCTCGGGATCTTGAAAAACTGCAAGCGGTTTATGACATTGTCACGGTGCAGCCTGTTGACATGTTCCCACAAACCCATCACGTTGAGAATGTTGCACTTTTACATTTAAAGAATGCCTGAGGCTATCATGGACAGATATAAGGCTTGGCATCAGCGGTACTCTGACGAAAAACTGGTTGGAATATCGGGAAGTCATCAATACCTATAGCCCTGCACATTAAATCACTTATGAAGAAAATTAGTTTATTATTAGCGCTGTTGTTTTCAACGGCGGCTGTTGCGCAGCAAACCACTGACATTAGCGAATTTGAAATTACCAGTGAAGGTTTAATCGGAGTAGCATTGCGCATGTCTCCCATTGCTACGGATCGTCCGGACATCACCGAAAGCGCACAAATTACCCCGGTGGGATGGCTCCAATATGAAGGAGGATACCAATTTGGACATAGTGAAGAACTAATGCCGGGCGGAGCAATCACGGATGCACATCAAATTGAAGAAGTGTTACGATTTGGTATAAACCGACGCTTTGAGGTGAGAGCAGTTATCAATGCGAATACCGAACGCATAGACCATCCTTCAACTTGGAATGACCCAATGCGCAGAACAGGTGTAAGTCCAGTGACTTTTGGTTTTAAGTACAATCTGATTCGTGAATCCGATGTGTTGCCTCAAACTACTTGGCTTAGCCATATCTCAAATTCTTGGATTTCTGCCGGTGATTATGCCTCCGTTTATCCCAAGCAAATTTTCCATGAACAGAGATTGATGCTAGAGAAGACACTGACGTCAAGACTGGGCATTGCAAGTAATATTGGTGTTGCAGGAGGCTTGAACGGATCAGAAGGGTTGTTTAATGAAGGAATGTTTTCGCTAGCGCTAGGCTATGACTTAGGTCACAATTATGGCGTATACGTGGAATACTTTTCAGAGTGGTACTTCGCAGGTACTCAGTTTTCTGCGACACCCTATTTTGATGGTGGGTTTACAAGATTATTGTCTAATGACTTGCAATTAGATATTTATGCTGGGTTTGATTTAAGTCAATACACGAATTCCGCGAAACAGACGAAGCGTCTTTTCTTCGGAACTGGGGTAAGCTACAGATTGCCATTAGCAGCTCATTTGAAACAATAAATGTCAGTAACCCTCGTCATAGACATGATTACGATTTTCACCGCTGTCTCTTGTTGGTTTTTTAGCATATGCCTTGTGCTGTGAAGAAATAACCAATCCATATAGCATCGCATTGACGCCTACTGGAATGCACCTTTTCCTGTGCCATAAACCCTTCTTTAAGGCTCAATCACATTTAAAGCATGGCACATTACTTGAATCAAGGCGGAACCCAGGCTAAATTGCTTTTCACATTTCCACAGACTGAACGGGGGTAACTTTTGGCGGAGATGTTGCAACCTATTTGAAGGACTTCCAAGGGTCATTCAACGTTGAATCCATGCAACCTACCCCACGAAGTATTGCAGAAAGAAAGGAGAATGGGATCTTTTTTGTTGCTACATTGCAGCAATGACCGACAGAACCCTCATTCTTGACCCACAGCGCATGGCGCGTAGCATTGAACGCATGGCTTGGGAGATCATGGAGCATCACCAAGATGAAGCCGTGGTGTGGGTGGTTGGCATCAGTGAATCTGGCTACAAACTAGCCCAATTGCTTCAAGAGCACCTTGTCAAGCATGCAAAGTTCAAATCCCATTTGGTGGAGATCACCATCAACAAGAAAAACCCAAGCAAAGGGCCGACAACATGCAGTGAGGACATACCAAAGGGAGCCTCTATGGTGATTGTCGATGATGTACTTAACACTGGCTCTACTTTGATTTATGCGGTGAATCACATGCTTCAACTGGCTGCAAAGCATATCACCACAGCAGTGATGGTTGACCGCAATCACAAGCGTTACCCCATCAAAGCTGATATCAAGGGTGTGAGCTTAAGCACCAGCCTGAGGGATCATGTAGAAGTAGACTTCAGTAAAAACCAAGCTGCCTACTTGCGTTAATCCTCGGTTGGCAATACAAGCATCAAGGCTTTGACTTGCTCTTCAAGGGGTAAATTCCCATCGATGATATGGTGTGCCTGTCCATAGAATCCTTGACGCTCAAACAAATGCTTGGCCACAAACTCTGTCATGTCTTCATCAGACACAAAGTCTACAAGGTGGCGAACAATTCCCGCTTCGCGGTCCGCAATGATGCGTTGACTCAAGTTAGATGGAGACATTTTTAAGTAGACGACAAGCCCATTTGCCAACATCCAATCCATGTTTCCGTAAAAGCAGGCCGTCCCACCTCCCGTGGAGAGAATCTGATTCTCTGTGGGTAGCTCACGCAAAAGGATGCGCTCAATGCGTCTGAATTCCAATTCACCAAACTGTTCTATGCCCTCCTCAATGGTTCTTTCCCATTGATTTTCAACATGATGATCAAGATCAACTGTGGTGCGATCCAGGGACGAAGACAAGGCCTTCGCCAATGCACTTTTCCCACATGCCATGTAGCCTGTGAGGTAGATTGTTTGATTCATCATGCAAAGAAACAAAATGGTCAGCCATATGGTTTCTTTCGGACGATTTAGAATTATATTTGCACCCGCTTTTGAAAGGAAGCATGACTCGATAGCTCAGCTGGTAGAGCACGACACTTTTAATGTTGGGGTCCAGGGTTCGAACCCCTGTCGAGTCACAGAGCCCAGGTGGTGAAATTGGTAGACACGCCACCTTGAGGGGGTGGTGACCTTTGGTTGTGCTGGTTCGAGTCCAGTTCTGGGCACTCAAGAAAAAAAACGCGCAATCTGGCGCGTTTTTTTATGCGCAATACTATGCTTGGCATAACCCCCTTCATGGCTACCTTCATCACTTGAGAATCAAGAACACATGATGAAAAATTCAAAGAAAAGCACCCCTTGGAAGGATCAGCTCAGTGATGAGGCCTACCATGTACTCCGAGAAAAAGGCACAGAACCCGCCTTCTCCTCTCCTCTGAATGACAATGATGAGAATGGCTCATACCGTTGCCACGGCTGCGGCAACCTGCTATTTGGCAGTGAAAGTAAATTTGATTCAGGCTGTGGTTGGCCAAGCTTTGATGCGGCTCAACATGGCGCCATCAATGAAAAGGAAGACCTAAGCCATGGAAGAAAACGCACAGAGATCCTTTGCGGCAAGTGTGACGGTCACCTGGGGCATGTTTTCAGTGACGGCATCACTGAGACTGGCCTGCGCTACTGCGTCAATGGCCTAAGTATTGACTTCAATGCCAAGGATCAAAGTGAAGAGAAAGTATAGATTGATATCGATGTATCTATTTTTCATTTAGCTGCCAACATTAAGGAACCGCAACTTATATTTGCCGTCCAATTGACGGGTGAGTAGCTCAGTTGGTTTAGAGCACCTCGTTTACACCGAGGGGGTC
>DFSH01000079.1:0-386 GCA_002378565.1 Flavobacteriales bacterium UBA3442 | reverse complement strand
GAAACTATGTCGCATAAAAAAACCCTTGATTGCTCAAGGGGTTTCATGCATTTATCAATAAAGGTTAACGCGATACCCTGTAACCACTTTGCTCTAAAAAGTCAATCTTCTCTTGAATGGTCTTCTGCTCACGCTTAGCCATCTCCTTGTTGATGGACGTAATCATGCCTCCCAACTCCTGGGAACTGAATTTACCCAAATATTGGCTTGAAAAAAGCGACTTGAATGTTTTATTGTTGTTTTGATTTTCGCGAATGTATTGAACAGCTTTTCTTGGAGTCATGGCATTTTATTTATATGAATTTTATAGGGAAACAATTCCTAAGTAAGACAAAGATATAATATCGGATTTAATATCAGCATATTTTTATGATAAAAATATCATA
>DFSH01000051.1 GCA_002378565.1 Flavobacteriales bacterium UBA3442 | reverse complement strand
GCATTCACCAGCGGGTTTTGCTCATAGCAATCATCAAAGTAAACTTCACCGCCTACAGTCGGAATACCAAAAGAATTGCCATAAGAACTGATGCCTTTGACAACACCCTTTGCAATCCATTTGGTGCGGTTAGTCGCTGGGTTGCCAAACCGCAAACTGTTGAGTTGAGCAATGGGGCGCGCACCCATGGTAAAAATGTCCCGGTTGATGCCTCCAACACCCGTTGCAGCCCCTTGGAAAGGCTCAACGGCAGATGGGTGATTGTGTGACTCAATCTTGAAACAGCAGGCAAGGCCATCACCAATGTCAACCAAACCCGCATTTTCTTCACCGGCCTTCACCAGCATGTGGGGACCATCCTTGGGTAATTTTTTCAGCCATTGGATGGAGTTTTTGTAGGAGCAGTGCTCACTCCACATGACCGCAAAAACGCTAAGTTCTGTGAAGTTTGGAATGCGGCCAAGGATGTCCTTGATCTGATCGTATTCCGAAGGGAGCAAGCCCAATTCTTTCGCCGTGTCTACCGTGGTCAATGCAAGTGAGTCCATCATGATAAGATATTTTGGATGACAAAGGTACAATTAGGCACCCTACCTTTAGGCCCATGAGACAGGAAATCCACGCCATTTATTCACTGTTACTGATTAGTTTAACAGCTTGTGTGTCAGAACCAAATGCCGACACATTATTGATCAATGGGCAATTCGCACAGGTCAATGACAGCAACATCACTTACCAGCAAGGCAGCGTGGCCATTGTTGACGGCAAAATTTCTGCCTTTTACCCCCAGGGGTCAGGCCTGCCAGTAGCTAAAGAGCGCCATGACTTGGATGGCAGCATCGTTTACCCAGGCTTTGTGGATGCGCATGCGCACTACCTTGGTTTTGGGATGGCATTGACAAGCATCAACTTGCTGGAAACCACTTCGTGGGAATCCTGCCTCCAACGGGTAGCAGATTACATCAAGGCACACCCTGATCAAGACATTTACCGCGGCAGAGGCTGGGATCAAAACGATTGGGTCAACACCGCATTCCCGGACAATGAAGCTCTGAACGCCTTGAGCGACAAAGCCATCGTACTCAACCGCATCGACGGGCATGCATTGATTGCCAATCAAGCGGCTTTAACCCATCTCAAATTGGCTGATGGGGAGATGACCATTGAAGGCGGAGAGATACTTCACCACAACGGTCAACTCACAGGTGTTTTGATTGACAATGCCATGGACCTTTTGCAGTTGCCTGCCATGAGTCGTTCAGACAAAATCGATGCCCTGCTGGCAGCGGACAAGGCATGCATTGCTTCTGGACTGACCGGTCTGCATGATGCTGGCCTTCCCACCCAAGATATCCTGTTGATTGACAGTCTTCAACGCGAAGGCCTCTTGCACCTCCCATTGCAGTGCATGGTGTCAGAAAGCCCTGCTGCCATGGACTACTGGCTCGAGCGCGGGAAGCTATTCACCGAAAGAATGACCGTCAGAAACTTCAAGTTTTACAGCGATGGTGCCTTGGGAAGTCGAGGAGCCTTGCTTCGAGAGTCCTACACCGACCGGCATGATCACCATGGCAGCCAGATTCGGAGTGTTTCGTATTTGCAGCAAGCAGCAAATCGCCTTGCAAGCAATGGCTGGCAAATGAGCACCCATGCCATTGGTGACTCAGCCAATCACATGATGCTTAATATCTATGAGCAAGCCCTCACTGGCCTGGACAGCAACCTTCGCTGGCGCATCGAGCATGCACAGGTGGTCAGCCCGGCTGACAGACACCGCTTCGGAGGAAAGCTGGGCATCATTCCATCTATTCAACCCACACACGCCACCTCAGATATGGCATGGGCTGGTGAGCGATTAGGTAAGGACCGCATCCATCATGCCTATGCCTACAAACAATTGAAAGATGCGGCCGGTGGTCATCTACCCATTGGCACTGACTGCCCTGTGGAACGCATCAATCCCTTGCACAGCCTCTATGCAGCGATTCATCGACGAGCCATTGATTCAACCGACAGCAAAGGTTTTCAAATGGACAATGCCTTGACACTGCCTCAAGCGCTTAACGGCATGACCCATGAAGCTGCTTACGCTGGGTTTGATGAAAAGACTGTAGGCCAAATTGCCGTCGGGCATTGGGCAAATTTCACCATCTTTGAAGTTAAGCTACACACCTACAAACCCGCTGAACTGCCCCATGTTAGCCCCATAGCGACTTGGATTCATGGCACGATGTATAAAAATACCCATCATGACACAGCCCAAGAGACTCTTTGATTTTGCCTACTATGCCTTGGAGAAACACCCGCGGCCTGACGCCATCAACACGAAAATTGGCGGTGAATGGCAAAGCCTATCTACCCAGGACTTCATTACCAAATCTGAGCAATTAGCCCTGGGTTTGATTGAGCTTGGCGTGCAGCCTGGTGATAAGGTAGCCATCCTTTCCACCACCAACCGATTTGAGTGGAATGTTTGCGACCAAGCCATCCTATCGGTGGGTGCTATTGACGTCCCTGCCTACCCCAATATTTCGTCTGAAGATTACGCTTTCATTTTCAATGACGCCTCAGTGAAGCATGTATTCTTGAGTGATGCAGACCTGTTTGCTAAGGTCTCTGAGGTCAAGGACAGAGTGAGTAGCTTAGAAAATATCTATGGATTTGTCGACATTGACGGTTGCAGCAACTGGGATGTCGTTTTCGCTATGGCTGATGAAAAGCACCGCGATGAACTCAACCGCCGCATGGCCGCTGTGGATGAGATGGATCTGGCCACCTTGATTTACACTTCTGGAACTACAGGCGTACCGAAAGGTGTCATGTTGAGCCACAGAAACATGTCATCCAATGCCTACTCATCAGCTCAGCGATTGCCCGTTGACAAACAAGCCAAAGGCCTCAGCTTTTTGCCCCTTTGCCACAGCTATGAGCGTGTCTTGGTCTACGTATACATGACCGCCGGTGTTGGCGTGTATTACGCTGAAAGCTTAGAGACCATTGGCGACAATATGAGAGAAATCCATCCCCATGTTTTCAGTGCAGTTCCTCGTTTGTTGGAAAAGGTCTTTGATAAGATCATGGCAAAAGGCAAGGCATTGACCGGCATCAAGAAGGCCATGTTCTTCTGGGCAGTGGGACTAGCTAAAGTCTATGAACACGAAGGCAAGGGTGTTTTTTACAATTTCCAGCTCAAATTGGCACGCAAGCTGATTTTCTCTAAATGGAAAGAGGCCTTGGGTGGTGAGGTGCATACCATTGCATCTGGCGCAGCCGCATTGAACCCAAACCTTGCACGCATCTTTGCCGGAGCTGGCATCAATGTGCAGGAAGGCTATGGATTGACAGAGACCTCACCCGTTCTCACCGTTAACCTGCCAACAGGAGCTGGCCACAAGCTGGGTACCGTTGGTACAGCCATCGAAAATGTAGAGTTGAAGATTGCTGCTGATGGCGAAATTCTCGCCAAGGGTCCCAATATCATGATGGGCTATTACAACCGCCCTGACTTGACCGCTGAGGTCATGACCGCTGATGGTTGGTTTTGCACGGGTGACATTGGTGAAATTGACGCGATGGGCTACCTGCGCATCACGGATCGCAAAAAAGAAATCTTCAAGACTGGCGGTGGCAAGTACATCGCCCCGCAGCACATGGAGAACATTTACAAGGAATCCTCCTTTGTTGAACAATGCATGGTCGCTGGCGAAGGACGCAAGCACCCTGTGCTCTTTGTTCAGCCTAACTTCGTCTACCTCGAAGATTGGTGTGGCCTGCATGACATTGCATGGACCAACGCTTCAGACATGCTGAAGGATCAACGCATCATCGATCGAATCTGGAAGGAAATTGATGAGGCGAATGCCAACTTTGGCAGCTGGGAGCGCGTGAAAAAAATGCACCTCTGTGACACACTGTGGACAGTGGAGGATGGTCAACTCACGCCAACCATGAAGTTGCGACGCAAGCCTATTCTCGCAATGTATGCAGATGGCTTCGAGGCCATGTATGCGTGATCAGACACCAACATAACGGCGGAACCGCTCAATGATCGCAAGCATGTCCTCGGGCAATTCCGTGACAAATCGCATCCGCTCACCCTTGCTTGGATGCATGAAGCCAAGTGACTTTGCATGCAATGCTTGACGGGGTAAAATCCCAAGGGAATTGCGCATGAAATCTTTGAATCGTGGCAAGCCATGCTTGTCTGGAATGTTTTGCCCACCATACGATGGGTCGCCAAACAATGGATGGCCTATGGACTTGAAATGTGCACGGATTTGATGGGTCCTACCCGTCTCCAATCGGCAAGAAATCATGGTGGCAAAGCGGAATCGCTCAATGACCTTGTAATGGGTGATGGCATGCTTGCCCTGGCTGCTGTCAGAAAAGACCGCCATCAGTTTCCTGTCTTTGAGACTTCGGCCTAAATAGCCCTCAATCACGCCTTCATCTTTAGCTAAATCGCCCCAAACAATGGCAATGTACTCGCGCTCACAACTGTGATCTGCAAATTGTGCCGCTAGCATGGTCATCGCCTGTTCTGTTCGAGCAATGACTAAAATGCCCGTCGTGTCCTTATCGATGCGATGCACCAATCCCGGTCGCTCCTGATCATTGCCTGGCAGATTAGCAAACAAATGCATCAGGCCATTGATCAATGTCCCTGAGTAATGCCCATGGGCGGGATGAACCACCATACCAGCTCGCTTGTTGACAAGCAAAACATCCTCATCTTGGTAAATTACATCTAAATTCAAGTCCTCAGCGAGAAGGGTTTTGTCCCTTGGAGGATGAGCTAACACCAAGGTGACAATATCCTTGGGCTTGACTTTATGGTTGCTTTTGACAGCTTTGCCATTCACGAGAATGGCCCCTGCCTCTGCCGCTTTTTGGATGCGGTTTCTAGAGGTTTGCTTCATGTGAATCCCTAAGAATTTATCGACGCGAAGTTGGCCTTGACCGGGGTCTGCCACAAATCGAAAATGCTCAAAAAGGTCTTCGTTGTCCTTGTCTTCCAGGATCGGAGCTGGGTTGGGCTTCATGGTTGAATTGTCACAATTTGTTGACGGATTCCATTGCGGAATACTAAAACATAATGGCCTGGAGGAAGCGCCTCAAGGTGCAGGAAGCCTTGTTCAATTTGCTTGCCTTGACATTGGATGCGGCCTTGTAAATCCATGCAGACCCACGGCCCATCATAGCCCTCAACATGCAAGCGTCCAGTACTTGGAATGGGGTAAATAGCCATGGGTGAAGGGCTGCTGACTCCAGCACCCAAGTCCTGTGGAATCCCTCGGAAAAATGGCCTGATTTGCAAGGTGCCTGGCAGCAAAGAGGTGAACCAGCCATTGACATCGCCATAGGCTTTGGTGGTCAAATGATCCATATCCAAGCCCATCGTCAAGGCGGGTCCGGTTGATTGAATCCAACCGATGTAGCAGGTTGAAGGAACAACAAGGCCTGCCGTGTCAAGCACATAGTGAGCAAAGGTCTGGCCAGGGTAGGCAATTGCTGGTTGGTATAGTGAGTCGCTCAGGTACAGCAACTGACCGGGAAGGTTCAAGGTGTCAATGCCCCAAATAGCCAATTGAAAGGTCATGCCTGTCCAATCGTAACCCGCAGGCACAAAGGCTAAATCTACCCCTTTCAAGGTATCAGATTGAAGGAAATTGAACCGCTGTGCCATCCGGGGAGACTGCCCCTGAATCACACCGTAGGTTCTTTCTGCATGGCCATCATCCAAGGCGTAGCGGTCGCCAAACAGTTGATGAACCCTCATGGAGTCATTCGCGCGTTCACCCACATTCTCTCCATCAAACCAAATGGTCATATCCCAGGAAAATGGACCTGTCGGGCTGACATTGGGCTGTGCAATTGGCATCACGTAGGGGGTCCGAATGTCATGCTGAAGATTGGTTACCACGGGAACACTCAACCGACTAGCTAAAACACTGCCATTGCCGTCCACCCATTGGTATTTTCCAAGGTTTAACTGCCAACCACCCACAGGTACGGGACCATTTCGCCGGTAGGCCATTGCCAAACTGTCTGCTTCAACGACAGTAGATTGGTAGTGAAACCATGGCAGCTCATGAAACACCTGCGTAATCGACGGAGGGATTTCTATCCATGAAGGGTCCTCAATCAATGTGTCAGCGAGGTTCCTGCCTGCAGCAAACTCCAAGTAATCAATCAGAAAATGATCAAAGGCACCACCAGGAGCGCCCTTGCGAGCCAAGCGAAAACGAACGGCCTGTTTGCCTACAACGGCAATGGGTAAAACCATGGCAGCAGACAGCCATTGATCCACTGCAGCTGATCCCGGCACATCCCATGCCCGATGCCACGTGCTGTCGCTAGGGTTCAAGAAATCGACGACCATGGAGTCACTGACCTCTGTGGGGTCGCCTTTGCCTCCTTGTTGAAGGTGAAAACTCAACACAACATTGCTCAAGCCGCTTAGATCAAAATACGGTGAAAGCAAAACATCCGTCAAGCTATCTGTTGGCAGGGTGCCCACTAGGTAGGCTTGCCCATCTGCAGCAATGCCATCAAACACTGCTTGATCTGTGCTCAAGGCATCCAAGGCCCAATGGCTGTTAACCATCACGCCGTGGTTGGTCCACTCTGGACGCAAGCCATGCGCAAAACCATCCACAAAGGGCAACTGCAAGGTGTCTTGTGACGTGGTCTTGAACGACGTGGTTATTGTCGCTGATTGAGTGGGCATCGTCAGCACCTCTATCTGTGCTGACAGGGCTATGGATGAGACCATCAAGGTGGTCACAATGAGGGATTGAATCGCTTGCATGAATCAGTCGTTGTTGGGTCCTTCCAACCAGAGGTGAACCTGGTCGCCTTGTGTGAGTACAAGCATTCCGCCTGATGCTTGGGGCTCCTGTCGAATCACCCGAGGGCTTCCCATGCTGCTGTCAATGCTGACATTGCCAATGGATAAGCCACTCAAACGAATCAATGCCATGGCTTCGCCTTGGCTCAATCGCATGAGGTTTGGCACCGCCAACGTGGCAGCGCCTTGGCGCTGACCCACAACCAAGTTGATGGTTGACCCTTTGCGTATGGGGTCGCCTGCCGCAATGGGTTTCCCTTTGTGTTCAGCTCCCAGGACGACACCGCTTGCCATGTCAGGAACAAGACGGATATCACCTATCACAAGTCCCTTGGACTGGATGTCCATGCTGGCTCGTCGCAGGGTGCGTTCAATCACCTTAGGCATGAAGACTTTTTCTGCCCGGTGCTTATTGATCGTTAGCATGACAACCCGCCCCAATTTCACTGTCATGTTTGCATCAGGGTATTGTTTCAAGACCTGACCCTTTGCCAAATGGGCAAAATGAATCGATGAATCCAGGATGGCGGCTTCCAAATCGATGTTGGCGAGTTGCGCTTGAGCAGCTTCAAAGGTCAATCCCCTGACCGAGGGAACTTCCCTCACCTCGCCATGGTTAGTGATCACCTTCAAGGCTTGCTGTCCTCCAAGAATCAACAAGACGTACAAAAACACAACGGCAAGCAGGTTCCACCAGAATCGTCGGCTTTTCAGCAAGGCAATTAATTTATTCACCCAACAAAAATAGCACTTGTGGCGGCGTATCTTTGAGTCATGCGCAATCGAGTTGTTGTGGCCATGGGTGGCTACTCTAGTGAACGAGGAATTTCATTGGCCAGTGGGCAATTCATTCTCGATGCCTTATCCAATACAACCTTTGACTGCATTGCCCTGGACCTGATTCCATCAGCCGACGGATCGCATGATCACTGGACGGCAACCTCATCGGATGGAATGGCATTGACAGTGGACTGGGAAGGCATGTTGATCGATGGAAAAAAGCCCGATGTTGTTCTCAACATGGTTCATGGAAGCCCTGGTGAAGACGGCTGGTTGTCTCAACACTTGGATCAATTGCAGATTCCGCACAGCAGCTGTCGCGGACCGCAAGCCCAACTCACCTTCCACAAGGCAAAGAACAATGAGGTGGCAAAGCAGCATGGCGCGCACATTGCTCCATCCCTCTTGGTCAGCTCCCGTGACGACGCATCAAGCTTGATGCCTCGCCTACAAAATCTGCAGCTTCCCGTGTTTGTGAAACCTGCCCGTTCTGGATCCAGTTATGGCATCACCCGGCTGACTGATTGGTCAGATTTGTCGCAAGCGCTTGAAGTCGCGGGAAAAGAAGATGATGACATACTCATTGAACAAGGGGTGTCAGGTGTTGAGTTGGCCTGTGGCATTGCACGCCTTGATGGAGAGTTGCGCCTGCTTGGCCTCACCGAAATTGTGCCCGAGTCAGACTTTTTTGACTACCGCGCGAAGTACGAAGGGGCCGCACAAGAAATCACACCAGCTCGCATTGTCAAGCAAGCAAGTGATGACATCATAGCCATGACTCGATCATTGTACAATGACATGCAGCTCAAAGGCTTGTGTCGGGTCGACTACATTTTACCTGCGTCGGGAAAGGCTACGCTGATAGAAATCAACAGCGTCCCAGGTATGAGCCCAGAAAGCATTGTCCCCAAGCAAATCAATGCCAGCGACATGGCCATGCATGAATTCCTTACATTGCTGATTCAACAAGCATTGACGGATGGCTAAAATTGCACTTTTTCCAGGATCCTTTGATCCAATCACCCTTGGACATCGAGACATCATTGAACGGGCATTGCCCTTGTTCGATGAAATCCTCATTGCAATTGGTGAGAACAATGACAAAACCTACCTCTTTGATTTGCATCAACGGGTTGCGTGGATTGAGGGAGTCTTTGCGCATGAACCCAAGATTCGCGTGGTGACTTACCAGGGATTGACAGCTGCATTTGCTAAGGAAAACAACATTCAATTCCTGCTAAGAGGGTTGAGAAATCCTTCCGATTTTGAATTTGAAAAATCCATTGCTCAGGCAAATCGTCAGATGGAATCTGACCTTGAAACCGTCTTTTTATTGACAAGCGCTCGTTATTCCTACATCTCTTCCAGCATTGTCAGGGAAGTGATTCGCCATGGTGGCGACTACAAGGTCTTTGTGCCTGATTCAGTTCGCATCGCCTGATTTGCCACGCTTTTGATGCTGTCATAGGTCCCGGCTAAACAAGCCTGCCATTGGGCCTGATCAAGCCAGTCTACCCTATCAATGCCTTCCTCACTTTGTGGTGTCAATGCTGGCACACCTTTGACTGACATGCGGTACCAATGGGTGATCTTCTTGACATGCTGCCCTTTCAAGACATAAAAATGGGTGGTTTCAATCAGTTTTTTGCCCAATGTCAATCCGGCAACACCACACTCTTCCTCAACTTCTCGCATGGCGCATTCCTCAATGCTTTCGTTGGGCTCCCATTTGCCTTTGGGTAAATCCCATTGCCCCAACCGGTGAATCCAGAGCACTTGGCCCTCACCATTTTCTACCCATCCTCCTGCGGCAGTGAGCTCGATGTCGTTGTACTTTTGCGTCATGGTAATCAATTCAAGTCGGGCCAAGGCGATGGCTCAAATGCTGCTGCAAATTAAGGCGATTCGCCTTCAACCCGAGGCCCCATTCACATGGGCTTCAGGGATGCAGTCGCCCATCTATTGTGACAACCGGGTCATTCTTTCCCATGTAGAGTCCAGAGACCTGTTGCGCGACCACATGACCGCATTGATCAAGGAAGCATTCGATGGGGTAGAAGTCATTGCTGGTGTCGCAACAGGGGGCATTGCCCTTGCTGCCCTCGTGGCACAAGCCCTGGATTTGCCAATGATCTACATTCGAAGCAAGGCAAAAGGTCATGGCAGGCAAAACCTCATTGAAGGTCATATGGGGCAAGGTGCTAAGGTTGTCGTGATTGAAGACCTGGTGTCTACAGGCATGAGCTCTTTATTGGCAGTTGACGCATTGGTTGAAGCTGATGCTCAAGTGATGGGCATGGCTTCAATTTTCACTTATGGTTTTGCTCAGTCTGCGCAGGCCATGAAAGCTGCCAATGTCAATCTTCATTGCCTCTGTGACTATGATCACCTGCTTGAATCTGCCGTTGAGGGTTCAGCTATCCATGCTGACGACCTGGATGCCCTAGCTGCCTGGCGACATGACCCTCAGGCCTGGAGCGATTGTCAAGGCTGAATTTCACCCAGCCACTCCCATTGCTTCGGTTGAAGCCACTGGCATTGCCCATCCTTGGTTGTCACCTGCAAACGGCCCATGGCATCTAGCTGCAAGGGCTTGGCAATGACAAGAACATCTTGTTCAATATCTCGCCACTGAAGCCACTGCCCCCAGCCCATCAAATGCCCTTGGTAGGTCACCCATTCATGCTGAGGCAAGGGCTGTGTCAGCGCCTCCACCAACAAGGGAATCAACGCTTCTGTTACCTTGCCAACCTCGTGAGCCTCTCCCATGCAGGCCCATGTTTTCGGGGCTTGGCTTACATTGATTCCCAGACTGAAAGTCCATCGCGTGCATGCATGACCTCTCCATGTAGCCTGACTTAGCATGCCACCCATTTTTAACCCCTGCCGCATCACATCGTTAGGCCATTTCAATTCGCAGGGAACGTCCTGCGCTTGCATGTAGTGTACAATGGCCAATGCGGCTTGCATTTGCCGCGGAAACAGGCTAACTGCTCGCCATGCAATGACGGGACTGACCAGGGTCAACAACAACGATTGACCCTTGACAGCGTCCCATTGTGAACCTTGCTGCCCTTGACCTCTTATCTGACTGTCTGCAGTAATGGCAGTCCACTGGTCTACAGGGCATTGAGACAGATTGTCAGACGCCCACAAGGAAGTAGAGGATATTTCGCTGAATATTAGGCGTTTGATGGTATCTTTGGCGGGCTTTTGCGTCATCACGTAAGAAGGCATTCATGACAAAGGACGCGGATTGCATCTATTGGCATCTTTCTTGCGTCAAAGATGACACCAATAGGCCAACCAACATATGAAAAGCACTTTCCCCGATATCGTCCACCATGCCATTGAAGGCATCGCCAATGTCAAAGGCGAAAACATCAAGGTTTTAGACCTGAGGCAACTGGACAATGCCGTCACCGATTTCTTTGTGATTGCAGAGGCTCAGAGTACCACACAGGTATCTGCCATGTCAGATTCTGCCATGAAGGAAATCCGAGAAAACCTCAACGACCGCCCATGGCATCGTGAAGGCCATGACACAGCCAGCTGGATTTTATTGGACTATGTCCAAGTTGTCGTTCATCTCTTTCAACGAGAAAGTCGCGAATTCTATGACTTGGAAGGGCTATGGAATGATGCATCAATCACAAGCATGCCATCATGAATCAAGAATCACAGAAAGGCAAGCAACAGTCCGCTAAAGGCAAAGGCATGATTCCTAAGTTCTCCATGAGCTGGGTATACATCGCCGTATTTGTTGGCCTTTTAGGTTTGCAATTGATGCAAGGCAGCTTTGCCAATCAGGTACGCCCTTCCGATTTCAATGATTTGGCGCAGCGTTTGGAGCAAGGCCATATTGAGCGGGTTAGAGTCGTGAACGACAAGGAGGTTCAAATATTCATCAAAGAAGACATCCTAATCAGTCATGCTGACTATGAAGAGCTAGCAGAGTCTGCGACGGGGGCTGATGTGAATCCTGGTCCGCATTTGAGCTTTGAGATGCCATCTGAGTCCTTGGATCGCAACTTGGATCGATTCTATCAGCAGAATCCATCCTTTTTGGAACAAAATCAACCCCTGCTAGTAGAATACAAGGATGAACCCAATTATTTTGGAGACATCATTGGTTGGCTAGCTCCCATCATGCTCTTGCTGTTTTTCTGGTTATTCATGATGCGACGCATGGGCGGAGGTGCAGGCGGTGGCAGTAGCCAAATTTTCAACATTGGCAAGTCCAGAGCAAAAATGTTTGATGCCAATGCTGAAATCAAGACCACATTCAAAAATGTGGCAGGTCTTGAAGGCGCCAAAGAAGAAGTTCTGGAAGTCGTTGACTTCTTGAAGTACCCCAATAAATACACCAAATTGGGCGGGAAAATTCCCAAAGGCGTTTTGCTGAGTGGCCCTCCCGGAACGGGCAAAACATTGCTTGCAAAGGCCGTGGCTGGTGAAGCCCAGGTGCCTTTCTTTTCTTTGAGTGGTTCTGACTTTGTTGAGATGTTTGTCGGCGTTGGTGCAAGCCGCGTTCGTGACCTTTTCAAGCAAGCCAAGGAAAAATCGCCATCAATCATCTTCATTGATGAAATCGATGCGATTGGTCGAGCGCGAGGTCGCAATCAAATGACAGGCGGCAATGATGAAAGAGAGAACACCTTGAATCAATTGCTCACTGAGATGGATGGTTTTGAAACCAATGAGCATGTCATTGTGATGGGTGCCACCAACCGTGCAGATGTCTTGGATCGTGCACTGATGCGTGCCGGTCGATTTGATCGTGTCATCTATGTGGACTTGCCTGAATTGGGAGAGCGGAAAGCTATTTTCCAGGTACACCTCAAGCCATTGAAACTGTCTAGAAATCTTGATGTAAGCTTCCTTGCCAGGCAGACCCCCGGCTTTTCAGGTGCTGACATCGCCAACGTTTGCAACGAAGCTGCATTGGTTGCCGCACGGAAGAACACCAAATCCATTGGTAAGCAGGACTTCCTGGATGCCGTCGATCGCATTGTGGGTGGCTTGGAGAAGAAAAGCAAGATCATCACCCCTGATGAGAAAAAAACCATCGCCTTCCATGAAGCAGGCCATGCCGCCATCAGTTGGTTGCTTGAATTTGCTTCTCCATTGGTGAAAGTGACCATCGTGCCGCGCGGCAAGTCATTGGGTGCTGCCTGGTACCTTCCAGAGGAGCGTCAATTGAGCAGCAGCAATCAAATACTTGATGAGATGTGTGCTGCCTTGGGTGGTCGAGCTGCTGAAGAGTTGATTTTTGGACAAGTCACAACGGGTGCTTTGAGCGACCTTGAAAAGGTAACCAAGCAAGCCAGAGCCATGGTAACCGTTTATGGACTGAATGAAAAATTGGGCAACATCACGTACTACGATTCGTCCGATCAAAATGATTACCAATTCAACAAGCCGTACAGTGAGAAAACTGCACAAATCATCGATGAAGAGATTTCATCCATCATTGAAACCCAGTACATCAGGGCAAAGGACTTACTTGCTGCCAACAAGGATAAGCTGACTAGTCTAGCCAATGAGTTGCTTGAAAAAGAAGTGATTTTCAAGGAGAGCATGGAAGTCATCTTTGGCAAACGGCCTTGGACAAGCCGAATGGACATTGTGGAAAAGAGCAACGCTGTGGCAAAGCCTACCAAGCAATCAAAGGCGAAAAAGGCTACCAAGAGCAAGAAAAAAACGGCAAGCAAAGCAGGAGATCAAGATCAAGGCACTGACGGAGATAAATAACTTTTGCCCCCCATCAGGAAATCGGTAATTTTATCCGTTCAAGTACAAGACATGGCAGGCTTTATCGGTAAATTCTTTTCCCTCCTCAGCGGCTCACCCAAGCATGGTGATTCTGACACGGCAAAAAGCCCTTACATGCCCGTCGAGAAATCCCCTTTGGATTTCACCTTTGCTGAAGCATTCACCCAGTCCGGCGGCTACTTTATTTATTGCAGCAACAAGCAGGACGTCATTGATCAGCTTAGGAATGTGGGCCTTGAGTCTGGTGAACAGGCCCTATTTGTCCCTGAGATTGCTTTGCATCACTGGGCGCAAGGTGCAGGCCTGTCTGTCATCAAAGACAACCCCCTAGAAGCCAATGCTATGTTGACTACCTGCCATGCAGCCATTGCAAAGACTGGTGGTGTCATGATTTCTGATGCACAAACACAAGGTTTGAAATTCGCTCAACTGCCAGCCATCCACATCGTCTTTGGTAGTGTAAAACAAGTGGTTAATGGCCTAACAGATGGCATGATTGCCATCAACAAGTTTCACAAAGAACAACGCCCCTTGTCCATCATCACCCTCAAAGGGAAGCAAGACGACTCCGTGGCGAAAGCAAAAATCGATCCCAACAAAAACCGGGAATTGTATTTTTTCTTGCTGGAAGATCACCTGATGTCCGCTGCAAAATGAAGCGGCGATTGACGTGGGGTCTCCTCTATGCACTGATTGTCACGGCCATCTGCTTATCCACTTGGTGGAGCCCAGCCTTGCTGTTGATTGCATTCATCGGCAGTTTGCGTGAAGTGCTTGTCATGAAGGCATTGACCGCCATGGTGAAGCTTCGCACCACCCTTTACCTCCTGTCGAGTGCTTTTGCCACCTTTTTTCTGTGGACCCATGATGCTTGGTCCGACATCCATTCCGGCGGCGAGGTATTGCTGTGGATTTTCATCCTTGTTTGGCTTTCTGACAGCATGGCCTATATCGGTGGTCGATGGTTTGGGAAAACCCCACTTGCCCCCACCCTGTCTCCAAAGAAAACCTGGGAAGGAGCCATCATTGGCTGGCTATTCACGTCCCTCTTAGGAGCTGTGCTGCTTTTGTGGCAAATGGATGCCTTGGCGCAGTGGTCATTGCCCAATTCATGGCCTGAATTGGCCTGGAAACTGCCATTGATTGTGGGCTTTGCTGCCCCGATTGGCGATTTAATCGCATCCAAAATCAAACGCTTAGCTGGCGTGAAAGACTCTGGAGTTTTTCTGCCTGCACATGGCGGGTTCCTTGACCGCTTTGATAGCTTCATCCTAGCCAGCCTCATCGTTGGCTTACTGATCACTTAACCCCTACACCATGATACATCGCGAAGGCAAACGATCGATTTTTTCCGCCCTGACTTTATTGGCCCTTCCCTACGTGTTGATGACCTATTTCAATGCCTTGGCATGGGTCATCACCGCCTACCTCGTCGTGGCTGTCATTCTCTTTGCCCTTGTGGTGCAATTTTTCAGAAACCCTAACCGCAGCGCGATTGCCGGGGAGCTGGAATTGGTTGCACCCGCTGATGGCAAGGTGGTCATCGTTGAGCAGGTCAATGAACCCGAGTACTTTCATGGCAAACGCATGATGATCAGTATTTTCATGTCACCACTCAATGTGCATGTCACCAGAAGCCCCATCAAGGGGACCGTGGTTTACGCAAAATACCATCCAGGGAAATTCCTGGTTGCATGGCACCCTAAATCCTCCACCATGAATGAGCGCACCACCGTGGTGATTGAATCCACAGGAGGCCCTGTGCTCTTTCGTCAAATTGCTGGTGCGGTAGCTAGGCGGATTTCCCTTTACTCAAAACCCGGATCCGTTGTGAAGGCCGGTGAAGAGGTTGGTTTCATTCGCTTTGGTTCACGCGTCGATATCTACCTACCAATGGATGCGGAAATCCTTGCAAAGGTTGGCGATAAACCCGTGGGTGGGGAAACATTGATTGCTCGCCTCAAGCAAGCTTGATCAGGCTTTGCCTGCAATGGCAAGCATGGCCCATGAAAGGGCTACTTGAAACACCTCATCCGGTGTGATGGTCGAGTTGTCTAACAACTGCGCATCTTTTGCCTGAAGCAATGGTGAATCTGACCGTGCCTGGTCCGCCTCATCTCGCTGCAATAAATTGTCACGAACAGCTGACAAGGTGACTTGACTCTGTCCTTTTGCTTGCAACTCTGCATGGCGACGGCTGGCACGCACATCGCTGTCTGCAGTCATGAAAATCTTCAGCTCTGCCTCCGGGAAAACCACAGTTCCAATGTCTCTGCCATCCAATACCACGGCCTTCGATTGTCCCATGGATTGCTGCTGAGCCACCAATTTTTGACGAACTGCTGAAATGGATGAAATAGCTGAAACCACTTGGCTGACAGCCATGCTTCTGATAGCTAACTCAACATTCAACCCATTGAGCATGGCCACGTTCTCACCTGAAGCATCACGGACGAAACTGAGTTCAATTTGATCCAAGGCTGCAACCAAGGCATCCTTGTCAATGCGTCCATCACTCACCCAGCCAGCTTGCATGCTATAAAGGGCAACCATTCGGTACATGGCACCGGTGTCAATGTAGATGTAATCCAGGGCCTCCGCCAATCGTTTAGCAATCGTGCTTTTCCCTGTTGATGAATAGCCATCAATGGCAATGACAATAGACATGTTATAGATTTCGTATGAGTGATACATGGGTGATACGTCCTGCAACATGGGCCATCTCCTGGCCATACTGATAGATGTTTCGACCTGCATGAATGGTTATGCCCAATGACATGCCCGCATTGGTTCGCCAATCAGGCACACGCAACTCCAACATGCGTTGAAAATCGTAGCCTAGTTGCACAAAGACCCGGCCACCAAGCTGAGCTTCAATTGATGGCTGCAAATGACGCATCAATTGATTGGTCCAATCAAATTCCTTGTAGTACGTGGTCCCACTCAGTGGGTCTCGCACCAGCTGCAAGGGGTCAAAAAAGGTCAAATCCCAGATCTCCAAATGCTTGTAGGTAAGGTTCCAGCGAAAGGGTGCATGCTTGAGTTTCTGGCTGATGGATAGGCTCCATTCAAAGGGAACGGGCTCGTAGTTATCATCAAATGACTCAATGCCATAGCCTACATTGCGAATAACCATGGCGATTTGTGTGTAACCCGAATCCATGCTGTAAACCACGCCTAAATCAGCAGCCAGGGCTTGGGCATTGTACCCGGCATAAACCAGTTGTGCCCATTTAATGGTCGCGCCAGCAGTCCAAGGGCCATCTTGGTAAGCCACTGTGATTCGTGGAATGACCTCTTTCGCATCAAAACTGCCAATCAGGTAGCCCGCAGCATCAGTCATGGCTAGCTCCCCGGTTTGCCAGTAGTCAACAGCCATGGCCATTCTCCATTTTGGGTTTTTGATGTGCCCCCAATCATTCGCAATCACCATGTTGCCACGTTTCAAGCCTGTTGGCAATGACCAATGGGTTATGCCGACTTGCTTGTTGTCAATGAAGCTCAATAGAGCAGGGTTTCCTGCAGACATGCTCGCATCGCCAGGATGGCCATAAGCAGATCCGCCTAGCCCTGCGCTTCTGCCGCCAACGGTGGCAGCAAGCGACGCAAAGCTTGCCCTGCTACTGATCTGTGCATGGATCGATAGCGCAAAGACCATGAGGCAAACAAATAGGGGTTTCTGCATGGAGCCAAAGTTAGGCCTACGCAAGCAATTGCTTGGCATCCTTCACCTTGGTCGATAAAAGGGCAAAATCGATGACCTCAAGCATCTCTGACACATAGTGAATGTGCATGCCTTTGATGTATTTATGGGGAATTTCATCCACGTCTTTCCTGTTGTCCTTGCAGAGCAATATTTGATTGATGCCCGATCGCTTGGCGGCCAGTATTTTCTCTCGCAAACCTCCGACTGGCAAGACATTACCGCGCAAAGTGATCTCGCCACTCATGGCCAATTTTGCCTTGACCTTGCGTTGAGTGAACAAGGAAGTCAATGCTGTCAACAAAGTGACCCCTGCGGATGGGCCGTCTTTTGGAATGGCCCCTTCTGGCACATGGACATGGATGTCATAGCTGGTGAATAGCTTGGCATCAATGCCCAATTTCTCAGCATTGGCCTTGATGTAAGCCATAGCAATACGCGCAGACTCCTTCATTACGTCACCCAGGTTGCCCGTGATGGTGACCTTGCCTTTGCCAGGAGCAATGTTGGACTCAATGAAGAGGATGTCGCCACCCACGGGTGTCCACGCCAACCCTGTGACCACGCCAGCAACTTCGTTGCCTTGGTACATGTGTGCATCAAAACGCGGAGTACCGAGGAGCTCTTGCACAATGGCCTGATCAGGTGTTGCGTCAAATGCCTTGCCCTCTGCTTTAGCTAAAGCCAACTTTCTCACAAGCTGAGCCATCTTTCGGTCCAAGTCTCGCACCCCCGATTCCCGAGTGTAGCGTTCAATGGCAAATCGCATCTCTCGCTTACCCATCACAATGGCTTTGGAAGCCAAACCATGGCGTTCCAATTGCTTGGGAAGCAAGTGTTTTTTAGCAATCTCCATTTTTTCTTCCACCGTGTAACCAGAGACCTCTATCAACTCCATGCGGTCTCGCAAGGCAGGCTGTACAGCACCAATGTTGTTGGCGGTAGCAATGAACAAAACCTTAGACAGGTCATAACCCATCTCCAAGAAGTTGTCATAAAATTCACTGTTTTGCTCAGGATCTAACACCTCAAGCAGTGCAGAGGACGGATCACCTTGTGCGCCAAATGACAGTTTATCAATTTCATCCAACACAAAAACCGGATTGCCTGTTCCTGCCTTTTTCAAGAGTTGAAGGATGCGGCCGGGCATGGCGCCTATGTAGGTTTTGCGGTGACCACGTATCTCTGACTCATCGCGAAGACCCCCTAAAGACATGCGTACGTACTCACGCCCCAAAGACTCTGCAATGGACTTCCCTAAAGATGTTTTACCAACCCCAGGAGGGCCATGCAAGCAAATGATAGGGCTTTTCATGTCCCCTTTAAGCTTGAGGACGGCAAGGTGTTCCAAAATGCGTTCCTTCACCTTGTCCATTCCAAAATGATCGCGTTGTAAAATTCTTCGGGCACGAGACATTTTTAACTTGTCCTTGCTGACGTAGTCCCATGGTAAATCCAGCATGAATTCCAAGTAATTCCTTTGGATTCCATGATCTGGCACCTGGGGATTCATGCGTTGCAGTCGCTTCAATGATTTCTCAAATTGCTCAGCAGCTGATTCCGGCCATTGCATGAGCTCTGCACGCTCCTTCAATGCAGCAATCTCTGCCTCTCCACTGTTGTCGCCTAGCTCTTCTTGAATCGTGCGCATTTGTTGATGCAAAAAATACTCTCGCTGCTGCTGATCAAATTCTGTTTGCACCTTTTTGGTGATGTCATTTTTGACTTCCATCATTTGCTTTTCATGCACCAAATTCTTGAAGACAAGGCTGGCTCGCTTGCCAATGTCATCCATTTTGATGATGGTTTGCTTTGCCTGAACGCTCAGGTTCATGTTGCTGGCGATGAAGTGAACCAAGAAGGTGTCAGATTCAATGTTTTTAACCGCCACTTGTGCCTCCGTTGGGATATTGGGTGATTCTCCGATGATTTCCAAAGCCAATTCACGGATTTTCTCCATCAAAGCTGAATATTCCACATCGTTCATCTGCCGCTCATCATCGTTGAGGTAGGTAACCTTTGCGCGCAGGTAAGGGCCATCCTGACCCATCCATTCCAGCACACGGAATCGGCGCTTACCTTGCAATATGGCAGTGATGTTGCCATCCGGCATGCGGAATGACTTGATCATTTGCACCAAGGTGCCAACTTCAAACATGTCATCAGCATTGGGGTGCTCAATGTCCATTTCCTTTTGTGCCAAGACACCAAAGCGCTTTTTTGCACGCTGAGAATCCTGGATTAACTGAATACTCTTGTCTCTGCCAGCAGTGATGGGGGAAACCACACCGGGAAACAGCACGGTATTCCGCAGGGGAAGGATGGCAATCTCTTCCGCTAATTCATTGTCAGGAATTTTGTTGTCTTCCTCATTGGTGATGAGAGGAATGAAGTCTGTGTCCTCTGTGAGGAGAAATTGCCCAAATTGATCCATAGACTGAATATCTACGCAATGCCCGTGCCACTCCTATTTTTTGCAGTTTGAGCAAAAATGGCTGACAAGATGTCCGATTCAACGGCATCCAATAGCATGTCTCTTCGGGCCAAGACAAGCTCTGCAGTGACTAAGGCTTTATCTAATCGGTAAGTGGACTGGCCGCTTGCCCCACCCCATGAAAAATCTGCAATCAAACTGCGGGGAAACCCTGAACCAAACACATTGCATGAAACGCCAATGACAGTAGCCGTATTGAACATGGTATTGATGCCAGATTTGCTGTGATCGCCCATGATGAGTCCGCAAAATTGTAAACCCGTTGAAAGGAATCGACCTGAAGGCACATGCCATTGTTTGACTATGCCATAGTCGTTCTTGAGGTTTGAATTGTTTGTGTCAGCACCCAGGTTGCACCATTGGCCAATCACTGAATTACCTAAAAACCCATCATGGGCCTTGCTACTGTACCCCCAGAAGACAGAGTTATTGACCTCGCCACCGACTTTGCAATGCGGCCCTATGGTCGTTGACCCGTAGACTTTTGCACCCATCTTCAGCTGGCTTTGCTCCCCCAAGGCTAGACCCCCTCGGACCAAGCAACCTTCCATGATTTCTGCATCAATCGCTAAATAAATAGGTCCATCTGTGGCATTGAGCACGCTGGCTTCCACCTTCGCTCCTGGTTCAAGGAAGATTCGGTCACCAATCAAGGTGTTGCTTGAAGCAATCTTTTGTGAGCGCCGACCTGCTGTCAGTAGATCAAAATCTTTGTCCATCTCCGTCGCATTCCACTGGAAGATCTGATGAGGTCGTTGCACAATCTGCACATCCCCTTTGAATTCAATCAGATCATCCCCCTGTCGGTGGGCCAACCATTGATCACCACAAACCAGCTTCTGTCCAGGCGTCAAGGCCTGCACAGCAGCAATCAATGCGGGTGTTGGTAGCAGACCCCCACGCAGGTGCAAAGCATCGCTTGCAGAAGACAAGGGGTACTTGACTGCCAAGTGATCGGCGGTATGAAAAGACAACCCAGTCGCAGATAAATACCTGGACCACTTTTCAGAAATCGTTAAAATGCCAATGCGCAGATCCGCCACAGGACGGGTCCATGTTAGAGGCTTTAAGCCATGGTGTTCTTGGTCGCAGTGGAAAATCAACTCCATAGCCCCCAAGTTAGCACCAATTACTTACTTAACTTGGCGTAGCGGCTGCGGAACTTATCCACACGGCCTGCTGTATCAACCAATTTACTCTTGCCAGTGTAGAATGGGTGCGAGAATGAGGAGACTTCCATTTTGATCAATGGAAACGCTGTTCCCTCCACTTCAAGATTTTCGTTGCTATTTGCTGCACTCTTTATGAGTGTAACGTCGCCAGTACTCATATCTTTGAATGCGCAGACTCGGTAATTGTTTGGGTGTATGCCTTCTTTCATCGCGGTAATTATTAATAGATCAGGATTTGGCCCGACCTCCATTTTGCGGTTGGCGAAGATACATCAATTTAACCTTTAACATCACGTGCAACTCCGTAAGTCATCCTTCTTGTTTTTCAGCGCCTTGGTTCTGGCCTTTGCCATGGCATGCAAGCCTGAATTCAAACCTTCCACAGAACCTGTCACGCTAACCTTCTCTTCTGACACAGTCTACTTGGACACCGTGTTCAGCTCGGTGGGCAGTTCAACGCGCCAGATGCGCATTGTCAACCCTAGCAATCAGGCTGTTTTGATCAACAACCTTTACTTGGCTGGCGGTGAAAGCAGCCCTTTCCGCATCAATGTCAATGGGGAGAGCGGGCATCACTTTGCTGATATCCAACTGGCGGCACATGACAGCATCTATGTTTTTGTGGAGGTGACGGCAGCGGCCAATGGCATGTCCTTCCTTTACACGGACTCCATTGTCCTGCTCAATGCAGGCCTCAGTCAGGACATCCATTTGGTCACCCTTGCACTGGATGCCTATTTCCACTACCCCAACCAGCTGCTTGTCATTCCGCAAAATCAACCAAACCAAGACATCCGCATCCCCTACAGGGTCCTCAATGGGCAGACCACTTGGCCCACTGACAAACCGCATATCATCTATGGCTATGTCCTGATTGACAGCGCCAGCAGCTTAGACATACTGGCAGGCAGTCAATTGCATTTTCATAATCAATCTGGCATTTGGGTCAGCAGCGGAGGGCAACTTCGTATGGATGCCTCCAACAACGGCAGCTATGACAACCCCATCACCTTGGAGGGGGATCGGCTGGAGCCCTTTTACCACAACATCCCGGGCCAGTGGGGTGGCGTACTTGGCGGCCTATTTGTGCAGCGAGGTGCCAACTTAATCATGAACCACACATGGCTGCGCAACGGAAGCATTGGCATCCGGGCTGACTCCGTCCCACAAGGCCAGGGACCCAATGTCACCATCACAAACAG
This sequence comes from Flavobacteriales bacterium UBA3442, assembly GCA_002378565.1. Lineage (GTDB taxonomy): Bacteria > Bacteroidota > Bacteroidia > Flavobacteriales > Schleiferiaceae > TMED14. The sequence goes on along the minus strand of DFSH01000051.1, from coordinate 9,339 downwards.
CCGGATCACGGACATGAGTCGAGCGGGCATCTATTCCGGGTTTGGCAATATTCACATGGAGAATGTGGTCATTGGCAATTCAGGACTCTATGGTTTTTACACCTTGGGAGGAACTGTGAATGCTGACCATTGCAGTTTTGTCAATCACTTCCCTTCTGCAAGGAACACAGCAACCATTGGGTTATTCAATCGCTACGATGACGGCATGGGAAGCTACCGATACAGGGATTTGAACCAGGCAAACTTCAGCAACTGCATCATCACAGGCAGCAATAGTTCAGAAGTCGGGTTTGGCCATGGCAATCAAGCAGCCTTCAATACCCACTTTGAGGGTTCATTGATCAAGCTGAACACCAATCCCAGCCCGGCTACTTATGACCCATCAGACCCCAACCAGTTTTTGAATTGTCTTTTCAATGCAGACCCACAATTGGTGGACATCAATCAATGGGATTATGCCTTGGACTCAGCCTCTCAAGCCATCGACCTAGGCATCGCACCTGCTGCGCAACGCGTGCCATTGGACGCCTTGAACCACAGCAGGGTCTTATCTCCTGACGCAGGGGCACTGGAGCGTTAACCCATCTACAACTGATCCACTTGAATAGCGCTCACTTGTACAAGCTTAAAAACTCAAAATGAACTTACCTCAAGGAGAACTTCGGGATTTTTTGATTGCAAAAGCCAATCAATACGCACAATCCCGTTTCATCCAAGATGATCCGATACAGGTTCCCCACTCATTCGCTAGCACCAAAGACATTGAAATCAGTGGACTCATTGCTGCAATGCTAAGTTGGGGAGGTCGTAAAACCATCATATCAAAATCAAAGGACTTGATGGAACGAATGGACAACAGCCCTGCAGATTTTGTTACAAATGCCAGCTCTGTAGATTTGAATTCCTTTGATGGATTTGTGCACCGCACATTCAAAGATGAGGACATTAGGGGGCTGGTTTTAGCGCTACAACAACTCTATCAAGACTACGCTTCAATCGGTGAATTTTTCAAACAAAACCTAACACCCGACGCTACAAATCTTGGTGGTGCTTTTACTGTCTTTAAAATTTTTCTCCTAAATCATGGTCTCCCCCAACGAGCAAGCAAACATTTTGGAGACCCTACCAAAGGGAGTGCATGTAAGCGTTTAGTGATGTACTCTAGATGGATGGCTCGGCCGAATACAGAAGGTATCGATTTTGGCATTTGGGGTATAGACCCTGCCCTTCTTAGTGTTCCTCTTGACGTTCATAGCGGCCGTGTTGCGCGAAGCCTCGGGCTTTTAACAAGAAAACAAAACGACTGGAAAGCAGTCATAGAGTTGGACTCATCCATTCGATCAATAAGCCCTGAAGACCCATCTAAACTGGACTACGCATTATTTGGACTAGGTGTATACGAGGGCTGGAAATAGCTTAAAATGCCATTAATCATGTCATTCAATAGGGTGGGATGACAACCTATGCCTTGGCTAAAAATGACAGGGTATCCACCCCATCCGAGTAATCCCACAGCTCAGGCAACTGGGATTGGCCAAAAGCGCAATCCATGCCCTTACCAACCGTGGTTTGAATCTCGTCGGCCTTTTCGTTGATGAGGGACTTCACAGCATTGAGGTCGGTATACCTGGAAGCATGAATCACTGCGACTGGCGGTTTCAAAGCCGGGTTCTCCCGCAACAAGGTGAAATGATTTTCTAGAAAAATTGCCTTATTGAGCAGGTAAAGCGCCCGGTGGTAGTCAAAATTGGAACCATACTTTGCATGTTCAGCTAGGTGCCCCCAGTCAAACCACGACTTGAACAGGCGTTGCACATCATAGTCTTCAGGGATAAACAGGTGGGTGACACTGCGGCAACCGCGGCCAAAAAAGAGAAAAACATCCTCTGCCAAATTGGCCATGTCCTCTGCCGTCTCGTTGCCATCTAGAACCGCCACCGAAGTCCGCGAACTGCGAAACAGGTGTGGCAAATGGCCAAAGTATTGCTTGAAATACCCCATGCTGTTGTTGTTTCCTGTAGCAATGATGGCCTCAATGCCCTTGAGGTTGTCACTGGGGTCAATGACGGCTGTTGGGTCTATGCCCTTCAAGCTATCAATGACGGCCAACATCAAGATTTTGTCATCGCTGCTCAGTTTTATTTTCACTTGATGACCCAAGACATAAGCGGTTAGCATGTCGTGCAAACCAACCATGGGCAGGTTTCCCGCGCAGAGAATGCCAACCTGCTTAGCGGTTTTTGCTTCACTGTACCCATTGGACAAGGCCTGATCATGCCACTGCTCGACAGCCTCAGCTCGCAAAGCTTGTGACCATCCCTTGAAGGCCTGCTTTGAAAAGTCCGGCGTGAACCAAGCGTTGTGAATCTTTGCTGTTTCGAGCAGGTCTTCATCCATTGCCAAATCTGACATTTTCCTGCCTAAAGTGACAAGTGCCTGCCATCTGTGATTCATTCCATCCATTACCATCTTATCTTTGTGTAAAAGTATCCAAATGGCCATCATCATCACCGACGAATGCATCAATTGTGGCGCCTGCGAGCCAGAATGTCCCAACAATGCCATTTATGAAGGTGGCATGGAGTGGCGATTCAATGAGGGCACTAGTCTTAAGGGCGATATGGTGAGCACCTCAGGCGTGGCCACCAACGCAGATACGGAGCAAGAACCGGTCAGTTTTGACCTGTATTACATCGTAACTGACAAATGCACCGAGTGCATTGGCTTCCACGAAGAACCTCAGTGCGCAGAAGTTTGCCCTGTGGATTGCTGTGTGCCAGACGAAGACCATGTGGAAACAGATGCCGCTCTTCTAGAGAAAAAAGACTTCTTACACCTGGACTGAATGCGGAACCTGATCCTTTGTTGCATGCTGTGGCAATCCTATGCGATGCATGCTCAGATGGACAGCATCAGTCAGTGGTCAACCACCATGTTAGAAGGTGCAACTGCTACCATTCGACTGCAAGCTGGCGAACGCATGCAAGCCCGCATACTTTCTCAGATGGACTCGATGGGGGTCCCTGCCACCCTATCAGCCCTGGCTGAACACCCTGTGCTTGTGAGCATTTCTCCCAACGGGAAACTGGCACTTATCAGTTTAGCCATTCCTCAGACAGAAGGCCATTATGCTTTTCGAGGCATTGCTGCCTGGCAGCACAACAAAACCTGGTACAACAAAGCCACCCAAGGGCAGTCATCCACCATGGAGGGACTGAGTCATGATGGTCGTTACCGATGTGCTGATTACAACATGGGGATGACTTATGACATCGTTCAGGTTAAGCGTTCTGGCATCACCCACTACCTGGCCCTGGTCTTTCAGCCATCAATGAACCCCATGCAGGCGCAAAGAAAAATTGTAGAGCCTGTGATATTGAGCAAGCATGGACCTCACTTTGGGTCGCCTGTTTTTGCCCTTGACAGCTTCAATGACCAGGTGTTTGACAGACCTGCAACCCGCCTGATTCTTCAATACGCCACAGGTGTTTCAGCATCGATCAAGCAAATCAAGCCCGGCAAAATTTTAATTGATCAATTGGCCCCGATGCGCCATGGCCAGGTAGGCGACTACCGCCGATACGGCCCCACATTGGCACAAGCCCCACTAGAATTCAACAGAGGCAAATGGCGGTTGGCATCTTAGTACCTTTGCCAAGCCATATACAAACCTATGACCAAGCACAACTTCACTGCCGGCCCTTGCATACTTGACCAAAGCGTTGTCCAAGGTGCTGCTGACGCCCTTTTGAATTTTGAGAACACTGGACTCAGCCTGATTTCCATCAGTCACCGCGACAAGCGCTTGGTTGCCGTCATGGATGAAGCCATCGCTTTGACCAAAGAGCTATTGAACCTCGATGAAGATTACGAGGTGCTCTTTTTGCAAGGTGGCGCGAGCATGCAGTTTTTGATGACCGCCTACAACTTGATGAAGGTTGATGGACAGGCTGCCTACATGAATACTGGCACCTGGAGCAAGAAAGCCATCAAAGAGGCCAAGGCTTTTGGTGAGGTTCATGTGTTTGCCAGTTCCGAAGAAGACGGCTACAATCACATCCCTGACATGTCCTCTTTGCCATCAGGCATGGACTATGTGCACTGCACAAGCAACAACACCATTGTAGGTACAGAAATGACCACCTTCCCTGCCACCGATGACGTGCTGGTCTGCGACATGTCCTCTGACATATTCTCTCGCCCCATGGACTTCAATCAATTCGATTTGATCTATGCCGGTGCACAGAAGAACTTAGGTCCTGCTGGAACCACCCTTGTTGCTGTAAGGAAGTCAATCCTTGGCAAAACAGGCCGCAGCATCCCATCCATGTTGGACTACCTCGTGCATGCAGACAAGGAAAGCATGTTCAACACACCGCCAGTCTTCGCCATCTACACTTCACTGCTCACCCTTCGCTGGATCAAGTCTGAGGGCGGCCTGGAAGCCATGGCGTCACGGGCCAATGCCCGCGCTTCCATGCTCTATGCAGAAATTGATCGCAATCCCTTGTTCCTTGGCACTGCACGGAAGGACAGCCGATCCTTGATGAATGCCTGCTTCCTTTTGGCGGATGAAAGCAAAGGTGCTGCCTTTGAACAACTGGCGGCAGATGCTGGCATCATAGGCATCAAAGGCCATCGATCAGTTGGCGGGTACCGGGCATCCATGTACAATGCCTTGCAACTTGATAGCGTGAAAGCCCTTGTGGCAGTCATGCAAAAACTTGAACAACAAGCTTAATACCCAAACTCAACTATGTCACTCACCATACTGGCCAATGACGGCCTTGCAACATCAGGCATCGATGCCTTGACCGCTGGCGGCCACACCGTCATCACCACCAAGGTGGCACAAAGCCAACTCATCGACTACATCAACCAACACAAGGTGGATGCCATCCTGGTTCGCTCTGCAACCACTGTCAGGCAAGACATGATTGACGCATGCCCCAGCCTTAAAATGGTAGGTCGTGGCGGCGTAGGCATGGACAACATCGATGTGGACTACGCAAAAAGCAAAGGCTTGAAGGTGTTTAACACCCCTGCTGCCAGCTCCGATTCTGTGGCTGAGTTGGTGTTTGCACACCTCTTTGGGATGGTTCGTCATTTGCATGACGCCAACAGAAACATGCCTTTGGATGGCGATAGTCAGTTTGGGCAATTGAAAAAAACCTACGCAAAAGGCAGTGAACTGTCGGGAAAAACCATAGGAATCATAGGGTTTGGCCGCATTGGCAAGGCTGTTGCACGTCGAGCCTACGGGGTTGGTATGCGAGTGATTGTTCATGACCCCCACCTCTTGGATGGGGACTTTGAGGTGGCCTTTGCAGATGGTCAAATTCTGAAAACTTCAGCAAGCATGCTCAGCATGAACGAAGTCCTTCGAGCAGCTGACGTGGTCACCTTGCACATCGGAGGCAACAGTGAGTTGATTGACGCAAAAGCCCTTGCCACCATGAAGGAAGGCGCCTTTTTGATCAATGCTGCCCGCGGTGGCGTGGTGAATGAACCGGCCTTGATCGATGCCCTGAAATCCCAACACATCAAAGCCGCTGGCTTGGATGTGTTTGTTGACGAGCCAAAGCCATCCGTTCAGATCTTGATGAACCCTCACGTGTCACTCACTCCTCACATCGGCGCTGCCACTGTGGAAGCGCAAGCCAGAATTGGTCTTGAATTGGCAGAGCAAATCATGGCCAAGAGCTAAGCCATGGAAAAGCTGAAACCTTTTGCTGCCATCCGCCCCCCTAGGGCATTGGCCTCATTGGTTAGCACCCGGTCCTACGTGACCTACAAAGAGGAAGACCTCTGGCAAAAACTCTCTTCCAACCCCTACTCTTTGATGCATGTGCTTCAGCGAAAATCAGGGGAAGGTGAGCCCGTATTCATGGGTGTCCGCAAGGGATTTGTCGATTTCCTATCCTCAGGTTACCTGGTGAAGGAAACCAATGCCAGCTACTACATCTACCGGCAAACCTGGCATGGTCATGCATTCACAGGCATCATTGGCCTGGCTTCCTTGAAGGATTACCAGGCGGGTCGCATCAAACCGCATGAAGCCACATTGGCTAAAAGAGAGCAGCTCTTTGCCGCCTATTTGGAATCCGTGGGGTTTCATGCAGAGCCCATCCTTTTGACCCATGAGCCCCACGCAACCATCTCGTCCGTCATCGGTGAGGTGACCGCTTTGAATGCTGATGTTGAATTTGCTACAACAGACATGGCAATCCATTGCCTCTGGCCTGTTCCTCAATCCTTCAATGAGCGAATTGCTCAAGCTTTTGGCGACATGGATGCCCTTTATGTGGCAGATGGCCATCACCGAATTGCCTCATCCAAACTGCTCAACAAACAGGATGGCGTCATGGCCTTTGTGCTGGATGAAAGCCAATTGCACGTGACGTCCTTCCACCGCATTGTATCGGATGACCAGGACTGCACATGGATTGACCTGGCCAGCCCACTCAAGGATGCCCCGCAAGGCTTGCCCGAGTCTGGCATCTACGCCTTCCATGGTGGCAACTGGTACCATTTAACAGATGAAGGCATAGCATTCCCGGAAAGTCAATGGCTGTTTGACCATGTTCTTCATCCTTGCATGCAAATCATTGATGAAAGGGATGATGCCCGCATGCGCTACCTGCCAGGGGATTTACCCTTGGATCAACTGATAGAAGCATTGGATGAGGGCGACAGCGCCTTTGTCTTGCCAAAGCCCCATTGGAAAGATGTCCGTTCATTGGCAGACCGCGGCGAAACTGTGCCACCAAAAAGCACCTACATCGAACCTAAATTGCGATCCGGCATCACTTTGTACGCATGGGAATGATACCATTGATTGACAACTTGCATGACGTGCAGGCTAAACTGCCATCACATGTCACCTTGGTGGCGGTGAGCAAAACCAAGCCCATTGAGGACATTGAAACCCTCTACCAGGCAGGGCAAAGAGACTTTGGCGAAAACCGTGTGCAAGAAATGGCGAAGAAAGCTGCCGTCTTGCCATCAGACATTCACTGGCACATGATAGGGCATATCCAAAGCAACAAAGTCAAGGACTTCGCCTCCTTTGTGCACATGGTCCACAGCGTGGATCGAAACAAGGTCGCAAACGCATTGAACAAAGCAGCTGCAAAGAATGAGCGAAACATCAATGTTTTGCTGCAAATGCACATCGCCACGGAAAGCAGCAAACAAGGCTATGAGCTGGAAGAACTGCAAGCCTTTCAACCTGAAGACTACCCCCATTTGACCATTTGTGGACTGATGGGCATGGCCACATTCACCGATGACAAATCACAGATTTCAACTGAGTTTCAGTGCTTGCAATCAGCCTTTGATGGCTTGAAAGAACGGTTTAGCCCAGCATTCAAGCAAATCAGCATGGGCATGAGTGGGGACTTTCAATTAGCCATTGAAAAGGGCAGCACCATGGTCCGTGTGGGGTCATCAATCTTTGGTCAACGATCCTGATGTACGCAGTTATTGACTTAGAAGGCACCAGCGGAAAGTCTGGTACAGAGCGCATCATTGAGGTGGCCATTTACCTGTTTGACGGGGAACAAATCGTGGATCAATTCATCTCCTTGGTCAACCCTGACGGCACCCGCATCCCTCCCTTTGTGGAAAAGCTGACCGGCATCAAAAACAAGGATGTCGTAACAGCACCCAAGTTTCATGAAGTGGCCAAGCGCATCGTGGAAATCACCAAAGACGCCATTATTGTGGCTCACAACGCACCCTTTGACTACCGCGTCCTCAAAGAAGAGTTTGCGCGGCTAGGCTTTGACTACTCAAGGGTGGTGATGGACACCATTCCCCTGGCAGAACGCTTCATCCCTGGCTTGAAAAGCTATGGCCTTGCAAGCATCTGCGAAAACTTGAACTTGACCAACAGCAGGCGGCATCGCGCAGATGGGGATGCCCTGGTCACCGTGGACCTACTCAAGATCTTGTTAGAAAAAGATCGGGAGCAATACATCCATGGCACCTTTTTGAAACAACCAAGCGCAACAGGCGTCCACAGATTCACTGAACAGATCACCAAGCTGGTTAAAACCACGGGGGTGTATTACCTGTTCGATGCAGCTGGCAAGGTGATTTACCTTGGTCGTTCAGATCAATTGCGTGTTCGCATTGACCGGCATTTCCTGGCCACAAGTGACAAAGCCTTGGCCATGCAAAAGGCCATTGCCAGCATCAAGGTGGAAACCACAGGCAGTCTGCTGCTGGCTGAAATCAAAGCACACATGGACTTGAAGCGACTCAAGCCCACCTACAATGAAACTGTTGACAAGTACCAGCTCAAACGTGGACTCGTTGCCGTTGAATCAGACAACGCCATCCTTTGGGATATCCAACCCATGCGCCATCAAAAACCTGCCTTGCAGGTAGCTGACACGAAAGAAGGCTTGTGGTGGATTGCAGGCATGTGCTTGCGTTATGACAAATCACCTGAAGATCTGGCCGTGCCAGAGCATGTCAAGATGGTTGCGAGGAATTTAGCAACCCTCAAGAGAAACCATGATCAGCAAAAAGCAGTCAGCATGCCATCCACGGCTTCTGAACAGATTATGCAGCTTGCATTTCCCCATTCACGGATTATTCTGGTTGACAAAGGGGCTAATCCTGGTGAGAAAATCGCTTTTCTCCTAGACAACTACCAGCTCATCGGCTATACAAAAGTTGACTTGATGTCAGACCTGGATCAATGGGATGTACTCAATCAGCGCATGACGACCATTCCAGCCAACGGCTACCTCACGTCCCTCGTGGCGCAGGCCCTTCGCAGAAAGCGATTGAAGGTCGTTCAACCCCGCTAGAGCTTGACCAATTCACAGCCATGAAAGCCTTCAAGCGTTACAAGCGGTAACTCAAAGAGGCAATGATTTGGGACATGCGACCATCGGTGGCAATGACCTGACCTTGGTAATTCAACGCCTGAGCAAAGGGTGACAAATTGCCCTCATAGCGAAGTTTGGCTTGGAATTTACTCAACTTGATTCCAGCACCAATCTGCGCACCCCAAGTGCCATCGTTTTCTGTCAAATTGCTGACATCACTGATGTCTTGAAGACCGGCAGACCATACAGGTGCCACAAAACCAAAGAAGGGCCCCAACTTGACACCAACCTCTACAGGCACATCCAAGCGACGCATGGTCCATGGCACTGTCACCATAGGCATCATAGAATTACCTGACTGATTGATGATGATGGACTGGTCGATTTGCGTCAACCAGAGTTGTGCTTGAACATAGGCGATACCCATACCAAGCCTGGCATAAGGTCCGACATGCATGCCGCCATTTGCAACGAACGTCACGTCATTGGGGTCCAG
>DFSH01000060.1:1925-10703 GCA_002378565.1 Flavobacteriales bacterium UBA3442 | reverse complement strand
GGTGAAATGCGGGTTCATCTGCAGGCGCAATGCCATGCGTTCAAGTTGCATTTTTTCCTTGCCCCAATGGCGTTTTTCCCGCCGTCTTTGCATGGAAATCCACAGGATATAGCTCCCAACCATCAACAGCAGCAAGGCTGTTGGGCCCATAACCCACAGGTCCATCCACCAGGGTGGCAATACCATGATCTGATGATGCAAATCCTTTGCCCCAGACGCCATGACATGGATGTCATGCGGACCTGCAGACAGACCAATCAAATTCAGCCGACGACCTCTGCCCATTTGCACCGTGTCACCGCCATCCATGACATAGGACATGGACAACATATCAGGCTGATTCAAGCCTTTCAGGCCAATTCTTAGCCACAAATCCTGGCCAAAGCTGGGCTTCAATACACTTTGCTCAAACAACACCACAGCTGGCTTGAGGGAGTTAGCAATGCGCCGTTTACTTGTCTGACTGTACCAACCAAGCCTGTCATAGGATAGCAGGGCACCCAAATCCAATGCTTGGCCATCAAGGGCCTTCCCTTTGGCTGTTTGCCACTGGCCTTTGAGCCATTGTGATTGGCCAAATTCCCCGACAGCTACCACGGGTTCCCCTTGGCCCTTGATCAATTGCTTAATGACACCCGGACCAGGTGATGGCAAGGCACTCAGGCGTTGCAAACCAGCTGAAAACAAGCCTTGGTTAGTGACCAACCAGACTGAGTCTGATCGCAGTGGAAGCATGTGTTGAATGTGCCCGATGTGCACATATTGGCTGCGCAAATCGTACCAGGTTGACACATCATGAATCCGCAGCATGTCGCCCTCATTACCCACAGCCATGAACAATCCCCCCGCACCAGTTGTGATAGCAGCTTGCACAGATTCAATGGTCGCGCCGCCAATGCCATGCATTCTGACACCTTCACCATCTTCCCTGATATGCCAGAGACCGCTTTCCCCATAAAGCCACAGTCGATCGCCATTGGCTGTTGGTATGCCTTGATGGTAGCCCTTGATGGCGGGCTGCAACAAGCGCCAACCACCGTCAACCAATTGCTCCAACCCGTTGTCCGTGATAGCCAACCAACTCTCGCCCAAAGGCATGGACGCTGAGACCATGCCATCACGCAGGGCCGTCCACTGTCCAGCTACATTGCGCATCCAAAGTCCTTCCGCTGAAGATAGCATCAAAGCACCATGAGCCATGGTGAGCTGGTAGGCTTGATTCATGCCTTCGATGGGTTCTTCCTGCCACGTTGTGCCAAGAATTTGCCTTCTGTACACCCCTTGAGGGCTCAAAGCAAAGACCTCACCCATGCCGCTGTTGACAATGTCAATACAAGGACCAAAAGTCCATGAACTGTCGTTGAGAAAGGCTGAGCCTTCCCTTGTTATTATGCCTTGATCTGAGCCAATCCACACATCCCCATTAGGAAATACCTCAATGCAGGCGTCATAACGTGGAACCGTTTGATCTGCCCAATCCATCCGGGTCATTTGTTGGCCATCATGGCGATAAATACCCTGACTGGCAGTGCTCATCCAGACGCGACCCATGTCATCCAGGGCCATGTCTGTCACTTGCAAACCTTGACCACTGACAGAGGTTGGCAAGGATTCTGCTCGAAGTCCAAATGTGATGGCCTGACCTGACAAATCAGGCAGATTCATCAGGGTGAGCAAGGCAATGGCAGGTAACAGGGCTGATCGCATAGGGGATGCAAGGTCGGACATTTCGTGGCAAGCTCAGCGCATCATAAATGATTCCTGACAGCTGTGAATCTATGCATTGCAACTCCTTTGCAGCATGTCAATCTCACCCTGGACCACATGCCGCATGCTCTCTTTGCTCTGTTTATCTGTCGGCTTGTTCGCACAACCACGCATGGACCCCAACCAACTCTGCCATCCCATCAAAGGATGGGCAATAACGGGCAGCCACATGGGCTACCCGCCAGGCATACAAAACCTTCGTGTAAGCTGGCAAGGAGATGCCATGGATGCTTACCTCGGTGCCATGGCCTTGACCAACCAATGGCAAGCAGGCATTGCCAGCCACGTGCAACTCACGGGCAATCAACAACTGACCATGGGGCTTCATTGGTATGCGCAAGCACTGCACTTGCACAGCCACTGGGTGCTGAAAAGCAAGCAGATCACCTGGCATGCACAGTGGTTGATGCGGGGCAACATGAACCATGCATCCTTGACCAGCAGCAGCAGGATGCCCTCTGGATGGCGAGTCATCATTGCATCAGCCATTCAAGCCAACCAACAAGGCCTTTGGACCGTGGGTGTCGCCAGCGACAACGGGCCCTTGCTGGGCTTGTACGGCTCGTCCAATGGGCAATGGGTCAGCGCATGGCAATGGGACGCATGGCGACTGGACATTGGCTTTTCCTTGTGGGGGCCATGGTCTTCTGTGGACTACCTGCCAGGGCTCAACAACACAAGCAAGCGAGTCCCCTGAGTGAAGCCTGCTTCCAGCGTTACATTCAGCTCCACCCTAATCACCACTTCAACCAAAGGGACTCCGTGGAGGCCCTTTTAACATCCTGGCAAGATCAGCCCTTGTACATCGGCGCTTGGCCCATCGATCGCTACGTAGACATTCCCTTCCTTTCTCCCTGGTCCGCCTTCAAGCTGGGGGCATTTGTTGCACAAATGGGTCTACCCACTGACGCCCTCGCATGGCTTGCTATGGAGATGGACAGCCTAGAAATCGCTGGCATGCAGGGCCTTTTTAGTACAAGAAGGGGGCGGCGTGAGTTTGAAAACCCAAGCCATCGGCTCATTGGCTTTTCTTGGTCAACGGCATCAGGCTTATGGCCACTGATTGCTTACGATGCTTGGCGAATAGGTCGCCAATTGCAATGGCCTGGCCTTGTCAGACTGGGCCCTGATGCATCCTTTGCACTTCAGACTGACCCATGGATCTTTTCACGCAGCACCCATGGCGTCCTGCATGCCTCATGGTCCAATCAAACCCATACTTGGGGCCTGTTTCATGGCTTAGAACAAATGGGCTGGCAGCATCAATTGCGCAACCAAACATTCATCCTCAGCCATTGGGGCGACAAACAAGGGCTGGCAGGAGGGCAGCTCACCGTTTTGCTTCGAGGCCCCTTGCTCTTCAGACTTGCTGGGGAGCGGCCGCATATTAGCCTGCCATTGATCGACAGCCCCTGGCGCAGAACGCAACGACCGGGCATGGATCTGACAATCCCCTATTGGGGTGGTGACCTTCAGCTGTGGCATCGACCTGGACGCGGAGGCATTCGATGGCAAAGTCAACGGTTCAACCTGCAATGGCAGCAATCTGAAGGCCAGCAAAGTCTGAGCCTCCAAAACCTTCACCCAGATGGCAGCGCACAAATCATACTTGGGGACCTATCCGGTGCTTCCCTAGCATTGCACAGGCATTGGTCCGCGTGGAGACTGCAAAGTGCAGCTGGGTATTTGAGTGGGCATGCCAGCAAAATGTGGCATGGGGATCCCTTGGGAATGCGGTCAGCTGGTTACTACCTGCAAATAGGCTTGACACATCAAGGCTTGATCAAAGGCAAAATAGTGGCTCGATTCAGGCCCAGCGGATGGTCTGGACGGCTGGTTATTCAAGTGGACTTGAACAAGGCCTTCCATTCAGACCAAAAATCAGGAAAGCTCTTACTCACTGATGACTCGCCCGTGATTTGAAGGGGTTGAACCAAGGACATCAAGGCCCATGCAAAGGCCATGCGATGGTCGCCCGACGCATCCACCGACAAGCTCTGATAAGACGGCTGCCACTCCCTGGCATCCAAAGCAATGGTTTCAATTCCCACATCAGCCATCACATTGAGCTGCTTTAAAGCATCCTTCAAGGCCCTCATGCGGTCAATTTCCTTGCCCATCAAGGTTGACAAGCCTGAGAACTGCGCCTCAACGCCCAATGCCACCGAGGCCATCACCAAAGGCTGTGCAAGATCTGGTTGCTCGCGCAAATCCAAGTCCCACAGCATCTGTGGCTTGCCAGGGTGTATCACCAAGCTGTTTGCTTCATGGGTCACGCGGAAACCAAGCATCAGTCCCCAATCAATCCATGCAGCATCCCCTTGCAGGCTGTCTGAATTCAGGTTCAAGCGCAATGTCTTGCCCTCAATCACTGCTGCTAAAGCAAAAACAATGGCTGAACTCCAATCGGGTTCTGGCGGCCAAGTTTCAGGATTCACCCATTGCGACATCTGTACGTAAGGCAAGCTCACCATGTCGCTCATGTCAGGTAAAATCAAGGGCTCAGCCATCCGCGGCTCAATCAAGAGCAAAGCCGAGGCAAATTGTGATGACACATTCATGGCCATGTCAATGCGCCCACCGGACAGCGGTTGGCCTGCAATTTGCCAGCCATGATCAACACGATGCAGACTAGCACCCATTTGCTTCAATGCACTGACTAAGGGATCAATGGGACGCTGCAACAGGCGCTGACTACCGGTCAATAAGATGTGCTTACCTGGCATGGAGGCCCAATAAGCCATACCAAACCTGAATGCGGTACCAGCCTCCCCAGCTTGAGCCACCTCTGTGGCTGTCAAGACCTGGTGCATGGCTTGTATGTCCTCCGACCAGGTCTCATCAGGCGCAGGCAATGGCATGGCCATCACAGCGCGTTTGACCATGATTCTGTTAGCTAAGCTCTTTGACCACGGTAACTTAGGATGCCACATGATGTGCTATGACTGAGTGAACATCCTTTGCTTGAACCTCTGTCATAGCAATGCCTTTACCAATGCCAACTGAAAGGGAAAGCATCACCTTGGATTTTGATCGTTTTTTATCAGACTGCAGCGCCTCCCACAACCCCTCCGTGAAGGTGCAGCGTGGCCAGTGTCGATCAAGCACTGCATGAATGGCCGCCACATCATCGGGATCAATCAATGCAAGATTTTCAGCCATAGCAACCTCCATCCATAGGCCTGATGCCACAGCATCACCGTGTGAAACCTGGCCCTGAGAAACCGTTTCTATGGCATGTGCCAAGCCATGACCAAGGTTCAAAGCTTTGCGGGAATCGCTGTTTTCAAATGGGTCAGCCGTGACCGCTTGGATCTTAACCTGAGCCGCCATGTCGATCATTGATCCACTGTCGCGCAAATGCGTTAGGCCTTGCACAGCCTCCCAAAGTTCTCCACCGGACAGGATGGCATGTTTGACCACCTCAGCAAAGCCCGCCCTGAATTGCTCATCAGGCAAGGTGCTTAGAAACCCAGGCCAAATGGCCACATAGACCGATTCAAGAAAGCATCCTGCTAAATTTTTCACGCCAAAGACATTGACACCATGCTTGCCACCAATGCCTGCGTCCACCATGCCTAACAAGCTGGTAGGAATGCTTACATGGGCGATGCCACGCATGAAGGTAGAAGCTAACATGCCACCCAAATCCGTGACCACACCGCCACCCAGGGAAATCAACAAAGACTGTCTGTCTGCCCCCGTTTCTAACAGAGACATCCAGCATTGCTCAACGATGGCCATGCTTTTCGTTTCCTCACCAGGATCAACCTCCAACACCTCACATTGAGCCAGCGCAGGAACTTGTGACATCAGCTCTGGCAAGCAATGCGTCAATGTGTTGCTGTCAACCAAGACATGCACCGTTGAAAAGGGTTCATCCAATTGATCCAGCCATTGCTGAAAATCAGCCAAGACATGCTCGCCCAACCTGACAGGCCCGAAGAAGAAATTGTCCCATTGCATGGCACAAAGTTGCCACTTTTTGGAAGGGCAGCGCAGTATATTTGAACCAAGTATTTTTCAGCATGGCCTTGGATTTTCAAAACACCCAGATAGCCTTCGCCTCCAAACGAAGCAATGACCTCCGGCAAAGCGCCCTTTTGTTCCGATTAATGGCCAGCCCAAAATTGGTGGCATTGAGCCAACAACTCACCCGCTTCGCTTTCTGGCTTCACCTACCCGTTAATGGGCTGATCAAATCCACTGTTTTCAAACAGTTCTGTGGCGGGGAATCTGTGACCAGCTCCATCCCCGCGGCAAGGGTCTTGTGGCAACAAGGTATCGGCGCCATTCTAGATTATTCCGTGGAGGGTCAAGAAAGCGAAACGGCTTTTGAAGCATCAGCAAACACCATCATGGAGACCATTCAATTGGCTGCCGTGGAAGAAGGTGTGCCCTTGTCTGTGTTTAAAATGACAGGCTTAGCCAGCGCAGATTTGCTGTGCAAGATCAGCTCACAAGAGGCCCTCAATGCAAAGGAAACCCAGCAATGGCAAGCAGTCAAGGAACGCGTGAATCGCATCACACAACTGGCTGAAGATCTGGATGTCCCCTTGATGGTCGATGCAGAAGAGTCCTGGATTCAGGATGCCATTGATCAATTGGTGCATGAAGCTATGAAGGCTCACAACCAAAACAAGGTCATCATTATGAACACCATACAATGCTACCGAATGGGCCGCGTGGAGTACCTCAAACAAGCCCTTGAGCAAGCAACCCAGGACGGTATCCATTACGGGGTGAAGTTGGTGCGGGGTGCCTACATGGAAAAGGAACGGGAACGAGCCAAATCCATGGGATACCCTTCCCCTATTCAGCCAGACAAAGCTGGATCTGACAAAGAGTTCAATGACTGCACACAAGTCATGCTTGATGCAATTGGCACCGCAATGGAACCGGGAAAGGCCGCCTTGGTGATTGCCTCACACAATGAATCAAGCAACGCAATGGGCGTGCAAAGCTTGGAAGATCGTGGGTGGAAACCTGGCCAGGCACCTGTTTGGTTTGCTCAGCTCTATGGCATGAGTGACCACCTCAGCTTCAATTTGGCCGCGGCCCATCACCCAGTGGTCAAGTACCTGCCTTTTGGTCCCGTGAAAAAAGTGATGCCCTACCTTTTTCGACGGGCAGAAGAAAATACCAGCATCAAGGGCCAAACAGGCCGTGAACTGCGGTTGATTCAACAAGAATTGCGGCGTCGATCAATCGACAAGTCCTAGCTCTAACATGACCACAGAGTCACCCCTGACCTCAAACAAGGCATCCATGGGTTCATCCTTCCATGTGAGCTCAATGCGGTACCTGGGGTAAGCCACGTCATGCCTTGTGCTGGTGAGCGATTTAGAAAAATCCACATCGCCACGCAACAAAAAAGCGCCCAACAGATTGCTATCACCCTGGTAGTTTACTTGCCAAGTTGACAAGGCTTCACCTTCTGCATGCCAAGATTTGCGATGCAGGTCAGCCAATACCCGTTGATTGGGGAAATAGGTGCACTGAATATCTCTATCTCCAAAGAAAAAGTACGAGATAGCGATTCCAAGCACCAAGCCAACAGCGTAGCGGGTGAATCGTTCAAAAAATGTTGTCATACCAGGAGACTCAAGGGTGTTGAAGGGAGGTTAAATCGGTCTGCCATGTCCTGGTCTGTAAGGGTTCCATGAAAGGCATAGACTGAAGGTCGAAGGTTGTCACTGAGCCGAAGTGCTTGACCCAAGCCCCCCATGTTAGCAATCTCATGGCAGAGCGGTGAAGTCAAGTTGTTCAAGGCAAAGGAAGCGGTCCGGGCTACCCGAGAGGTGATGTTTGGCACACAAAAGTGCACCACTTGGTGGCGGGTATACACGGGCGCATCCCAGGTGGTCACTTCTGAGGTTTCAAAGCATCCACCGTGATCGATACTGATGTCCACGATGAGGGATCGGGGTTTCATTTGCATGACCATGTCCTCAGACACAACAACCGGGGTTCTTCCCTGAATAGGTCGCAGGGATGCAATGGCTACATCACAGCGCTCAAGGGCTTTTGCGAGGATTTGTGGCTGCAAAGTGCAGGTGTAAATTCCATGCCCGACTTGATCGGTCAAGGCCTTAATTCGTGACAACGATGCATCAAACACCTTGACCGATGCCCCCATGGCTGTCGCCAATTTAGCGGCAACGGTTCCCACTGTACCCGCACCAATGATGACCACGTCTGTTGGTGGCACGCCTGTGATACCTCCCATGACATAGCCCTTGCCATCAGACCAGGTTGAGAGGTACTCCATGGCCACAGTGATGGCCTGATTGCCTGCAATTTCAGCCATGCTCCGGATGAATGGGGCTCTGCCCTGTTCATCCTTGATGCCGCCATAGGAAATAGCTGTCATCTGCTTGTCTACCATGGCTTGTAAGTAGGCCTTGGTGAGCATGTTTGGCTGCAGCACAGAGAAAAGAATTTGCTTACCTGGCATTAGGCTCAACTCATCTTTTGATGGGGGCTCAACCTTGAGCAACATAGGGCATTGAAAGACCGTTTGCCGGTCATCTGCAATCTGTGCGCCAGCCTCTGAATAGGCATGATCGCTGTACCTCGCTGCCATGCCTGCTCCCCGTTCCACAATCAATTCATGACCCTGTGACACAAGCATGTGAACACCTTCCGGGGTGATGGCTACTCGATTTTCAGCCAATGACGTCTCCAAGGGAACGCCAATTTTCATGGAATGGTAAGACTGTTTGGTCAACAATCGCTCTTCTTGGGTTGCGTATGTGGGGTCTACTTGCATGCTCATGATTGGCTAAGGGTCACCTGTCTCGCGCCATCCTCTAGGACGACAATGGACACAGTAACCACGTTTTCAGGCATCAAGGTCGGGATTTTCTCCGACCATTCCATCCAACAGGGCTGTCCTGATGCAAAATAATCAGACAAACCCAGATTTTCAGCTTCAGATTCGTTGTCCAATCGGTAAAAGTCAAAGTGATGTACAATGCCAATGCTTGGAACCACATAATCATGACACAA
>DFSH01000060.1:0-1596 GCA_002378565.1 Flavobacteriales bacterium UBA3442 | reverse complement strand
GCAATGAATCAGATAGACGCATTGCCCACCCTTCCCATTCGCTGGGGTCATGCATCAAACTAACATCAAGTACTTGGCTCATAGAGCGAAATTAGTCCAGAAGTTGTGGTTTGCCGATTTGAGTTAACCCTTAGGGACCAAATGCGCCAAGGGTATCATCAATTCCTCCATGGAGATGCCACCATGTTGATAGGAACCAGCAAATTGCCCTGCGTAGCGATGGAATTGATTGGGGTAAACAAAGAAATCTGTACCCCCAGCAAAAATGATTTGATCGCCCAAAGCGACACTGGGTAGGCCTATGCTTTCCGGTTTCACTGCCAAGGGAACCTCCTTGTCCTTGAATTGCAAACCACGTCCCACCTTGTAACGCATGTTTGCACTGATTTCCTTAGGGCCTTTCACCTGGATGGCCTTGTCAACAGACAACGTTCCATGATCGGTGGTGACAATGAGTTCATAACCCTCATCGGCCAGGGCATTAACCCAGTGCCTCAGTGGTGAATTTTTCCACCAACCATGGGTCAAGGCTTTGAATCCCCGGTCATCAGTGGCCAAATCTTTGACAATGCTCTGGTCTGTCTTTGCATGCGAGATGCGATCCACAAAATTGACCACCAAACCAACCAAAGATTTACCCTTGACCTGATGCCACTGGTCCACCCATTGCTTTTCTGCCTGTGCATTACTCAACTTGCCATAAGCAGGTTTGCTCAGTCCTTTGCGGCTTGCCCAATCTTGAAAAAACAGGGCCTCATGCGCATTGCGGCCAGGCTTTGTATCCAATACATCCTTCACCCACTTATCTGGGTATCGCTTAGCAATGTCAGCCGGCAACATGCCTGCAAACATGGCATTGCGTGCATACTGAGTGGCAGTTGGCAGCATGCTAGACACCACCATTTGCTCTTTCACCCGGAAAGAATCGGTAAAAAATGGTTGGATGTCATGCCAATGGTCCAAGCGCAAATTGTCAATGACCAGCAGCACCACCTTCCGTCCTTCGTGAAGCAGGGGTGACACATAGCGATCTAAAATCTGGTGGCTGAAGTCACAAGGGGCATCCTGACTGGTGATCCACTGAGGGTAATTCTTTGCATAGAATCGAATGAATAATCGGTTGGCTTCCTCCTTTTGGTAGGTAAGCATGGGTCGCATGGACTCCGCATCACTGCCCTCAAGTCGGCGTTCCCAATCGATCCATTCTTGGTAAATGGCCTGCCATTCATCCCATGAGTCAGCTGTGTCAATTTTCTCCGTCAATGCTGCGAAGGATGCGCGGTAGGTTTCCACACTGCGCCCCTCAATCAAGCGCTTCCTACCTAATACACGCGTCAATGACGCCAGGACTTGCCTTGGCTGGACGGGCTTAAGCAGGTAATCTGCAATGGCCTCTCCAATGGCGTCCTCCATCACACCATCTTCCTCACTTTTGGTGATCATGATAATGGGGACATTGGGTGCCTTGCGGTGCATGATTGGCAAGCAATCCAAGCCTGTTTGACCAGGCATGTGCTCATCGAGCAAGACGCAATCAAAGGGTTGGCCATCCATGAGTTCAATGGCCTCTGCGCCGCTCGAAGCCGTGGTTACATG
>DFSH01000066.1 GCA_002378565.1 Flavobacteriales bacterium UBA3442 | reverse complement strand
GTGTTGGCAGAGTGGAAGCCGCCAGTTTATGATAATGAAAAAGGCATCAGCATCATGACCTCTAGTATCAGGAGAAACAGCCCGATGCACTTAGATTCAAAAATTCATCACGCCAACCTGATCAATAATATTTTAGCAAAAATCCAAGCGAACCATGCGGGGGTAGACAGCGCTTTAATGTTAGATAACCTAGGGTTCATTTCTGAAATGAATGGAACCAACCTGTTTTTGGTGAAGGATTCCGTGTTGTACACGCCACATGCAGATGCCTGCTTGCACGGAATCACCCGACAGTTGGTCATCAATTTGGCACAGGACATGGACATGTCTGTTAAGGAAAAAAACCTGAGTCTTACTGAACTTTACGCTGCAGATGAAGCCTTTGGGACAGGTTCCATGGGTGAGTTGACACCGATAGTCTTAGTGGATGGTCGCCGCTTGAGCAATCGGAGAGGCAGTGAGTTCACCCAAAGACTTCAGCGGGCTTTTTATGCGTTGTCAGACAGGTATTGCACAGCCATAGATTGAATCAAGGCCTGTGATGCGGTTCACCTGAATCATGCATTTTGCCTTAAGTTTGCAATCCTTCAAAAGGGTCATTAGCTCAGTTGGTTTAGAGCGCTGCCTTGACAGGGCAGAGGTCACTGGTTCGAATCCAGTATGACTCACCAAAAAGAAACCCACTCATATGAGTGGGTTTCTTTTTGGTGGCTAATACATTGAATAACAAAACTTTGCGAATGGCCAATTGCGTCTTTTTTTGTTCCTAACTTCATGATCATGAAACAATTCCTTTTCCCGCGAGCCAAATCCATCCACCGCAGACCTTTCATTGAACTGATCTACACGGTATTTCGTGTCTATGTTGGCTATGGCATGTTTCAATCAGGTTGGCGAAAGGTTCAAGACTTTCCTGTCTCGCAAAAATTCATCGATCATCTCAGTGAAAAAGGTTGGCCAATGCCTGAGGCGCTTGCCATCATGGCTGGATGGGGTGAGCTTATTGGTGGCGGATTGCTTGCCTTAGGTTTGTTCAATCGCGTGGGCGGACTGCTCATCATGGCGGTGATGGGCGTAGCGGCCTTTGTTCACAATGGCGTGTTGCCTATAGTCGAGGCGGACCATGCACAATTGTATTTTTGGGCGGCAACCTTGTTTACCGCTTTGGGGCCAGGGCGACTGTCCTTGGATCGCCTGATTAGATCTTAAAAAATCAATTCTTGCCCACGGAAGATGGCCTGCCGGGTGCTTTCAACTTGCTTGTGAAGCAGGCGTTGGTAGGCATCAACCTTGTCTGAATTGCCCTCGTTTGCATGCACGGCAATGTGCTTCAAGCTTTCAGCCCACTGAGCGCTCTGGCCATAAAAGGAGCTGCTGGATGTCTCCATGAAATTGAAAGTATTGAAGCTTAAAAAGCAAGCAGTGCTGTTGCTCTGCTCCACAAGCACCACGTTGTTACCAACAGCAATGTCGACAATGTGCAGATTAAAACGTGCAGCAAGATCGATGCCCTTGGCTAGTGTTTTTCTGCCAGTTGTTGCTTGTTGAACCACGCAATCAATCAAGTCATCCAAGTCAGTTAAGATGGCCTCAACATCATCCAAGTTTTTCAAAAGCTTGCTCTCCCACATGTGATAAATCTGCTTGAGGGTTCCCAAGTAGCAGGTTGGAGACCAAATCTCGACTGAAGGAATGCTGGCATAGGCATTCCAGACCTGTCGGTTCATGGCCTCCTTGTCTGGATCTATTCGGTAATCGATGTAGTCTAAATCCTTAAATGCCTCTAGATTGAGTATAGCCTTGGCCCAATAAAAGGCTTTCATGCGTCCCAAATTTTGGTACTTGAATGCGTAGAAAATTGGCGCATCGTTGCAGACATAGGTCATGTGTGCTTCCAAGTCGGATTGACTGAAACTCACCATGCGCTCAATAATGCGCTTGTTGTAAGCCTTGTAGTCTGCCAAGGTTTTGATTGCCTTGCCGGCATCAAAGTCCACGCGTCGCTCATCGGCCACATCCCTTGAGTCCATGCTGACCCCAAACTGAATAGCCAGCTGATTGGCTTCTTCAAAGGTGAGGGTTGATTGCCCTCGCAACCGCCGGTAGGCAGCATCCATGCTGATCTTGAGCGTTTCCTGCATCAAGGTCACGATAGACTGGCTCTTAGGTAATCGATCCTTGACTTTGTTGAGAAAACTAATTTGTATGTCTTTGGTAGATAGAGTCATTAATGGATCCTAGGGTTTCTTTTGGTTTTGTTCTCTGTCACAGAGTATGGTTCAATCCATCATGCCTGCAGCAACGGTATTGCCACTGTTGATGTCAACCAAGATAAAACTTCCTGTGACATGATTGCTGAGGTAGCTGTCGCAGGCGATCGGCTTACTCGCCGTCCATTGAATGCGTGCAATTTGATTTGTCTCAAGTGGCCCCTCAGGACTTTCAAAAGCCAAATGCTCAACGTCAAGCAAGGCGTCTACGGTAATCATGGCCTGGCCTTCAGTGCTTCCCTGTCGGATGGCATATTTACTGCCAGGCCGTTGTGCTTGGTTGTCCAACCAGCAGATGGTGGCCTGCCCTCGCTTGCGTGCATCGGGGGTTTGTCCACTGGCGATGACATCACCGCGACTGACATCGATGTCGCGATCCAAATTGATGCAGATGGATTGGCCCATGGAGGCCGACTCAAGGGATGTGTCGCCAATCTGGATACCTGTAACGATGGCTGGGTTGTCATGAGGGGCCACGATAATCTGATCTCCCACCGTGACGGTGCCGCTGGCAACCCGGCCGGCATAACCGCGGAAGTCATGGTGCGCATCGGAGTGGGGGCGGATGACTGTTTGCACAGGCATGCGGAAGTCACCGTCGGTGAGGGTCACTTGAATCTGCTCAAGGTGTGCCAGCAAAGGGTTGCCTTGGTACCAAGGCATGTTGCTGCCCGCATCCACCACATTGTCGCCCATCAAGGCAGAAAGGGGGATAAAATTAACTTGTTGAAGCTTGCACGCCTTGGTGACAGCGTCAAAGTCCTTGACAATGGCCTGGAAAACACTTTCATCGTAGTCAACCAAATCCATTTTATTGACGCAAACGGTTACGGACTCAATGCCTAAGAGCCCGGCAATGAAGCTGTGGCGACGGGTTTGCTCCACTACGCCATGGCGGGCATCAATCAGGATCAATGCGGCGTTGGCCGTGGAGGCGCCGGTGACCATGTTTCGCGTGTACTGCACATGGCCAGGTGTGTCAGCTATGATGAATTTCCTTATGGGTGTGGCAAAGTACCGGTAGGCCACATCAATGGTGATGCCTTGCTCGCGTTCGTCCTTGAGCCCGTCAGTGAGCAAGCTGAAGTCAATGCGGTCCAAGCCTTTTCGCTTGGAGGTTTTCTCGATGGATTCCACTTGATCGATGTAAACGCTTTTGCTGTCGTAGAGCAAACGCCCAATCAAGGTTGACTTGCCGTCATCAACGGAACCGGCTGTGGTGAATCGTAAAATGTTCATGGTGTTGTTCAATGGTGTTGTTGGCTGATCAGAAGTAACCTTCCTTTTTGCGTTCCTCCATGGAGTTTTCGCTGCGCTTGTCATCTTCGCGGTTGCCGCGTTCAGTTTGTCTGGAGGTCTCAATCTCGCGAATCACATCGTCCAGTTCAACGGCTTCTGATGCCTGACCGCCCGTGATGGTGATGTCGCCCAAGGTGCGGAACCGGACTGACTTCATGACGGGGGTCTCGCTGTCTTTGATGGTGATGAAATCGGACACAGGCAGCCAGCTGCCACTGCGCCATATCACCTGGCGTTCACGAGCAAAATAGAGTTCAGGCAATGCGATGCCTTCACGGCGGATGTAATGCCAAACGTCCATCTCTGTCCAATTGGAAATTGGAAATACCCGGAAATGCTCACCGTGGCGTTTGCGACCATTGAAGAGGTTCCAGAGCTCAGGCCGTTGGTTTTTTGGATCCCATTGACCAAAGTCATCCCGATGGGAGAAGAAGCGTTCTTTGGCGCGGGCCTTTTCCTCATCGCGTCTGGCTCCACCCATCAGGCAGTCAAAGCCGTTAGCCTCAATGGTATTAAGCAGGGTGGTGGTCTGCAAGCGGTTTCTGTTGGCATTGATGCCTGTTTCTTCCGCCACCAATCCGTCGTTGATAGCGTCTTGCACCAAGCCAACAATCAGCTGGGCATGCATGTTTTTCACAAAGGCATCGCGAAAAGCCATGGCTTCAGGGAAGTTGTGTCCGGTGTCAATGTGTACCAATGGAAAGGGGAGGCTGGCAGGGGCAAAGGCTTTCTTCGCAAGGTGGCTGAGTACGATGGAGTCTTTGCCGCCAGAGAATAGAATGCAGGGGTTGTCAAACTGAGCAAATACTTCTCGGATGACATACATGGCTTCTGCCTCGAGTTCGTCGAGATGGTCAAGCATGGTTGAATGGAATATGGGTGAGAATTTGTTGGGTGCAAGTCACTAGATCTTGCAAGTCGGTGTGCACATGAATGGCTGCCTGTTTGGGGGCTTCAAAGGGAGAAGAAATGCCTGTGAAGTCAGGGATTTCACCCGAGCGAGCCTTGGCATAAAGGCCTTTTACATCACGGGACTCACAGACGTCAAGGGGGCAGTCCACAAAGATCTCCGTGAAGCGCTCATTGCCAATAATATTTGCAGCAGCTTGGCGATCAGCCTCAAATGGGCTGACAAAGGCGGTGAGGACAATGAGCCCTGCATCTGCCATCAAGTTGGCCACTTCTGCCACGCGGCGGATGTTTTCTGTGCGGTCTTTGTTGGAAAACCCTAAATCGCCATTGAGGCCATGTCGGAGGTTGTCCCCATCAAGCAAGAAGGTGTGCTTGCCCAATTGGTGCAAGGCCACTTCTGTGGCATTGGCAAGGCTGCTTTTGCCACTACCGCTCAGCCCCGTGAACCACAGCACTTGACCATGCTGATTCATGGCTTGTTCGCGATCAGCAACACCGATCTGGTAGGCCTGTTTGACCACATGGTTTGAATGGCTCATGGAAGTAGGAATTGGAGGTAAATCAGGACAATGGCACCGTACAAAAAGGTCAGTCCAATGCCCATTCGAAGGTAGTCAAGGCTCTTGTATCCCCCGGGACCATAAACCAGCAAATTAGTTTGGTAGCCAAAGGGAGTCAGGAAGGCATTGGACGCACCAAAAGCCAACCCAAGGAAGGCCACTTGCGAAGGTAAAACGCCGCCATTGACCATGGCTGCTACCATGGGGAAAAGGATAGCAAGGGCTGCAATGTTAGACAGGGCATTGGTTGCAATGGTGGTAGCAACAAAGAGCATCACAAGCCAAGTGATAGCGCTGAGGTCACCAGTGCTTGCCTGCAGCCAAGCCAAGGCTTGATCCGGTGCACCCGATCGCATCAATGCAAGACTGAACCCCAAGGCGCTGACTAGAACAGTCATCAGTTCCCAGTCTACGTGTCTTTTCACATCACCCCAACGAATCAGTCCTAGTGCACCACCCGCTGCGCCTGCAGTAACCAAGGCCGTCAAGAAGTCTACCTGACCTGTCAGCCAGCCCGCAAGGATGAGTGCTGCGGCGAGCAAGCTCAAGCCTTTGGATGTTTTGGAAAGCACGGGCAAAGGCGGTCTGGCATCCAGGGAGTACAAATGCTTGTTGCCTTCAGTCAAGCTGTCAAAGCCTGACCCGCCAACCAAGAGCAAGAGGTCACCAGCCTGCAAGATCAAGTCGCCAATCTTGCCTTCCATGCGTCGCCCTTGTCGATGGACAGCCACAATGGCAGCGTCAAATCGCTGACGGAATTGACTGTCGCGCACCTTGCTGCCTGTCAGGTTGCTTCCTGGCGGGATCATGGCCTCAATGATGGCGGACTGATCAGCAAAGTCTGTGAGTTCATTTTGCGGCAAGGCCAATCCGCTGTGGGACTGGGTCAAGGCGCGTACCTGGTCTAAGTCGCCGGCAAAGAACAAGCGATCATTGGCCTCCAGAATTTGGCTTGGAGCCACCGGAGAAATGCAGTGACCCTGTCGGAAAATCTCAACCAAGTAAAGCCCGTGCAGCTGCCTGAGCCCCGCTGTCTCCACGCTGAGGTTGGCATAACCTCCGCCTGCCACAACCCGTGTCTCGACGGTGTATTCTCTTCGAAGCTCAACCTTGGGCGCCCCTCTGTCAGGCAAAATACGAAAGGCGAACAGCGACAAAAAACCAATGCCACCCACCGTGACCAGTATGCCAATGGGGAGGTAGTCGATGCTGTGAAGGATAGGGAAGCCATTGTCTTCCAATAGGCCATTGAGCACCAAATTGGTGCTGGTGCCAATCACGGTAATCACGCCACCCAAGGTTGCCGCAAAGGCCAGGGGCATCAAAAAAGGCGCTGCAGAACGGCCCTTGCTCAGGGCCCAGGTTCGAACCGGCGCCATGAGCATGGCAACCACTGCGGTGTTATTCATCACCGATGAAGCTGCCGCGGTCAAGGCCATCAGTTTCAGCAAAAACCGCCGAGGGCTAGCTTGGCTGCGAACCATCCACTGAGCCAGCGGCAGGTAGGCTTGTGCAGCACCAGCTAAAACCATCAATGTGATTAAAATTAACAAGGATGGCGTGGTCAATGCGCCCATCCACTCAGCGACAGATAAATGACCGCTCAGCACCAGAAGCAAAGCCCCCAATCCAAATGCCATGGCAGGCTTGACCTTTGGAAGGAACAGGGCAATTATCACCAGTGCGTAGGTTATCAGAATCGTTGTCATTGTCAGTCAATCAGTCGCCAAAGGTAACTATATCCTACTAAATTGGTAGGAGTTTATTTTCCTGCCAGTCTTTGCCCTACTTTCATGCCATGAAACGCTTCCTCACCAAGGCCAATGGTCTGTTCCTTTCAGCGATAGTCATTGTCCTTCACCTTGTCTTTGATGCAAGCATCGATTTAGGTGGTGACAATGCGGGTTATTACATCCTAGGCAAGGCCTTGCATGAGGGCTTTGGCTACACGAACATCCACTTGCCGGGCATGCCGCCAGCGCAGCATTTCCCGCCGGGATACCCGTTAATCTTGAGCTTGTTGATGACCGTTTCCATGAAGCTGACCTGGCTGAAGGTGGCCAATGGGCTGATGTTTACCGCCGCCTTGTTCTTGATGCGACCCCTGTTCCAACGCATGACAGGATCAGCTGCCATTGCATGGGTTGCCGTTGGCTTGGCCTTGCTCAACAGCCATTTGCTGACTTCATCAACCATTTTAATGAGTGAGATACCCTTTTTGCTCATATCGTTGTTAGCGCTCACTTTTTTAACCCGTTTCACAACGGGTAAACAAGCACCCTGGCAGTCACCAGCATTCTGGTTGGTTGTGGTGCTTTCCGTGGCGGCCTTTCATGTGCGGACCGCAGGGATTGCACTGGTAGCAGGCATTGGCTGGTACCTTCTCTTGGAAAAACGATGGATGGCAACCGGGCTTTATGCCCTGTCATTTGTTGGCTTGTCCCTGCCTTGGTTCCTTCGCGGACAGTCCTTAGGAGGCAACAGTTATTTGCAGCAATTGGTGCGGGTTAATCCCTACCGGCCGGATGAGGGCTTGTTGGACATGGGCGGATGGCTAACCCGTGTGGCTGACAATGCATGGCGATACCTTCACCAAGAGATCCCTAACGGGCTCTTCCCTCAACTGGAAGTGGCCTACACCACAGAGCCGCCGGAAGGGCACACTTTGATTGGCGTCCTGTTGCTGGCTTTGATCATTTGGGGGGTGGTGAAAATGCCCCAATGGCGCAGCCTACTTATAGGCTACCTGGGTGCCTCCTTTGCCATCTTTTTGCTCTGGCCCGATGTCTGGTTTGGGGTGCGGTTCATGCAGCCCTTGATTCCCTTCGTTGGTCTGGTTGCCCTTGTGGGATTGTGGGATGTGGTTGGCCGCTTCAAGCTAAGCATATCCCCGTGGTGGTTGGCTGTGGTCTTGCTGCTTCAAATGCCCAATGTCAAAGACCTTCAGGAAGCTTCTGATACGCGGCTATCCCCTGCATTCAGCAACTATTTTGCCTTAGCTAAACACGCAGGGGAGTCCCTTCCTGCGGATGCCATTGTGTTGACAAGCAAGCCAGGCCTGTTCTACATCCATGGCATGCGAAGCTGCCTGCGCATCCCTTCCAAGTCAGACCCCGAGGCTTTTTTGCAGAAAATCGATGAGATGGGCATCACCCACATCTTGGTGGACCAGATGGGCTATTCCTCGGTGGGTCGTTATTTGGTGCCAGCCATCCAGCAATACCCCAATCGCTTCAAAGTGCTCATTCAGTTGCCAAACCCAGAAACTTATTTGATCGAATACCTGCCAGCAGAGTAGGTCATTGACCAGTTCAATGCAGTTGAACCCAGCGCAGGTGCTCACGTGTGCCCGAACCTGTCAACTGAATGACATAGCTGCCAGCAGGCAAGACGGGCAACGCCATGCGCGGCCCCTTCCAGTCCATTTGATGCAGCAATTGTCCATTGAGGTTGAGGATGCGAACTTGCTCCATGCCGTGATTGGGATGGTTGACAGCAAGCACAGCCATTCCATGAGAAGGATTGGGCATCAGAACCCATTGGGCTTGACTCACTTCATCCTGCGTCACCCCGTAGGTCAATCGCACATCGTCCATGTAGAGGTTGTTGCCCCCGCCTGAAACCATCTCAAATTTGATCATCAGGTGTGGGTTGTTCTTGTAGGCACTCAGCATGACGGTGGTCTCCTTCCAGTCAGAGGCTTGTGGCACATAGGGCGAACTTGGAACCAGGGCACTCGTCCCCAGTTGGAAGGCAGGGGTGATGCGAACCAGGGACCAGCTGGCCCCGCAGTCGGTGCTGACGTATACCTTGAGTTGGTCATCATCCATTACGGTTTTGCGTGCAAAGGCATGCGCAAACTTCAAGGTGAGGCTGTTGGCAGATGACAGGGCTATCGGGCCTGCAATCAAGGCATCGCCATCACTAGCATTACTCACGTTGAAATTGGGGTGGTAATAGGAGGCATTGCCTGTTTGCTTCACATTGGTGCTTCTTGCCCAGTTTTTGTTGTCGCCGTTACCTTCCACGGTCCAGATGCTGTTAGGCAAAGGGTCTTCCATGCCAGCATAGAAATAGGGGCTGTGGGTCGTGCCTCCTGCTGGACGGATGGTGAGTAGGTTGGTTTTTGTTTCACTGTCGCTGCCCTGACCATTGAGGATGCTTAGCTTGACTTGGTAAAGGCCATCTTGAGACAATGTGAATTGCGGATTGGCACTCATGAAGGTCTGCAGGGCACCTGTCTGCGTGTTTTTCACTTCCCAGAGGTAGCTCACGGCAGACTGAAAGGCTGACTGGTCAAACAAATCGATGAGATCGCCCACGCAGGCCAGTGTGCGCGACACATCAAAGGCGGCTGATGGGCTGCAGCTGATGCTGCTGCCTGACAAGCCCGTGGAGAATAGGTTGCTTGCTGAACTCAGCTGCCCCCGAAGGGTTGAGCTGGCCAAGACAGCCTTAGCGCGAGACTTTTGATTCAAGGTGAAGGTGTTCATGCAGTTGTCGCTGGAGTAATCCATGTAATTCTCTAGCATGTCAGGCAAGTCGGGGTTGTCATTCTGACAGGTATTTTGCGGCAAGGTCGTGTTGCAGCCACTGCTAGAAGTAGAAACGGGGGGCGTGTCATAACAGTTGTCGCCACCAGTGCAGCCAGATTGGAAGGTATGGTAGAGGTTAAGGTAATGCCCGACTTCATGGGTCAGGGTTCGATGACGGGTGCCAGCTGAACTGCCCATGTCACCAAAGTTGTCGTGGCGGATAACGATGCCGTCCTGCGTCAAGGGGATGTTGAAATAAGGAAAAGCTGAGTAGCCTAGGATGATGGTGCCAGCTGCTTGGTTGCGTTCGATGTTTGTCACCACCCAGATATTCAGGTATTTTTTGTTGTCCCACCCAATCAGGTTTTTCACATTGTTGTTCGCTGCCGTCGACAAAGAGGTCTGCGTGCGGGTGATGCCATTGCTGCAATTGCCACTAGGATCAATCTGTGCGAGCTCAAATTCAATCTCCATGTCTGCGGCTACCGAATGGAAGATGCTTCTGAGGTTGGCTGTGTCAGGGTTAAGTCGCCTGAAGTCTTCATTGAGGATAGCCATGGCGCTATGAACCTGTGCATCAGAGATGTTGGCAGCTTGGTTGTGGTACATGATATGGATAACCACAGGGATTTTCTGCAGAACGGACTCTGCAGAGAGGTCTTGAAGCTTGATGAGACGATCAATTTCTGCGTCACTTTCTGCCTGCCAATGGATGCGTTGGGAATTATTTGTGATTTGATCAGCTAAATATTCATCGCTTGCACAGGGCTGAATCACTTGTGAAAAGACACTTGAAAAGGGCAAGAAAGTCAGTACAGTAAGGAGAATTCGGAAGGATTGCATCATGAGATCAAAGCGGTATATCTGGCTTGTTAATCGGGTCACCGCAAGTTAGCTATCAATAAAGCCTGCACAACCCTTTGGTAAGTACCCAGTCTGGCGTATCTTCGCAGCCCCAAAAAAGACTAGTCAAAGTGGATATTTTAAGCTATAAAACGATTTCAGCCAATTCGGCTACAGTTGACAAACAGTGGATCATCATCGATGCCAAGGATCAAACCTTGGGTCGTCTGGCCTCTGAAGTTGCATTCCGCATCCGCGGTAAGCACAAAACCAACTTCACTCCTCACGTGGATTGCG
This sequence comes from Flavobacteriales bacterium UBA3442, assembly GCA_002378565.1. Classification (GTDB taxonomy): domain Bacteria; phylum Bacteroidota; class Bacteroidia; order Flavobacteriales; family Schleiferiaceae; genus TMED14. The sequence continues at coordinate 4,477 of DFSH01000066.1, read as the reverse complement.
GTGACAATGTTATTGTCATTAACGCAGACGCGGTCACCATGCATGGTGACAAAATGAACACCAAAACTTACCTACGTTACACGGGTTACCCAGGTGGTCAGAGAAGCCGTACTGCTGCACAGGAATCTGTGAAGCGCCCCACGCGCATTGTGGAGCACGCAGTGAAAGGCATGTTGCCTAAAACCAAATTGGGCGCTGCCCTTTTCAGAAACCTGCATGTCTATGTTGGTGCAGAGCATAACCACGAGGCACAGAAGCCTACACTTGTAACAATCTAAGGAAGCTATCATGTCTACTACTCACACCATCGGCCGCCGGAAGTCTTCAGTTGCACGTGTTTACGTCAAGGAAGGTAAAGGTGTTGTCACCGTCAACAAACGCGCTTTGGACAACTACTTCGGTACCACTGTGCTACAATATAAAGTGAACCAACCCTTTGCATTGACAGAGACTTTGGGTCAATACGATGTTACCGTCAACGTTAAAGGCGGCGGTACAACTGGGCAAGCTGAGGCTATCCGTTTGGGTATCTCTCGCGCCCTCTGCGAAATCAACCCTGAATTCCGTGCTGCATTGAAGCCGGAAGGATTGATGACACGTGACCCACGGATGGTTGAACGCAAGAAGTTCGGCCAGAAGAAAGCACGAAAAAAATTCCAATTCTCCAAGCGTTAATCTTTGGCGCATTTGGTTTAGCATCCAAACAAGCACGACCGCATCCGCGCTACCTGCTTGTTGTTTTTAGCGAACGTAAACCCCAACAACCATGGCTCAAGCCCCCAACACACAAGAACTTCTCGAAGCAGGTGTCCATTTTGGTCACATCACACGAAAGTGGAACCCCAACATGGCCCCATACATTTTTATGGAGCGCAACGGTGTCCACATCATCGATCTGCAAAAGACCCAGCATAAACTAGCGTCTGCAGGTGAAGAGATGGCAAAGATTGCTGCCTCTGGCCGAAAAATCCTCTTTGTTGCCACCAAGAAGCAAGCAAAAGATATCGTCACTGAGACAGCAGAGAACCTCAACATGCCTTACATCACTGAGCGCTGGCCCGGTGGTCTGTTGACCAACTTTGTAACCATCCGCAAGGCCATCAAGAAGATGAGCAACATCGACAAGATGAAGGTTGATGGTCGCTTTGACACCTTGTCCAAGCGTGAACGCTTGCAGGTTGACCGTTCACGTCAGAAACTCGAGCGCACCTTGGGTTCCATTGTCGACATGTCTCGCCTGCCTGCAGCCGTATTCGTTGTAGATATTCTTCGCGAGCACATTGCCGTTGCTGAAGCGCACAAATTGGGTCTCCCCGTTTTTGCCATGGTTGACACCAACAGCAACCCTCACTTGATTGATCACGTGATTCCTTCGAACGATGACAAGTCATCTTCTGTGAAGGTTGTCATGGATTGCATTGCTAGTTATATTTCTGAAGGTTTGTCTGAGCGTAAGAGCTCAAAGGACAAGGCAGGTCAAGAGAAGCTGGACAAGGCTACCATGAAGGTTGAGGTTGATTCAGCTGAATAACATACCTGGAGCCTAGGCCCCATTTACCCTAACCCCAAAAATTTCAAAGAAATGGCAATTACTGCTTCTGATGTGAATAAGCTGCGCAAATTGACAGGCGCTGGCATGATGGACTGCAAAAATGCATTGGTTGAGGCCAATGGTGAATTTGAGTCCGCTATAGATAATTTGCGCAAGCGTGGCCAGAAAGTGGCTGCCAAGCGTGCTGATCGCGATGCAACTGAAGGCTGTGTGATTGCAAAAGCTTGTGATGATGGCAGTTGTGGCGTCATTGTAAGTCTCAACTGTGAGACGGACTTTGTGGCAAAGAATGAAGGTTTTGTGACCTTGACCAATCAGATTACTGATGTGGCGTTGAAGGCATCCCCAGCAAACCGCGAGGCATTGATGGCCTTGCCTTTTGACGACAGCATGACAGTTGCTGAGAAGCTCACTGAGCAGACAGGTGTGATTGGCGAGAAGCTTGAGATCGCGAGCTACGAGCATTTGAGCGGTGAATTTGTTGCCTCTTACATCCATGCTGGCAACAAACTGGCCACCTTGGTTTCCTTGTCTTCTAAGGCAGATGAGGCAGGTAGAGATGTCGCCATGCAAGCAGCTGCAATGAATCCCGTCGCTTTGAACCGCGACGAGGTGTCAACTGAAGTGATTGATCGCGAATTAGAAGTTGCCCGTGAGCAAATCCGCTTGGAAGGCAAGCCTGAAGAGATGATTGATCGCATCGCGCAAGGTAAATTGAACAAATTTTTCAAGGATAACACCTTGATTGATCAGTCTTTCATCAAGGACAGCAAGCAAACTGTTTCTTCCTATTTGAACAGCGTTGAGAAGGGTCTAGCAGTCACCGGTTTCCGCCGTGTGGGTCTTGGCGTATAAAATCTTTGCCTTTATCAAAATAGATGCCGCCCCATGGGGCGGCATTTTTTATATTTGAAAGAATCTAAACGGCTTATGAAATACAAACGCATCTTACTGAAATTAAGTGGAGAAGCCCTGATGGGCGACAAGGAATTTGGCTTGGATAACAAACAACTCAAAGCCTTTGCTGAAGAAATCAAAATGGTGGTTGCCACCGGGGTACAGGTTAGCATCGTCATTGGCGGCGGCAACATCTTCCGCGGCCTCAAAGGTGCTAGCGAAGGCATGGACCGGGTTCAGGCAGATTACATGGGGATGCTTGCCACGGTCATCAATGGCCTGGCCTTGCAGTCTGCATTGGAAAGCATCAACGTGCATACCCGCCTTCAGTCAGCCATTGAAATGGATCAAATAGCAGAGCCATTCATTCGCCGACGGGCCATACGCCATCTGCAAAAAGGCCGAGTGGTGATTTTCTCTGCAGGCACAGGCAATCCTTATTTTACCACCGACACAGGCGCCACTTTGCGTGCCGTAGAAATGGAAGCGGATGTCATCCTCAAGGGAACGCGGGTTGATGGCATTTACTCAGCAGACCCTGAAAAGGACAGCGCCGCAACCAAATTTGACAACATCAGTTTTGATGAAGTTTTCAAGCGAGGACTCACGGTGATGGACATGACGGCCGTCACCCTCAGCAGCGAAAACAAATTGCCCATCGTGGTCTTCAACATGAATATCCCCGGTAATTTGCTGAGATTGGTCAATGGAGAAAACATTGGCACACGTGTCACCAACTAAAGCCGACAAACATGGAAGATGAACTTGAATTTTTGATTGACAGCCTGATGGAGGACCTGGATAAGGTGAGTGGTCACTTGGACAAATCGTTGCTAAAAATCCGTGCGGGTCGCGCCAACCCAAGCATGCTTGAAGGCGTGATGGTTCAATACTACGGCACCATGACGCAGTTGAGTCAGATGACGAACATCAATACGCCGGACGCTCGAACACTCTTCATTCAACCCTTTGATAAATCCAGTATTCAGGACATTGAAAAGGCCATATTGAAATCTAACCTAGGGTTCAACCCCATGAACAATGGCGATGCTGTTATTATCAACATCCCTCCATTGACGGAGGAACGCCGCCATGAATTGGTGAAAATGGCGAAGGTGGAAGCTGAGGAAGCAAAGATTTCTTTGCGTTCAGCACGGAAGGTTTCCATGGATGAAGTGAAGCGCTTAGAAAAAGATGGCCTCTCGGAGGACCGTCGCAAGGATGTGGAAATAGCTATTCAATCCCGCATTGACACGATGGTGACACAGCTTGAAGCCAAGGTGGCGGCCAAGGAGGTTGACATCATGAAGGTCTAGGATGCGCAAGCTGCAGGATGAGTTAAACAAGCGTAAATGGCGCAATGGCCAGCAATTGGCCATGACCAATGTGTTATTCACGGCTCAATGGCTCAAAGAGCAGTTCAGTCAGGCGCTGGAGCCCTACCACGTTACCATTCAGCAGTACCATGTCTTGCGAATCTTACGCACGATGCACCCGGAAGGCATGTCTTCCACGGAAATTCAGCAGCAACTCATGGACAAGACAAGTGATGTATCACGTTTGATTGCGCGGCTGCACAAGCTCAAATTGATCAAGCGAAGGAAATCCAAGGAGGACGGCCGAATCACCAACTTATTTCTGTCTTACAGAGGCTTGGAGTTATTGGGTCAAATCCGCGCTGTGGATAAGATTGATAAGGTGATGCTTCCCAAGCATATCACTGAAGAAGAGGCACAGATGCTCAGTGCCTTGCTCGACAAGATGCGGGGCTAATAAACCATTGACTTTCCTCGCAGATAACTACCTTTGTCACATGACGACAACAACAGCCCCTGCAACCTCCCTTTATGCTGAAATGACTCCTAATCCAGAGGTCATGAAATTTGTAGCAAACCGGATGTTGATTGATATCGACCATGTTGAGTTTTCCAACATTGAAGAAGCAAAGCCATCGCCCCTGGCCACTGCACTGTTCAATTTCGCCTTCATCAAGTCAGTTTTCATTTCTGGCAACTTCATTGCTTTGTC
>DFSH01000037.1:6795-38576 GCA_002378565.1 Flavobacteriales bacterium UBA3442 | reverse complement strand
AGGGATTCCAAGCTTTTTATCAGGCGATCATTGTCCCTTGGGTGAAGCCCAATGCTGGGCTCATCTAGGATGTAAAGCACATGCATCAACTCTGAACCGATTTGTGTGGCCAATCGAATGCGCTGCGCCTCACCGCCGCTCAAACTCTTAGCAGATCGATTCAAATTCAAATAATGCAGGCCAACATCTATCAAGAAACTCAATCTGGTGCTGAGCTCTTTCAATATTTCCTCCCCAATGGCTTGTCGGTTACTGCTCAATTTATTTCCCAGGCCACGAATCCATTGTTGCAGCTCATCCAGGCTCATGCTGGCGACCTCAGCAATGTTTTTGTCATCAATTTTGAAATGCAAGCTTTCTTCCTTGAGTCGTTGCCCCTTGCAATCAGGGCAAGCGCCATCAATCATGAAGGCATCTGCCCATCGCTCGAGCCTCTTGCTTTTGCTGTCTTTGTGTTGACTTTCAATGAATGCCACCAACCCCTCAAATGCAATGGTCATGCGCCGCTTGATGCCCACCACCTTGTTATCTGATGTGAACTGCTCATTGCATCCATGAAGGATGGCATTTTTTGCCTCAACAGGCAGGCTTTGCCATGAATCATCGAGGTCAAAGCCAAACCTTTGAGAAATCAGGTCCATCTGTTGCCAGATCCATGATTTATTGAAGGTCTCTAAGGGTTTGAGTGCACCTTCCTTGAGTGAAAGCCTCGGGTTGTGAATGATCAATTGCTCATCCACGGACTTCAGTCGACCCAGGCCATGACATCGGGAGCATGCCCCTTTGGGTGAATTGAAGCTGAAGCTATTGGGCTCAGCTTCTTGGTATGCAAGGCCACTTTCCGGGCACATCAGATGCCTGCTGAAATGCGATGTTGCTTCCTGGTTGGCGTAATCCACAATGAGGATGCTTCCTTTGCCCATCTTCATAGCGGTAGCAATCGACTGCTTCAATCGATCACTCACTTCCAGGGAGGGAGTCAGTCGATCAATGACCACGTCAATGTCATGGGTTTTGTAGCGATCCAATTTCAAATGTTGGGTGATTTCAATCCAAACACCATCAACCCTTGCCCTAAGGTAGCCTTGCTTTGCAAGGGTTTCAAAGCGTTCGCGGTAATGCCCCTTGCGACCCTTGACAATGGATGACATGATGGCGATTCGTTTGCCGGAAAAACGCTGTAGGATCTTTTCCTGTATGCCTTCCTCAGTGTCACTGACCATGGCCTGTCCCGTTGTCATGGAATAGGCTGTGGATGTTCGGGCGTACAACAAGCGAAGGAAGTCATACACCTCGGTGACCGTGCCAACTGTTGATCGAGGGTTTCTGTTGGTTGTTTTTTGCTCAATAGCAATGACGGGACTGAGCCCTTCAATGACATCGACATCAGGCCGTTCCATGCGGCCAAGGAATTGCCGGGCGTAGGAAGAAAAGGTCTCGATGTACCTGCGTTGACCTTCAGCATAAAGCGTGTCAAAGGCCAATGAAGACTTGCCGCTGCCGCTGAGCCCAGTGATTACCACCAACGCATTGCGTGGAATGGTCACATCTATGTTCTTCAGGTTGTGCTCACGGGCACCAATAACTACCATGTTGTCAGTCATGGTCCGCAGGGAGTTGTTCACCTTGGTTCTCTGTCACGGGCATTGCAATCTCGTAGGCCTGCTTTAAGGGGTTGGAAAGGTCAGCAGACCGCAACCAGGGATTGAATCGTTTCAATGTTTTGTAACTGATGCCATGATCATGGGCAAAGTCACTCCATTGCACCACCGCGCTATCCAAGGTGACATACTGTTGTTCCAGGGGCAACCAATAGTCGTCAGCAGTCATGATGAAACCGTAATCTTTTGCGCGCTGCATGATGGTTTTCAATGCCACAATGCGAAACACATAGCGCTTGGTCTCTGCATTCAGGGTGAGGTCGTAGTAGCTGTCTTCGCCTTGTCGACTCAACTGCCTAGCAAGGCCGGCTTTACCCATGTTGTAGGATGCAGCAGCTAAGGTCCATGAGTCAAATCGTTCATGGGCTGCCAACAGGTAATCGCAAGCTGCCTCAGTGCTTTTGATCAGGTGGTAGCGTTCGTCCACATCGGCGCTCACTTCAAGGCCAGACTCTTGCGCCGTTGCCTTCATGAGTTGCCACATGCCTGTTGCACCAGCAGGGGAGACGACCCAGTCCAGTCCGCTTTCAGCAACAGCTAGGTACTTGAAGTCTTCGGGAATGCCTTTGCGGCGAAGAATGCTTTCAATCACAGGGAAATAGCGACCGCTTCGCTGCAGCAGCTGCAAAGTGTTGGACTGCCAATAGGTGTTGACTTGCAGCTCTTTGCTCAGCCGTTCACGAACCTCCATGTCATCCATGGGCAATGCTTCTCCCGCAAAATCGGGGTGGCTTGGCAAAGGGACCAGTCTGGTGGCATTGTCAAGGGAGACCGCCAACTGCTGTTCAGCGCTTTCGCGTTGGCTGGCAACCGCAGCGATGACCACAAGACCGATGAAAGCCATGCCGATCAACAAGGTAGAAATCGGGGATTGAAATGTCATGAATGGAATGGGCTTTGGAAAGAGGCAAAGGCTGATCCATCCTTGTCCTTTTCACTCACCAAAGGGGTGAAATCACCCGATCCATGTTGGTCCCAAGCAGCCTTCCAGTCCACTGCTAGCATGGCGTCATCATAGTCAATGCAGCCTTCTGACTCCTTGTGGTAGTAGGCGCTGCATTTGTATTGAAATACGCTGTCGTCTTCCAGGGTGAGGAAGCCATGAGCAAAGCCTTCAGGAATCCACAATCGGGTCATGTTATCTGCGCTGAGCACCTCTCCATGCCATTGACCATAGGTGGGGGAGTTCTTGCGGATATCCAAGACCACATCGTACACTGAACCAGCAACCACACTCACCAATTTACCTTGCGCATGTGGAGGTGCCTGAAAATGGAGGCCCCTCAGCACTGCTTTGCGGCTTTTGCTTTCATTGTCTTGCACAAAATGGGGTGGATGTTTGCCAAGGTTGGAGGCACGGAATGTTTCAGCAAAATAGCCGCGATCATCCCCAAAACGCTGAGGTCGAATGATCAATAGTCCGTCGATGGCAGTTGTTTCAATGGTCATGTCATGCAATTTTCATAGTCCCTAAATAGGCATGGGGGCATCGGATAAATTTCGGTTTTTATTGGGACTTAGCCAACGCAAACCTCAAGGGATATCAACAAGCTTTGTTGGCAAGGAAAACCGGGTCAATGATCACGGACATGCTGCCGTCAGCACGGGGATTTTCCAGGGTTGCATTGACCACCTTTCCGATGAGTTCCTCATCGAATGGAGCCGATACGCGGATGTAGTTCTCTGTGTAGCCCTGCATGCGACCTGTTTTGTTGCCCATCTCCCACAACACCCGATGGTATTGACCTTCATGTGCTTGCATGAAAGCCCGCTGCTTCTTTGCGCTCAACAGCCGCAGGCGGTGATTGCGAGCTTTGCGCTCAGGCACAGGCACGACACCAGGCATGTCTACTGCTTCCGTGTTGGAGCGCTCTGAATACGTGAACACATGCAAATAACCAATGGGCAAGGCATCCAGGAACTTGTAGGTTTCCAGGAAGTGATCTTCGGTCTCTCCGGGGAATCCAACAATGACATCCACGCCAATGCAGGCATCTGGCATGCGAGACACAATGGAATCGACGCGGTTGGCAAACAGGTCACGGCGGTAACGCCGCTTCATCAAGGCTAAAATGGCATCACTGCCGGATTGCAAAGGGATGTGAAAATGCGGAACAAAGCGTTCTGCATTGGCAACAAATTGGATGATTTCATCCTTGAGTAAATTGGGTTCAACCGAGGAAATCCTGATGCGGTCCAGGCCATCTACACCATCCAAGGTTTGCAATAAATCGATGAATCGATGGTCATGTTGCTTGTTGCCAAACTCTCCCTTGCCATAGTCACCAATATTGACACCCGTCAAGACCACCTCCAAGGCACCCTTTGCCACAATGTCTGAAGCTTGTTTTCTGATGTCCTCCATGCTGGCTGACCGACTGATGCCTCTGGCTAAGGGGATGGTGCAGTAGGTGCAGACATAGTCACAACCATCCTGCACCTTCAAAAAGGCCCTGGTTCGATCGCCAAAGCTGTAGGCAGATTGGTAGCTGTTGACATCTTGTATGTCGCAGCTGTGAACAATGGCCTTGTCTTCAGTGGGATCCAGGTCGTCCAAGAAACGTCTCAAATGCAACTTGTCGCCAGCTCCCACCACCAAGTCAACCCCCTCTAAGGCGGCAATCTCTGAGGGTTTGAGTTGTGCATAGCAACCTGTGACCACGACAAATGCTTCTGGGTTGGCCCGGTTGGCTCGGCGCACGATGGTCCGGCACTCTTTGTCAGCCTGATTAGTGACCGAGCAGGTATTGATGACCACAAGATCTGCACCATCTTGGATTTGAACCAAATGCATGCCTGCATCCTTCAAATCTCTAGCGATCGTGCTAGATTCTGCAAAATTGAGTTTGCATCCCAGGGTATGAAATGCAACGCTTTGTCCTTGGAGTTTCACGGGGCAAAAGTACGGCGGATGGCAGGCCTATATTTGACCTGTGCGAAAGCTTCTTCTCTTATTGCCCCTCCTCAGCTTGTTGGCCTGTCATTCAGGCCCGCAATCACAACACAGAGGCATGGTTTTTCGTTACAATGAAGCCTCAGGTGTTCAGAGCTTGGATCCTGCATTTTCCCGCAACCAAGCTAGCAATTGGATCAATGCACAGCTATACAGCACGCTTGTTCGAAGTGACAGTTCCCTGGTTTTGCATGGGGATCTTGCTAAAGATTGGGCAATCAGTGACGATGGCCTTCAATTGCAATTCAGCCTCAGGCAGGATGCGCGTTTTCACAACGACACATGCTTTGCTGGCGGACAAGGAAGGGCCGTGACAGCTTATGATGTGGCTTTCAGTTTGAATCGACTCATGGCACCGGCGACGGGTTCTTCTGGCGCATGGGTCATGGCACCTGTTGCACATATCCAAGTGCTTGACTTGGATTCATTGATACTCCATTTGAATCGCCCTGATCCAACCATGATGGGAAGGCTGAGCATGCCCTACTGTGGTATTTTACCTAAAGAGGCAGTGGACTATTATGGCCTGACCCTATCAGAACACCCTGTGGGCTCAGGCCCATTCTACCTCAAGGCATGGCGTCGGGGGGATAAGATGGTGCTTAGGCGACATGCACAATACCATGAAATAGATGAGCAAGGCCACAGCTTGCCCTACCTCGAATCAGTCGCCATTCGATTCATTCCCGACAGGCAGGCTGCCTTTTTAGAATGCGTGAAGGGTAACCTGGATTTCATCTCTGGATTGGACCCTAGCTACAAGGATCAACTGTTGGATGCAGATGGACAGCTTCAAGAACAATGGTCTGATCGCTTTACCCTGCGCAAAGCGGCCTTCTTGAACACGGAATACCTGGCCATCAATATGGCCATGCTTTCACCGAGCTACCTTGGTGATCAACGGCTGCGGCAGGCATTGAATTTATCCTTGGACCGCCATCGCATGATCCGTTACTTGAAAAACGGATTGGGGCAACCAGGCAACAAAGGCTTCATCCCCATTGGCATGCCAGGACACCGTACCACAGCTCAATCATGGAGCCATGACATTGATAGCGCAAAGGTTTTGCTTGAAGCTGCTCTGGGGAATAGGCTTGACACCTTGGCACCCATCCTGCTTTCCACGACGGCATCTTACCGTGACCTATGTGAATATGTTCAGTCTGCTTGGACCCAGTTAGGTCTAACGGTCAAGGTTGAAGTGCTGCCCTCAGCCACATTCAGGGAAGCAAAGGCAGAAGGTCGATTGGCTATGTACCGCGCCAGTTGGATTGCAGACTATGCAGACCCACAGAACTACATGATGCTATTTGATAGCCGTCAATGGGCCCCCAAAGGGCCCAACGCTGCCCATGTGAATGACCCGCTTTTGGATGCCTATTTGGATCAAGCTGCCAGGATGCAGGGCCAGGAGCGCCTCGCGGTTTTCGAAGCCATGGATGCGCGGATTCAATCACAAGCCTTGATCATTCCCTTGATCTATGATGAAAGTTTGCGGTTGCTGGATAAGTCGTGGATCGGTTTGCCACCACACCCAATGAACGCTTTGGACCTCAGGCGTGTGCGGCAGGTCAGTCCTTGATGGGTTGGCTTTGCAGCCAGGCATCGGTCCACAGAGGGTGGTGATCACTGTGTGACTGCTTGTCAACCGCAGAAGCGGTCACTTGCATGCTTGGACTCATGATGAGCCAATCGATGCGCAATGGCAAGCCTTTGAGGCCGGTGTAGCTCCTCCCTAATCCAATTCCGCCTTCAAGGAAGGCATCCTTCATGCCCGTTGTAAGCATTTGGTAGCTGTAGCTCGATGGCACGTCATTGAAATCCCCTGCGATCACCACAGGCTGATCCTGCTGATCTCGCCAGGCAGCCAACTGGTCCACTTGCCGGCTCCGAATACCTGCGGTTTGCATGAGTTTGCCATAGCTTGAAAGCATGACTTGAGGCATGCCATTTTGATCCTGATCCTCACGAAAATCTTTTGCCACAAAGGTGGTTGTCACCAAGTGAGCATTGGCCACAGTCAGGGTTCTTGTCTGGCCTTGATCGTCTTTGATCACAATGTTGGTCCACATGAAATGGTCATGACCATGAAAAGTTGATGTGAATGCTTGCTGATCCCATTGTTTGATTGGCCACTGACTGAGCACGGCCAGCTGACCTACTTGCACATGGTAAGGGTAATGCGCTTCCAGGCCATTCAATCCAGCCTGGCCAATGTCTTGCAAGCAAAGGATGTCAGCTTGAAGTGACAGTGCCTTGGTCTGCATCTCTTTCGCGGTGGATTCCAAGTCCGTCCATGGCATGTTGCGCCATTGATGCACATTCCACGTGGCGATTCGAATGCTTGAAGGATGAGGGGTCTTAGCTGACTGGTAGGCCATGAAAGGCATCCATTGGGGACTGATTGCAGTCAGTATGGCAATGGCCAGCAGGGCAGAGTGGTGAAGTCGGGACAAAGCCAATCCGCCAATGACAGCATGCCAGATAAACAGCACGGGCAAAGCAATGGCTAGCGGCGCAAGGAAGGACATGAAGTCTGAGCCCAAGTAGAAACTGATGCTTGCACCCAAGGTCAGGGGCAAGGCGATGGCATGCAGGCCATACCACAATCGGTTGGCGGACTTACTGCTTGTTGCCATAGGAGCTCAAATAGGCTTTCTCTGCCTCGGTGAGGCTCTCCATGCCGTGCGCATGTATTTTTTCTAGAATGGCATCCAAACGTTGATCCACAGAGCCTTGAAGTTTGACATGGCGTCGGGAGGCTTGGTGTATGCCTGAGCGACGCTTCTTCTTGCGAGGGAGGTTAGGTAAGGTATCAGGCAACCATTCAGGCCGGTGAAAAACAACATAGGCCCACAGGGCACCGCCAAGGTGCGCCACATTCCCACCCACATTGCTGCCGGCTACGATTGCAATGAAGGATACTGCGAGCAACACCATAACAAGGGTCTGTAGGTTGATAGAAACGCTGAAAAATAAGCGTATACGCATGCCTGGCGCTGTCAAAGCAGCCACCACAAGCAAGGCATAGATGCCGCCGGAAGCGCCGACCACAACCACTGTGCCCATCACAGGGCTGACTGACCAAAAAGCCAGGCCACCTGCGACAATGCCGGTCAAGAAAAGCCACACCACGCGATCAGTCTTCCAGAAGGTTGCTAACAGCCCTCCAGCATACCACAACATGGCCGCGTTGAATACAACATGAAAGAGTCCGTGGTGAAGGAATCCATGGGTCAATAGGGTCCAAGGTTGAAGGAATCCACCTGGAAAATCATTGCGAAGCGAGAACCAATTGAGGATGGTTTCTTCCAAGGAAAGCCCCCAAAGCCAACCGAAAACCTCAAGGCTGGACTGCAGAGCAAACACCACAGCAATCAGGCCAATTAGGCCGTGAATCTTGGATTGTTTGAACCAGATCCTCAGGGCATTCATGGCTTAGAAGCGGCGCTGTGTGCTTTGCCAATAGCGGATCAACAGGAAGCCAAATAGCATGCCGCCGACATGCGCGAAATGCGCAATGTTTGAGCTGGCTTGGGCAAGACCAGACCATAACTCCATTAGACCATAACCCAGCACGAAATACTTTGCCTTGATGGGCATCAAGAAGTAGAGGTAGATTTTTTGATTTGGGTAGGTCATTCCAAACCCTAAAAGCACGCCAAAAACTGCCCCTGAAGCTCCCACGGTTGGCACCCACTCAAGCATGCGAAGGCTTTGCAACGATGCTTGTGATCCTGTCATTTCATAGAGTGCCATGTGATGGTAGTACTCGTACACGTTCACCCCTAAATGGCACATTGCAGCCCCCAGGCCTGTCACCAGGTAGAAAATCAAAAATCGCTGTGAACCCCACTGGTTTTCCAAGGCATTACCAAACATCCACAAGGCAAACATGTTGAAAAATATGTGACTCATGTTGGCATGAAGGAACAGGTGTGTCACCAATTGGTAGGGAGCAAATTGCTGTGATTGGGGGATATACATGCCAAACTGGCGAATGATATCAAACCCCATTTGACCAAAAACCAAGGTGGCCATAAAAGCCAATCCATTGATAATCAATAGGTTCTTGATTATTGGCGGTAAAACGTTGAAGCGTTGAGGTTGTAAGAGCACGTGGTGAATTTACGAAGTGAATTGTGCAGCGATGGCATCCGAGTCAAGCAGACGAGCAATGGAGCGCCCTTTGTCATCCTTCCAGGGGTTGCTCAAGGCAAAGAGTCGGTCAATGACAAGGGATAAGGGCTCGCCTTGGCAAGGGTCAGGCATGGGGTCACAATGGTCCAGCCATTGGCTCACGAGTCCAGATTCCCAGCCCGCTTGATCGGGGTCAATCAACAACAGGTTTTCAAGCCAAGACATGGCCTGATCTGGATTGAGGAAGCTGGGCCCAGCCAGCCAGTTCATAGTGTCAGCATGCAGTTCCCACCGGTAACCGAGGGACTCAAGCCGCGGTTCCCAAGATCCCCAATGCATGCCAGATGGCGCGTTCCAGGGCTGAGGGAATAGCCAGGATTGGCTTCCCAGATGCTCTCCTTGCAGTTGAGCCAGTAGCTGTGAAAAAAGGATGTGTCGTTTGGCGCGAGGCAAGTGAACGGTCATCAGTCCGCGTTGCATGGTGGTCACGGCAAAGTGGGGTGGGACATGCATCACGGAATACCCGATGCCTGTGTTGCCTACGGTTGCTGTTTCAGCAGCCCACTCACTGCTGAGTTCAAGGACCTCGCCCGGTACATGGATGGGTTTATCAAAGAAATGATCCTTCGTTGATGAAGCCCATGATTCATCGGTTTTGATGCCTGGGTCAATGTTGTCCTGTCCTTGGAATGGGTTGAAGCTGCTGTCAACCACAATTTGGGGCGGTAAAACCGGACCCGTGGGGATGTGCACGGGCTGCGCTGCCAATGGGTTTTCAAAGTCCAATGTGGGTGCTACTTGATGAATGCCTAATGCACGCTTGACGGCACTGCGAACGATGGCCTGGATGGCACGTTCGTCATCGAATTGGACCTCTGTTTTTGCAGGGTGCACATTCACATCGATGCGATCACTGGCAATGGTCAAGTCTAAAATGTAGGCGGGGTGATGTCCATTTTGGATCAAGCCCTCAAATGCATCCATGACTGCTCGGTGGATCAAGGCATGGTTGACGGGTCGATGGTTGACAAAGAGGTGCTGTTCTCCCTTGGTTTTTCTGGCATGGATGGGTCGGAGCACATAGCCCTTAACTTCAACAAAATCGGTTTGCTCGTCGACCGGTACCAGTCTGTCAGTGACTTTTTTTCCAATGATGTGGGTGATGCGTTGACGCGGGTGTTCCGCTGCGAGCATCCATTCCACCTTGCCTTGGTGACGAAGGGTGAATGCCTTGTCTGGATGCGCTAAGGCAATGTCAGCAAATACACGGGCAATGTGCTTGTATTCAACGGCATCACTTTTCAGAAATTGACGCCTTGCCGGCACATTGTAAAAGAGGTTGCTGATGGTGATTTTTGTACCAATGGCTGTGCTGCACCCATTGGATTTAACCAAGCGACCACCTTCAAGGTCCCGCTGTCTGCCGCTGTTTTCCCTGTCTGTTCGGGTGACAATTGACACATGCGAAACCGCAGCAATGCTTGCCAGTGCCTCACCACGAAACCCCATGGTTTGCAAAGCAAATAGGTCATCTGCCGACTGAATTTTTGACGTAGCATGTCGCTGGAATGCCAGATCCATGTCTCCCTCAGGGATGCCATGGCCGTTGTCAATGACTTGCATGGAGACTTTGCCTGCTTGCTGAATGTTGACTTCAATGTGACTGCCTCCAGCATCCAAGGCATTTTCCATCAGCTCTTTGATCGCAGAAGCAGGTCGCTGAATGACCTCGCCAGCGGCAATCTGATTGGATACCGTCTCAGGTAATAACGCAATGGGTTTCATACAGCAATGTATTCTAATGCCAGGACAGTGATTCCAATCAATGTCAACAGAACAAGGACCAATCTTAAGTTGCGTTTCGGGTCAACGCTTTCTGTGCTTCTTCGAGACTGCCAGGCGCGACTCAGGGCATCCTTGCGCTCGTCCCTAGTGATACTTGGATCAGCGATGATTTGCTTGGCACGTTTCTCCATTAAACGCAAGCGCTCCTTGCGTTCGTCGGTGTACCGGGTCTCCAGTCGGAAGCCGCGAGGTTTTGCACGATGATTCATTGAAAAAAATCCTATAGAGGTTCAAAGGTAAGACCCTTTATGTCCTATTTTTCCATGATGCATCAAGCCTTTTTATTCCGTCGACTACTACCCCTTATTGCTCTGCCTTTGCTCAGCGCAACACAGGATCATTCCCTTGTAGATTCTGCAGCTGACGCCCACCTTCGCGCCATGTTTGGCCAATGCATCATGGTGGCAGCCTACAGCAATGGTGATGCAGCTCACATGGATCAATTGGCAGACTGGACAAGGAATGGACTTGTGGGTGGTATGATTTGGATGCAAGGTGGCCCTGAACGGCAACGTCAGGCCATCAATCGATTGCAAAAAATGGCAGAACAGCCCTTGTTGATGGCGCAGGATGCGGAATGGGGTGCCGCCATGCGGCTAGATAGCCTCAGTCGACTGCCGTGGCCATTGACCCTTGGTGCTACCCATGACTCCGCATTGGCTTGGCGCTATGGCCAGGCCCTAGGGGCTGAGTCAAAAAGCCTAGGCATCCATGTGAACTTTTCGCCGGTGGTGGATCTCAATACCAACCCCAACAATCCAATCATTGGGCAACGAGCCATTGGTTCCAACACCAAGCTGGTCAATGCCATGTCATCAGCGATGATTGCCGGCTTTCATTCGGAAGCAGTGATGGCCTGCGCCAAACATTTCCCTGGACACGGCGACAGTGACAGCGATAGCCACAAGGGCTTGCCGCGCATTGCGCATGACCTCAATCGCTTGAAAGCCCTTGAGCTTAACCCCTTTGCTCATGCTGTGAAGGCTGGCGTTGATGCCGTGATGGTGGCACATTTAGCAGTGCCAGCAATGGATTCAACAGGGACAGCTGCCTCCATATCTAAGCCCATTGTCAGCTATTGGCTGCGTGATAGCCTGGGATTTGAAGGGCTGATTTTCACCGATGCGATGAACATGAAAGGCTTGACGCAGGATTTGTCCCCAGGTGAGCTGGAGGCACAAGCCTTCATTGCAGGTAATGACATCCTGCTGTTTGTGGCTGACCCACAGGCTGCCATCGACGCCTTGGTTGAGGCTGTGCATGAAGGGCGCATCAGCTTTTCAGAAGTCACGGAACGATTCCAGCGCGTCATGGCGCACAAACCACCTAAGCATGATGCGAGCCATGCAGGGATGCCGCCAATGGATAGGAAACTGATGGACAATTTGTCCTTAGCCATAGCGCAAGGTGCGTTGACCCTGATGCATGATGATGGTGGCATCATGGAACAGTCCAATTACCATGTCATCACCATGGGGAATCGTGCAGTTGCCTCCTTGGCCGATCCAGGTGAGCCAGCTGATGGCCAAGCGGTGGCATTGCTGCACATGGCTGATAGCAAAAACCCATGGCAGCAAGCGAAGCTTTCAGCAGATTTATTGACGGCTTCTGAAGCTTTCCAAGCGGCAGGACATCCTGTGGTATTGGTGCAAATGGGAAACCCCTATGGTTTACGTAGCCTGGATCTGCATCGATTCGATGCCGTGGTGCTTGCTTATGAAAACACAACATTCACCCAGCAAGCGGTTTTAGACATGCTTGAATTGTCACCGGACCAACGGACATTCCCTGGTAGGGTACCTGTGAATTTAGGGATCCATTCGACCTGGTCAAAGGCTAGCTTGTCACAGATGGGGCTGGCTGAAAACACCCTTGACCGCGTGAATGACATCGTGATGGAGGGTTTGAATGCAGGGGCCTACCCTGGTTGTCAAATTTTCCTAGCCCGCCATGGTAAGCAGGTCATCAACCAAGCATGGGGCAGCCTGGATGGTAAGCTGCCTACACAGGTAGATGACCTATACGACGTGGCCTCCTTGACAAAAATTCTGGCTACAGTGCCACTTTTGATGCAAGACCACCAAACACGGGGAGATGGCGGCTTGTTGACCTTGACCATGGAAGATCTCTTGCCCCATTTATTGGGGACAGCAGTTGGTGAGCTTAGCGTGAAGGATGTACTGGCTCACCAGTCGGGACTGCCTGCATGGATACCTTTCTTCCAAGATGGTTTGGATTCCAATGGTGAATGGAAGGCCAACTACCTTCAGAGCGAAAGGTCTGACAGCCACCCCATTCAAGTCGCACAGCATGTCTATGCTGGAAGGCATTGGCCGGATAGCATTCAGGAGCAGATTGCATCCTTGACGATGCTGTCACAGACTTACCGGTATTCTGATTTAGGCTATTATTTATTTCAGCGCTACCTCGAAAGCAAGCATGGCATGGGTCTGGATGCCATCATTGCCAGCGCATGGTTTGAGCCCATGGGCTTAGGTATGACCTACTTGCCGCTGGATCATGGCGTAGACCTCATGACCATTGCACCCACGGAGCATGATGAACTGTTCAGAAAGCAAGTGATACGTGGCACGGTGCATGACCCAGGCGCAGCAATCATGGGTGGCGTCGGGGGCCATGCTGGCCTTTTTGCTAAGGCATCCGATGTGGCACGCATGATGCAACTCTACCTCGATGGCGGTAGCTACATGGGGCAATCCTACGTAGATGAGGCCACCTTGAAGGCTTTCACCGCTTGCGTGGCTTGCGAGGATGGCAACCGACGCGGACTTGGCTTTGATCGACCACAAGAAGATGGCCCTGGACCTACGTGTGGGTGTGTCAGTCCTTTGAGCTTTGGACACACCGGTTTTACCGGTACTTTTGCATGGGCTGACCCAGAGACTGGCACCGTGCTGGTCTTTTTATCTAATCGTGTATACCCTGATGCCGACAATTGGAAAATATCTCACATGGACATCCGCACCCGGATTCAAGAGGTGGTGCAGCAGTCTGTGCTTAATTAGCGTCCTGGCTCTGCCAGGAACTGCTTTGCAGGCACAAGGTCATGTGCAGCAGGCGGCATTGGCATGGGATATTGACAGCACCTATGTCATGTACCATGGCAACGGCAAGCCGCAATCCATACGCATGTTCAAAGATGGCATGTCGCACGGGCCCTTGTGGGAATTCCATTCATCAGGACAAATCATCAACTACAGTGAATGGTATGATGGGCAGAAGCATGGCCAGGAGCGTTCCTATGATCAAGCAGGCCGTTTGCTTGACCGAAAGCCCTGGCGCTATGGTCGGTTGCATGGTGAGGCCATTGCTTATTATGTGTCGGGGGTCATTCAGAGCAGGGTGAATTGGTTCAACAACCAAAAGCAAGGCAAAGCCACTTGGTACCATGACAACGGGAAGGTGGCATCCATTTACCCTTACCAAAAAGGCAACATCGATGGCGAGGTTATCAATTACCAAATCGATGGCTTAGAAACCAGTCGTATCACCTACAAAAACAACCACATTGTCAACTAAACCACTTCTGCGTATTGGCATCGTTTGCTACCCCACCTTTGGTGGATCAGGTGTCTTGGCGACTGAATTAGCTAACCATTTGGCCGAGCAAGGGCATCAAGTGCATGTATTGAGCTACGCACAGCCTGTGCGATTGAATGCCTACAACCCTAACCTTCATTACCATGAGGTTCAGGTCGAAAACTACCCACTCTTTCAATACCAGCCCTATGAGTTAGCCTTGTCAAGTGCCATGGTTGCCATGGTTGAACAGGAATCTTTGGATGTGTTGCATGTGCACTACGCCATCCCTCATGCTTACGCTGCTTACATGGCAAGGAAAATCCTAGAAGACAAGGGCAAGCATTTACCCATTGTGACCACCTTGCACGGGACAGATATCACTTTGGTTGGCAAACACCCGGCATACCGCCACGCCGTTTGTTTTTCAATTGAACATTCGTCAGCTGTCACAGCAGTTTCTGATTCTTTGAAGGCTGATACCATTGAGTTCTTTGGCATCAAAAGACCCATTCAGGTCGTGCCCAATTTTGTGGACAGCAAGCGATTTTTTCGATGCAAAGGCGACCGTCAAATGCAATTGTCAACCCATGGCGAGTGGATTATTTCCCATGTATCCAATTTCCGAAAGGTCAAGCGCATTGCTGATGTCATTGATATTTTTGAAAGAATTCAGGCAAAAATCCCTGCCAAACTCATCATGGTTGGGGATGGCCCAGAACGCACAGGTGCTGAGCAACATGTGAAGGCCTTGGGTCTGGCTGGCAAGGTGTTGTTTGCAGGCAAGACCACTGAGGTGAACCATGTCCTGGGTCAATCGGATTTGTTTCTTTTGCCTTCGGAGTCAGAGAGCTTTGGTCTGGCTGCATTGGAGGCTATGGCAAGCCATGTGCCTGTGATTGCATCCAATTCAGGAGGGCTTCCAGAGGTTGTCACCCATGGAGTAAGTGGCTATTTGGAGGCTGTGGGTGATGTGGATGCCATGGCTGCTAGGGCCTTGGAAATCCTTAAGGATCGCCCCACACAACAAGGCTTTGCTAATGCAGCAAGAAAGTCTGCAGAAGGCTTTTCTGTCACGGATGTTGCTGATAAATACTTAGCCATCTATCGACGCGTGATCCATGACTAAGCGAAAAGACCATTCAAAACAGGTTGTTGCGAGTGACAATCCCTTTGCTTCTGCTTTGTCACAGGCCTTAGGGGTCGTTGTTCCGAAGCTCAATGACACAAAGCATGAGGTGGCCGGTCAGGTTGGTGATGAACAATCAATCCAGCCCATGCATGGCCAAGTAGGGATCTTGCGTGAGCGACGCAATGGTCGGTGGGTGGTCTCCTTGAATTTTGAGTCAACACAAGGCGGCAATCTCAATGAGGTGGCATCTCAATTAAAAAAATCCCTAAGCGTCGGTGGCAGCTTGAAATCAGAAGTTTTGCTATTGCAAGGCGACATCCGCGAGAAGGTGGAACAACAGTTAGACCGCATGGGACTAACCCATAAACGCACTGGAGGATGATGCACATTGATAGCCCTAGCAACCCAAAAATTCAGCAAGTCAAAATATGGCTTGCAAAAACATCTGCCAGAAAACAGGACGACGTGGTTGTGGTAGAGGGTGAACGAGAAATCGCTAGGGCCTTGAAGTCAGGTTGGCATTTAAGGACGCTGTTTCAACGGGTGGATTGTGAAAAGACCTTGGCTGTTTCACCAAGCAAAGTCATCACCTGCAGCAATAAGGCCTTTGAGAAAATGGTCATGCGAAGCCACGGGGTTAACAGCTTGGCAGTTTTTGTGCGGCCAAGCATGGAGCTCTCGCTATTGCGCCTGCCAGCGTCCCCGCTGATTGTGGTTCTGGATGGTTTAGAAAAGCCGGGCAATGTGGGTGCCATCATGCGATCTGCCAATGCGGTAGGTGCTGATGCAGTGTTGTTTTCTCAGTTGGAATGCGATCCCCTGTCCCCACAAGCTATACGCAATAGCCTCGGTGGCATCTTCCATTGCCAGACGGCAATGGCCAGCAGGGAGGACTGCATGGCGTGGCTGAAAGCCAATCAAATCACACCGGTATTGATGCATTTGGATGGGAAATCTAGCCACACATCGTCTGACTTGTCTGGGTCCCTGGCCATTGTGGTAGGCCCTGAAGCAGAGGGTTTGCAGTCGAGCTGGTCTGAGTCAGAGGCTATAAAAATCTGCATTCCTATGAAAGGAGTTGTCGACTCATTGAATGTGAGCGTGAGTACAGCGGTGGTCCTTTTTGAGGCCTTGCGTCAGCGTGACTTGCTGAAAAAATAGGGCCTGAGTAAATACCTGGGCCTCACACCAAAACCAAGAACCTTTATGTGGTTTGCCTAAGGCATGACCCTGTTGGTGAATCTTTCACTGATAGGATGTCAGACGCTAAGCCTGCATGGATGATTTTGCCCCCTGCATCTCCGCCTTCTGGCCCCAATTCAATCAGCCAATCTGAGAGTTTCACCACATCCAAGTGATGCTCGATCACACAAACGGTATGGCCCATGGCGATCAAAGCATCAAAGGCTTTGAGGAGTTTTTGCACATCATCAAAATGGAGACCTGTGGTTGGTTCATCAAAGAGGAAAAGGATGTTTTCGCTGAGTTGACCTTTAGACAGGAAGGAGGCCAGCTTCACCCGTTGAGCTTCGCCACCAGATAAGCTGCTGCTGGATTGCCCCATGTTGACATAGCCTAAGCCAACATCAATCAATGGCTTAAGTTTGTTGGCAATGCGATCGCTGCCAATAGATTGGAAGAATGTGCTGGCATCGTCAATGGTCATATCAAGGACATCCTTGATGTGCTTGCCATTGATGGCAATATCTAACACTTCGTCTTTGAATCGCTGACCATGGCAGTGTTCGCAACTCAGGTGCACGTCAGCCATGAATTGCATTTCAACCACCACATAGCCGTCGCCTTTGCAGGCTTCACATCGACCTCCATCGGTATTGAAGGAGAAGTGCTTGCTTTTGAACCCCATGATTTTTGCGCCTTGTTGGCTGGCATACAACGATCGAATGTCGTCGTAGACTTTGAGGTAAGTGGCAGGGTTGGATCGACTGCTTTTGCCAATAGGGTTTTGATCTACCAGCTCCATGGCGTCAATCTGCGAGAGGTCGCCAGCAAGTCCAGAGCTTTGTCTATTAGCAAACGGTGATTGAAAATGCTTGGTCAATGCGGGGACCAGGCAGTGTTTGATTAAAGTGGTTTTTCCGCCCCCACTTACCCCGCAGATCACAGACAGTCGATTCAATGGGATGTGCAAGTCAACCGATTGGAGGTTGTGCAATTTGGCACCCAACAATTGGACCCAGGCAGTTGGCGCTGAAAGGTTTGTCTGTCGATGAATGGCCTTTCGCCCGGTCAGGTAATCAGCCGTCAGTGATTGACTTGCTTCAATGCCTATTCCCGGTCCATTGTAGACGATCTCACCACCAAGGCTTCCAGCTCCGGGGCCTAGATCAATCAACGTATCTGCTGATCGCATGAATAGCTCATCGTGTTCAACCACAATCACGGTGTTGCCTTTGTCACGCAAGGCAATCAGGACGTCCAAAAGTTTTCGAGAGTCGCGTGGATGCAGACCAATGCTGGGTTCATCAAGGATGTACATCGATCCCACCAGGGAGGCTCCTAGATTGGTTGCTAGGTTGATTCGCTGACTTTCTCCGCCTGAGAGTGTGGCTGATGGCCGGTTCAGGTTGAGGTAATGCAGACCCACCTGCTTCAAGACGGTTAGTCGGTTTTGAATCTCAATCAGCAAGCGTCGGGCAATGGACTCATCCTGTTCGTTCAAGGTCAGGGATTTGAACCATGCGGATGCACGTGAAATAGACCAATCATTGATGTCAATCATGCTGACACCTTGGATGGTTACATAAGATACATCTTGCCTGAGCCGAGAACCCATGCAGACCTTGCAGTCCGTTTTGCCGCGGTACCGAGCAAGCAGCACCCTGAATTGAATTTTGTAGGATTTAGCCTCAACATGTTTGAAAAACGCATCAAGCCCTTTGAAATGGCTGTTGCCCGACCACAGCAAGGCCTCTTGGTCTGGGGTCATGTCGCCAATGGGTATGTCCATGTCCAATCCTGAAGCTTCTGCACCGTCCATCAATTGGACTCTCCATGCTTGCAGTCGTTCACCCTTCCATGCGGCAATGGCCTCTTCTCGCACACTGAGGAACCGGTTAGGGATCACCAGGGTTGGATCGATGCCTAAGACAGATCCAAAACCTTCACAGGATGGGCAGGCTCCATGGGGGTTATTGAAGGAAAACAAGGTTGGTGTAGGTTCTTCAAAGTCCATTCCATCCAAGGAGAATTTGTTGGAGAAGTTGATGTTTTCACCCGATTCGTAGGACAAGACTAGGCTGCCATCGCCCTCGTAAAAGGCTGTCTGTATAGAATCAGCGGCCCGCGTTGCCCATGCGTCATCCAAAGGACCGGTAGGTAGGCGATCAACGACCAAGGCAAAGTCTGCAATGCCGTCGCCAACTTGATCCAAGCGGTGGGTGTTGCCTTCTTTGTCAAGGATGCGTGCATAGCCCTGCTGAGTCAGTAACTGGACGACTTCACTGGCTGTTCGTTGACTGAAGTCTAAGGGGGATGAGACGATGGCGTGTTCGCCTGTTGGACGGTCTGCCAATTGCTTGAGGACATCCTCAATGCGATGTCGCTTGACCACCTGTCCACTGATGGGGGAGTGGGTGACACCAATGCGAGCAAACAATACCCGGAGGTAGTCATTGATTTCTGAAACGGTGCCAACGGTGGATCTAGGGTTGCGCGATATGATTTTTTGCGCGATGGCTATGGCAGGCGCAAGGCCTTTGATGTCATCAACTTCAGGTTTGGCAATCTTACCAAGAAACTGACGGGCATAAGCAGACAGTGATTCAACGTATCGCCTTTGACCCTCTGCATACAGGGTGTCAAAGGCAAGGGAGGATTTCCCGCTACCACTGACACCCGTGATAACCACCAACTGACCATGCTCAAAGGACAGGTCAATGTGCTTGAGGTTGTGCATGCGCGCACCTTGGATGCGAAGGGTGTTTTTAGTTGCCATAAGTCGAATGGACAAAAATATCTCTCTTGACTGAAAAAGATCACTGAATTCAAAAAAAAAGTTCTATCACCAAATGTTTTTTTGGATGTCATCTGATACGGCATGTAGAGGTTGCGGTAAAAAATGATAGATTTACCAAATATTCACAGAAAACACCATCTGCCTATTGCTTGAAGCCTACGCTAACTTTTTATTCTGCATACCATGCAACACACAGCAAAGGCGACCGATGCACAATTGGTTCAGCAATACCTTAATGGTCACGAGCAATCTCTGACCCATCTAATGGACCTCCACGGAGATCAGCTGCTTCATTTTATTTTCAAAAAGGTCCGAGACTGGGACCTCTCACAAGACATAGCTCAGGATGCATGGATCAAGTTTATTCATGCAGTTAAGCTTGGGAAATATATTGAGTCTGGACGCTTCATGCCTTGGATGTACCGGGTAGCTGGCAACCTAGCTATGGACCATTTCAGAAAAATGAAGCGTTCGCCAGTGGTTTCTGTGGAACAATGCCATCAAGCTGTTTTAGGCATGGGTGATGAGCAATTCACTGCGGAAGAGGTCATGCTCTCCATGCAGTTCAATGAAAGCATGTGGAAAGCTGTGTCAAAACTCCCATTGAATCAACAGGAAGTTGTGAAGCTGCGGGTTCAGTCCAATCTCAGCTTCAGAGCCATCGCTGAAGAAACAGGGGTAGGCATCAATACTGCCCTGGGGCGGATGCGCTATGCTGTCATCAACCTAAGGAAGGAGCTGCAGCTGAACGGTTAACCTTGATTGGTCGCTTGTGGCATGTTGCTGAACAATAAGCCTTGCATTGCAGCGTTATGGGGTGACAGAACATGCCTATGACAAAATCTACTCTCAAGGGGAAGCCAGTCGCTTTCTCTGCCCGAAGGCGGGCAGCCATACTTGCCTACTCTCAATCCTTTGCAGTGATGGACTCCATTCTTGCTGACAGGCTATCAATCCAAGGGGTTGACCGGCTGATGACGTTGAATTAATACTTGACCTAAAGCACCGTGGTAAGGAAATGGATGCGAACCATTCGCAATTCCTCTTCAGTGTAAGTGCCATCAAATTCGTGGTACGCCTCGATGATGTCGCCGGACTCACTGTCATCTGAAAAGTATTCCATGAGTTCCTCAATGGAATCCTCATCCAACATCTCCTTCAATATGTATTGAATGTTGATTTTGGTGCCCCCTTGTACAATGAGTTCCATGTCATGCATCAATTGCTCAATGCTGATCCCCTTGTTTTTTGACATGCTTTCCAAGTCTTGTCGCCTATCCGTGCCTTGAATGATATACACCTTGGTGGCTGACCGCTGACCGCTACTGATGATGGCAAAGTCAGACATGCGCTCAATCCCGTTGGCTTCCACATGGTTTTTGATGCAATTGATCAGGCTTGTGCCATAGCGCCGTGCTTTTGACTCCCCCACGCCTGCCATGGTTTTCAACTCATCCTCAGTGGTCGGGTAGGAGGTAGCCATGTCCTGCAAAGTGGCATCAGAAAACAAGGCATAAGGAGGGATGCCTTTTTGCTTTGCTATGGATTTGTTCTCTGCTTTGAGTAGGTCGTAGAGGACAGGGTCCAGGACGGACTCTTTGGACGCATCTGAACTGCTGCGGCTGTTGCCGCCAATCTCTTGGTGAGGTTTAGATTTGAAAGTGGCCTTGCCCTTCATGATACTCAAGCCTTCCTCTGCCAGGTAAAGCACCCCGTAGCGTTCAATGTCCTTAACAATAGCTCCTGAAAGGCTAAGTTGGCCAATCAAGTTCTCCCACTGAGCTAAACTGTGCTCGGTGCCCTTGCCCCATTGGTCGAGGTCTTGTGCGTCCATGGTTTTGAGGATGGACGTCTCATTGCCAAGCAGCACATTGACCACTTGGATGGTGCGGAAGTTGTCCCTGCCTTCTTGAATGATCTCACAAATCAACTTAGCCTCTTTGGTTACATCCTGTAGGGGGTCATTGCGTTCGCAGTTGTCACATTGCCCACAGTTGTCCTCATGGTAGGATTCCCCAAAATAGTGAAGCAAAAATTTCCTTCGACAGGCTGATGTGGATGCATAGCCCCTGGACTCAAGCAATAGCTGCCTGCCGACCTCTTGTTCAGCCACAGGTTTCCTGGACAGGAATTTGTCCATTTTCTCGATGTCCTCCTTTGCGTAAAAGGTGATGCAGATACCTTCACCACCATCTCTTCCAGCACGACCAGTCTCCTGGTAATAGCTTTCCAAGCTCTTGGGAATGTCGTGATGGACCACCAGACGAACATCGGGTTTATCGATGCCCATCCCAAAAGCGATGGTTGCCACTATGATGTCGCAGTCCTCGTTGAGAAAAGCATCTTGGTGCTTGACGCGCGTTTTTCTATCCAGTCCAGCATGGTAGGGAAGGGCACTTAAGCCGTTGAGTTGCAGTACCTGAGCCACTGCCTCCACTTTCTTGCGACTCATGCAGTAAACAATGGCAGACTTTCCTTTGTGGCCTAGAAGCAGTCGAACAATGTTTTTCTCAACCTGATCCTTTGGTTGAATGCCGTAATAAAGGTTGCTTCGATTGAAGCTTGATGTGTAGGTTTCCGCATCAGAAATATCCAGGGTCTTCAGGATGTCTAATTTCACCTTGGGTGTGGCTGTAGCTGTCAAGGCAATGATGGGCTTGCGGCCAATGGCTTCAATGGATTTAACGATGTTTCGGTAATCAGGCCTGAAGTCATGGCCCCATTCGGAGATGCAATGGGCCTCATCAATGGCAAAAAAGGACACATTCAAGAGTTTGAGGAAATCGATATTGTCCTGCTTGGCCAATGACTCTGGCGCCATGTATAGCAGTTTGGTGACACCGGAAGAAAGGTCTTGCCTCACCTCAACCATTTGCCTCTTATTCAGTGAAGAGTTCCAAACATGGGCAATGCCGTCCACTTTGCCAAAGTTGCGGATGACATCCACCTGATTCTTCATCAAAGCAATCAAAGGTGAGACGACAACGGTGACCCCTTCCATTTGCAGGGCAGGTAACTGGAAGCAAAGTGACTTGCCACCACCTGTTGGCATCATGACAAAGACATCCTTGCCACTGAGAATAGACTCGATGGCAGGTTCTTGCTGTCCTTTGAAATCGGTAAAACCAAAAAACTGCTTCAGCAAGTTCTTGGTTTGTTGTATGCTATGAGATGACATCTGTTGAAATAGATATGTTATCAAGATACAACAAGACTTACTTTTGTCAACCATGAAAAGTGACATGCCATTCCTTCAGCATCTATCTGAGCTGCGTAAATACCTTGTACGTGCGGTACTTGGTGTGCTTGTGGCTGCTGTGCTGGCCTTTGTCGGCAAGGAAATCTTGATCGACCAACTGCTTTTAGCCCCTAAATCGTCGGACTTCATCACCTACCAATGGTTCTGTGAATTGGCTGAATTGTGGGGCATGCCAAGCCTCTGTATTGAGGGATTGAGTATTGACTTACTGAACACAAAAATGGCTGGTCAGTTCAGCCTTCATATTTGGATTTCTTTGTTAGCTGGTGTGGTGCTGGCATTCCCTTGGATCCTTTACCAGATGTGGCGCTTTATCTCACCGGGGCTATCCAACAAAGAGCAGGGCTATTCTGTGCTATTTGTGACTGTGTCCTCTATGCTGCTATTTGCAGGCGCATTGTTTGGTTATTACCTGATTGTGCCATTGAGTTTGCGTTTCTTGGGGAACTATGTGCTGAGTGGGGAGATTCAAAACATCATTGAAACCGCTTCCTACTTGAACACGGTCATGAGTCTTATTCTGGCCACAGGTATCATGTTTGAGCTGCCCATTTTGGTCTTCTTTTTAAGCCGAATGGGCTTGACAACAGCGAAGGGCATGAAGACTTACAGGCGTCACGCATGGATTGGGATCTTGATGCTGTCAGCAGTTATCACTCCACCGGATGTTTTCAGTCAGATTCTGATATCCATCCCTGTCTTTCTCTTGTATGAAGTCAGTATCTTGGTCAGCAAATACGCCGCACCCAAGTCATGAGCCTCTCTGTCAACAACATCACCAAAGTCTACAAGCGACGCGCCGTCGTTGATGGGGTGAGTTTTAACGTGTCACAAGGGGAGATTGTGGGTCTATTGGGGCCCAATGGCGCCGGAAAAACCACCTCTTTTTATGCCGTGGTTGGCATGGTGAAAGCCGACAAGGGAACCATCATCCTTGATGGCATGGATATCACACGAATGCCAATGCACCAAAGGGCAAAACACGGCATCGGCTACCTGGCTCAAGAGCCGTCCATTTTTCGTAAAATGACTGTTGAAGACAATGTTGCTGCAGTCTTTGAATGGCGCGGATTCAGCAAGGCAGACATCAAGGCTAAAACAGCAGTGCTTCTGGATGAGTTTGGCTTGAGCAAACTGGCCAACCACCGGGGAGATTTGCTCTCAGGTGGAGAGCGAAGACGGGCAGAAATTGCCCGATGCTTGGCTTCTGATCCACGATTTATCTTATTGGACGAGCCCTTTGCGGGGGTTGATCCCATTGCTGTAGAAGACATACAGCACATCGTTTCACGCCTTGTTGATCGCAACATTGGTGTCTTGATCACGGATCACAATGTGCAAGAAACCCTAGCCATCACAGACAGAACCTACTTGATGTTTGAAGGAAAAATCCTCAAGCACGGCAGCGCAGAGGAACTGGCGGCTGACCCTGTGGTTCGCAAGGTCTACTTAGGTCAGAATTTCAAGCTCAGGCCTGGTGGGCGGACCGCTTAATTCGGTCATTGATTGCCTTGCCAAGACCCTTGTCTGGCGCTAACTCCACGTGAACAGGCCCGGTTTTGCCATTGTCAACAGATCGCAGCAAATGAAACAAGGATTGAGCGCCTTCTCGGTCGTCACCGCTTTGTGTGAAGCTCTGTGAAGCATTGCTTTGAGGCAGCCAGCTGATGGCGTCATCTGTGGTTAGGTTCCAATCAATGGCCTGCCAATCACAGCCATGAGGGTGTGGGATTACCACCCTGCCGGGTGAGTAGTGGCTGGATAATTGCCCAGGGGCCTTTGGTTGGCTTGATGAGGTCTGACGTTTCAGCTTCATGTGCAGGCAGTCTTCAATGGCTTCTAAAGGCGTGCCGCCTAAGCGCAAGACCAGTGGCTGCATCTCAAGAAAAGACACAATCGTTGATTCAAGACCTACGGCACAAGGTCCACCGTCGATGATGCCATCAATGGCGCCACCCAATTGTTGCCTGACATGCGCTGCACTGGTGGGTGACACATAACCAAAAGGGTTTGCGCTTGGCGCTGCCAATGGGTAGTCCAGGGAACGGAGTAAATCCAATGTCATGGGATGGTTAGGGATCCGCATGGCTACCGATTCCATGCCCGAGGTGACAATGTCTGGCACAGAATCAGCCTTAGGTAGCACGAAGGTTAAGGGGCCAGGCATGAAACGCTCAGCCAGCTGCATTGCCAATGGGGGCAAGCCTGACTGGCTATAGGTTTCCATCATGTCAAGGCTAGGTGTATGAAGAATGAGTGGGTCAAAAAACGGGCGATTTTTCACTGAAAAAATTCGGGTAACAGCATCTGCATCTGTAGCGTTTGCCGCCAGTCCGTAAACTGTTTCAGTGGGAATGGCCACCAATCCACCGCTGTCTAGGGTGTGTTTTGCCTGCTCAATGTCCATGCAGCAAACATACGCTTGGCCTCATGGATTGCCTACCCTTAACTCCAAAGCTTTGAGTCCCATGGCATTGCGACTGTCCAGGGTCATCATGCCCATTGCTTCATCATGCCTTGCGCCCCAGGATCTGAGGTAGACAATGACGGTGTAGCGGTTGTTGGTTTCCCAGTGATTGCCTTCTGACCATTGTATTTTGTCAGCTGACCATTGACTTGATTCATCAGTTGATGAGCGGCTCTCATCAGCGATCAGGTACTCTAAATAACCTTGCTTGACCATGATGCGTCCCCGGTAAGCCTGCTCGATCTCATCGTAGAGTAATTGATTGTCAAGGTGTGGTTGGTAGGCATTGAAATCCCCCAACACATGCAGTTGTCGATGCCCTTTGCCTTCATTGTCTTTAAGGAAAAGATCCATCCACAAGTAATCTGCTTCAATGCCCTCATCATCAGATCCTTGCTTTCTAGGGACAAACACACCTTGGCCATCTTGTTGATGGGTTGGGTACAGGATGCCACGAGCAATTTCCTCGTCAACAAAGGCCACCCAGCGTTCATTGAGTTCATAGCGAGAAACGCGCAGGCTAGGTACAGGGAGGTTTTTGTTGTCGATATAGCGAAAATGGTTGCCGCCAGGGAAGCAATTGCTGCCATCATCACGGTCAAAGTCCATCACCCCATTGCGCAAAAACCGTGGCGCTAGCTGCTTGGTGCTTCGCCAATTTCTGTTCTGTATGATGGACAAGGCCACATCCTTGAAAGGGTTGAGCACGGAGATATCGCGCATGTCAACGATCATATCAATTTCTTGATGGCTTTGCCTCAGTCCCATCAGGCTTGTGCGATGGATGCCTCCGGAGAGCTGGGTTTTCTGATTCACAAACACCGCTGGAAGTTTCAACAAGGTGTCCATTTGACTTTCACCAAAAATAATCAAGTAGTAATTGCCTGAAACCCTAGGCATGCAATCACTGTGGGGCAGGATGGTGCTCATGTGGCTGTAGGGTTGGTAGGTATTGAATGACAGTATGCCATCAGGTAATTGCGACTCCATGAACCCCTCAATGGCCTCTGAATGGTTCAGACCGCTAGGTTGCCAGTCGCGGTTGCAATGCTGCCAGGTGTAATTGAATGGGGTCGTGCTTTGGTAGAAGTCATCAAAAGCTAAACGGAGGCTGCCAGTTTCACCCAAGGGAACCACCGTCAAACTTTGTGGATCACCAAGCACATGCCATTGCACGGAATGGATACCTTCAGCCACAAGCCAATCCGGTGCAAATTGGGCATAAGCCAAGGCTGGCGAAAACATCAGGGATAGTGTGAATAACTTTAAGTTGCTCATGGGATGTAAAGTTGATAAAAACTTCGTCCCTAGCTCTTATGTATTGTAACTTTGCGGCAAAATTTTTCACCCTAAAACTTGGGACATGTTTAAGACACACGTAGTGCAGAAAGGAATGACCCTTCCCATCATGGGGAGTCCTTCAGATCTATTGGGCACACTGGAAAGCACAACCACCTTTGCAATTACGCCAGATAGTTACCTTGGTTTAGTGCCAAAGCTTGCCGTGAAAGAAGGGGATAAAGTCCTCGCTGGAGACAGCATTCTCTTTCATAAAAAGGATGATAGAATTCGCATCACTTCCCCGGTAAGCGGCGTGGTGACATCCATTGTTCGCGGTGCAAAGCGTCGCCTTGAGCACGTACTTATCGAGGCGGATGCCGTCCAAGCCTACGCTAGCTTCCCTAAAGGTCATCCTGCCAATCGCGATGAAGTCATTGAGCGTTTGACAGCGTCTGGCCTTTGGACCATGCTCGAGATGCGTCCCTATGGCATCATTGCCAACCCGAATGATCAACCCAAGGCGGTATTCATTAACGCCATGGCCACTGCGCCATTTGCTCCTGAGGCATCCATCACCCTCAAGGGTCGTGAAATGGATTTTCAGTCAGGTATCAAGGTGTTGAGCTTGCTAGCTTCAAAAACGGTGCTTTCCATTGCAGAGGACGAGTCGTCCACCGCGCTTGTTGGTGCTGAAAATGTTGAGATCCATCGCTTTCAAGGCCAGCACCCTGCCGGCAACACATCGGTGCACATTGCTCATGTTTCCCCCTTGAATAAAGGTGAGGTTGTGTGGGCCATTGATGCGCAAGACGTGGCCATCTTGGGTCAGTTTTTCCGTTTAGGAGAAGTTCACCTAGAGCGCGTGATCACCATGGGTGGTACAGGGTTTGTTGACCCATCCTACGTGAAAGCTATGCCTTGCATGCAATTGACTTCAGTCATGGATGAGGCTTTGAGAGTCGACCGCACCTACCGCGTGATTTCCGGCTCTGTATTGACAGGCCAAGCAGTCGGCAAGGATGGGTTCCTTTCATACAATGCTAACCAACTCACAGCCATCCCTGAAGGTGAGGGCACAGAGTTTTTTGGCTGGGTATTGCCCAATATCAGGAAGTTCTCTAAAAACCGAACCTTCATTTCTTGGATGTTTCCTCATCGCAAGTATGACCTAAGTACCAAGATGAATGGTGAAGACAGGAATTTTGTCATGACGGGTGAATACGATCGCGTATTCCCTTTTGACATCCTTCCAAATCAATTACTCAAGGCCATGTGGGCCAATGACCTAGAGAGCATGGAAGCCCTCGGTGCTTATGAAGTGGTTGAAGAAGATTTTGCCTTGTGCGAGGTGATATGTACCTCCAAGCAACCTTTGCAGTCTTTGGTGCGTAGCGCCTTGGATATGCTTCATGCAGAAATGAACTAATCACGAACTCTGGATATGAAATTTTTACAAAACATCTTTGACGCTACCCGACCTGCAGTCACTGATGGCAAGTTCAAAGCACTGATGCCTATGCATAATGCTTTGGAAACCATGATGTTTGTTCCGGATCACAACACCGACAATGGATCCCATGTGCGCGATGCCATTGATCTCAAGCGCACCATGGTGACAGTGATTTTTGCTTTGATGCCAGCCCTGCTGTTTGGCTTGTTCAATGCAGGCTACCAGCATTACAAGGCTTTAGGCTTGTTGGTGGACGGTGACTTGATTTCGCAATTCTTAACCCTTGACAATGCCTTGTTTGGCGCATGGCGACTTGTTCCCATGATTTTGGTAACCTACGCTGCTGGCCTAGGTGTTGAGATGGTATTTGCTTTCAAGAACAAGCATGCCGTTGCAGAAGGCTTCTTGGTGTCTGGCATACTGATCCCGTTGATCATGCCATTGGACATGCCATTATGGATGATTGCGGTGTCAACTATTTTTGCTGTGTTGATTGCTAAGGAAGTCTTTGGTGGAACAGGTATGAACATTTTGAACATTGCGCTAACTGCTCGAGCCTTTGCCTTTTTTGCTTACCCTAGTGTCATGTCTGGCGACAAGGCCTGGGTCAATACCACGACCGAGGCTGGCCAGTCTGTCGTTGATGGTTACTCTGGCGCCACTGCCTTGGGTGAGATGGCAGCCACAGGAAGCAGTTCATACTCTGCTTGGGATGCCTTTATTGGCATCATTCCTGGATCCATTGGTGAGACATCAGTAGTAATGATCCTGTTGGGTGCCGTTTTGCTTATTGTCACACGCATTGCTTCCTGGAAAATCATGCTGTCTGCTGTCATGGGCGCCCTTTTGATGGGATGGATTTTTAATGGGCTGGCATCGTACATGATTTCACCAGAACAGCAGGTCTATATGGCTATGCCATTTTATGAGCACTTGCTGTATGGTGGTTTTGCCTTTGGTATCGTGTTCATGGCCACAGATCCCGTCTCATCTGCTCACACAGAGCGTGGCAAATGGATTTTTGGATTCTTGGTTGGTATGTTGAGCATCATCATTCGCGT
Organism: Flavobacteriales bacterium UBA3442; assembly: GCA_002378565.1. Lineage (GTDB taxonomy): Bacteria > Bacteroidota > Bacteroidia > Flavobacteriales > Schleiferiaceae > TMED14. Next base: position 9,808 of record DFSH01000037.1, on the reverse strand, counting down.
CTTCAACCCCGCCTACCCAGAAGGCGTGATGCTGGCCATTCTGTTCATGAATGTCATGGCCCCTTTGATTGACCACTACGTGGTTGCCGCAAACATCAGCCGTCGTCAAAAACGATCAACCGTTAAAGCCTCGTAACATGGACGTCAACAGCAACCGTTATACTTACCTATTCTCCATCATCATGGTGGTGATTGTGGCCGTACTGCTTTCAGTCGCAGCCACCGTACTCAAACCTTTCCAAGATGCCAATATGGTTTTGGAGAAAAAGTCCAACATCTTAGCCTCAATTGGCTTGGTTTCTGAGAACCCTGATTCCCTTTTCAACAGTGTCATCGTTGAGCAATTAGTGATCAGAAGTGGCGAAGTCATTGAATCAGAGGTTTCAGCCTTCGACTTGGACATGGCAAATGCTGTCAAGGTGCCTTCTAACAAGCGCTCAGTGCCTTTGTTTGTCGCTACCTACCAGGATAACACCTATTACATTTTACCCTTACGTGGCAAGGGTCTTTGGGGTCCCATCTGGGGCTTCATCAGCTTGCAATCGGATGCCAACACCATTTACGGTGCCTCCTTCAATCATTTAAAGGAAACACCTGGATTGGGTGCGGAGATCTCAACAGCCATTTTCCAGGATCAGTTCCCCGGGAAAATCATTTTCTCTGACAGCTATGATGGCATTGAAGTCCGCAAGGGCGACGCAAGGACCAACCAGCAAGTGGATGGCATATCTGGCGGAACCATCACCTCAGTTGGCGTTCAATACATGTTGGAAGACTGCTTGATCCCCTACAAAGCTTACTTGTTGAAACAGGTGGCTGAATCTACCGTGGAAACCCACATTGAAACCCTCGCTGACAGCAGCAACACAAATCATGAGTAAGGCAATGGAAAAAACCGCACGCGAGCCCCTGTTCTCTAAGAAGAATCGCAGGCTCCTTATCGATCCCATGAATGAAAACAACCCCATCACAGTTCAGGTTTTGGGTATTTGTTCAGCGTTGGCGATCACAGTAAAAATGAAGCCAGCATTGGTCATGGGCATCTCCGTGATTGTCGTGATGGCGGCAGCCAATGTGTTGACCTCATTGCTGAGAAATTTGATTCCCAATCGCATCCGAATCATTGTACAGCTTGTTGTGGTAGCCTTGATGGTTATCCTCGTTGACCAAGTGCTCAAGGCCTTTGTCTACGATGTAAGCAAGGAATTGTCTGTGTTTGTTGGTTTGATCATCACCAATTGCATCATCATGGGTCGCATAGAGGCCTTTTCCCTCGGGAATTCGCCTTGGAAGGCCTTCCTTGATGGGGTGGGGAATGGTGTTGCCTATGCAGGCATCTTGTTGTTGGTGGCTTTTTTCCGCGAGCTGCTTGGCAATGGCACCCTCTTTGATTACCCTATCATGGCTCAGCTTGGGGTCTACGACATGGGCTACACCAACAACGGCATGATGTTATTGCCGCCAATGGCTCTCATCGTTGTGGCCATTGTGATTTGGATACAGCGTGCAAAGACGCCTTCATTGATTGAAAAGGACTAAGACATACTACCATGCAAGAACTCATCAACATCTTTGTCAAAAGCATCTTCATAGAGAATATGATTTTTGCCTATTTCTTAGGCATGTGCTCGTATTTGGCCGTTTCTAAAACGGTGAAAACAGGTGTCGGCCTTGGATTGGCTGTGACCTTTGTCCTTACAATCACCCTGCCGGTGAACTATCTGCTTGAGAACTATGTACTCAAGGAAGGGGCTTTATCGTGGCTAGACCCTGAGTTTGTTGAGGTGGATTTGAGCTTTTTGAGCTTCATCATGTTCATCGCTGTCATTGCTTCCATGGTTCAGCTCGTGGAGATGGTGGTTGAGAAATTTGCTCCTGCCTTGTATTCAGCTTTAGGCATATTTCTGCCCTTGATCGCTGTGAATTGTTCCATTTTGGGCGGTTCACTCTTCATGCAGGAGCGCGCCTATACATCCATCACCCAAGCAACCGTATTTGGCTTTGGTTCAGGCATTGGATGGTTGCTAGCCGTTGTAGCCATTGCCGCCATTCGCGAGCGCCTCAAGTACTCTCATGTGCCAGGCCCTTTGCGTGGTTTAGGCATCACTTTCATCATCACGGGACTCATGGGCATGGCCTTCATGAGTTTCATGGGAATCAAACTTTAACAGCTAAGTTCAGTAAGCATGACTTTCTTCGCATTATCTACCATTATCATCATCAGCATCGCTGTCTTTTTGTCGGTGATTCTTGCCTTGGTGACCATTCTTCTCCAAGCCAAGGCTCGTTTGATGCCTTCTGGACCAGTAACCCTTGACATCAACGGTGATGCCATTGAGATTGAATCGGGCAGCACGGTACTCAACACCTTGAACAGCCAGAAAGTTTTCTTGCCATCAGCCTGTGGTGGCGGAGGAACCTGTGGCATGTGTAAATGCCAGGTGACCGATGGCGGAGGGGCTATCCTTCCTACAGAGGTAGGCTACTTCAACCGCAAAGAAATTGCTGACAATTGGCGTCTGGCATGTCAGGTGAAGATCAAAAATGACATGAAAATCGTTGTGCCTGCTGAGGTATTTGGAATCAAGAAGTGGGAATGTGAAGTGGTGTCCAACTACAATGTGGCATCCTTCATTAAGGAATTTGTGGTTCGATTACCTGAGGGTCAATCCTTGGATTTTGAAGCTGGCGGCTACATTCAGGTTGACGTGCCAGAAACAACGATTGATTTCAAGAACATCGATATCACAGCGCATCCAAAATTGGGCAAAAAACCCGATGAGTTTCAGGCAGAGTGGGACAAGTTTGGCCTCTGGGATTTGACGATGAAGAACCCTGAGCCGATCTACCGTGCATACTCCATGGCCAATCATCCAGCAGAAGGCAACATTGTGATACTCAACATCCGTATTGCTACGCCGCCATGGGATCGCGAGAAAAATGGATGGATGGATGTGAACCCGGGCATTTGTTCTTCTTTTGTTTTCAATCAAAAGGCTGGCGATAAAGTGAC